>NZ_JBEXCR010000076.1:0-41655 GCF_040605375.1 Nonomuraea sp. NPDC005650
AACTGGCAGTGCTTCGGCGCGCCCGCCGCGCTGTTCTGCTACATCGACCGCGACCTGGGCCGCCCCCAATGGGCCGATGTCGGCATGTATCTGCAAACCGTCATGCTGCTGCTGCGCGCCGAAGGGCTGCACAGTTGCCCGCAGATGGCGTGGTCGGTTTATCGCAGGACCGTCGCGGAGATCGTCTCTCCCCCGGACGGGCTCGTCCTCTACTGCGGCATGTCGATCGGGTTCGAGGACGTCACGGTGAATCACGTCCGTACGGGCCGGGCGCCCCTCGAAGAGACGGTCACATTCGTCGAAGAAAGATCATGAACACCGGAGGAAACACAATGACCTACGCCGTCGGTTACATCGTCGGGAGCCTGTCCCAGAAGTCGATCAACAGGACGCTCGCCCTGGCCTTGAGCCGGCTCGCGCCGCCGGAGCTCCGCCTCACGGAGATCCCCATCGGCGAGCTGCCCCTCTACAGTCACGACCACGATCCGAACTATCCCGCCGTGGCCCAGGAGTTCAAGGACGCGATCAAGGCGTCCGACGCCCTCCTGTTCGTCACCCCCGAGTACAACCGGTCCATCCCCGGCGCGCTGAAGAACGCCATCGACTGGGCGACCCGGCCCTTTGGCGCCAATGTGCTCGCCGGCAAGCCGGCCGCGATCATCGGAGCCTCGCCCGGCCCGATCTCCACCGCCGTGGCACAGCAGCACCTCAGGACCATCCTGTCCTTCACCAACACCCCGGTGATGGGCCAGCCCGAGGCCTACATCCAGTTCACCAAGGGACTGATCGACGACGACGGCGACATCCAGGTGCCCTCCACCGCCGAATTCCTGACCGGCTATCTGCGGGCCTTCGCGGCGCACATCCGACGCCACCACCACGACATCCCGGAACTGTAGCCTCCGGAGCGGATCCCGCCAAGCCTCCTCACCCCCCTCCGACATTTGCCGGTAACAACCTGGTAACAGGGTCTTTTCCTCCTCAATGTGAGCGGTCACACTCAAGCATCAAGAAATGTGACCGGTCACATCTGCGCACCTCCACGTCCCCCCAAGGGCTCCAACGCCCGAAGCACGCAAGGAGGTTGTCCCGCTATGAGGAGGAAACATGCCTGGTCAGCGATGCTGGCGGTGGTCATGGTGACGGGTGCCCTGCATGCCGCACCCGCTCAGGCCGCGTCTCAGCTCGTCGTCGATCTCGGCAGCTCGACCGGCGCGCTCAGGTACGGAGCCACCGGCTTCCTGTACGGGCTCGGCGACGAGGGCATCCCGAACGAGACCATGCTCGCCGCCCTCAAACCCCAGGTCACCGCCCAGAAGGCGCCCGACGGCCTGCAGCACCCGAACGGCGACGCGCTCAAGATCGCCCCCATGTTCAAGCGCGCCGGCGGCCGCGAGATCCAGATCTACATGCAGGACGTCTACAAGCAGTGGCCGTACGAGAACCTCGGCATCAACGACTACCTGGCCAAGGTGGACACGATGGTCAGGAAGGTCGTCGCCGACCCGTACCGCACCTCGTACGTCTACGTCCCCTTCAACGAGCCCGACCAGATCTGGTACGGCGGCAACCTCGCCGGGTTCATGAACGACTACCGGACCGTCTACCGCCGGATCCGCTCCCTCGACCCTGGCGCCCGCATCGCGGGCCCGAACTTCGCGAGCTACCGCTCGGCCGACATCCGGACGTTCATGCAGTTCGCCCGCGACAACGCCGTGCTGCCCGACGTCACCACCTGGCACGAGCTGGGCGACGACTTCTTCACCGGCTGGCACACCCACTACGCCGACTACCGGGCGATCGAGTCCAGCCTGGGCATCTCCCCCAGGCCGATCACGATCAACGAGTACGGGCGGTTCTCCGGGGACCTGGGCGTGCCGGGCAACCTGGTGCAGTTCGTGGCGAAGTTCGAGAACAGCAAGGTCGACGGCTGCCTGGCGTACTGGACGACGGCCGGCGGGCTCAACGACCTGGTCACCAGGAACAACCAGGCGACCGGCGGCTGGTGGCTGTACAAGTGGTACGGCGAGCTGACCGGCAACACCGTGGCCGTCACCCCACCCTCGCAGGGCGGCTCCCTTCAGGGCCTGGCCGCGCTCGACCAGGGCAAGAAGCAGGCCAGGGTGATCTTCGGCGGCAACAACCCGGCCAACGGCACATATGACACGAACCTGGTCGTCAAGGGCATCCCATCCGCCCTGGGCGCGACGGTCCACGCCACCGTCTGGGGCGTGGACGACACCGGGCTGAACCCCTCCCCCGGCCCGTACAAGGTCACCGAGGCGGGCTTCACGCCGTCCGGCGGCCAGATCACGATCCCGCTGACCGGGCTGAAGGGGTCGTCGGCGTACCACGTGATCGTGACGCCGGACAAGGACGCGACCACCGGCTCCCGCTACGAGGCCGAGTACGCCGCCGCGCCGGGCGCGATCACCTACGGCCCGGTCTCCTTCGCCGACGGCGGCGCCAGGTTCGTGGTCACGGCCCCGACGGACGGCTACTACACGGTGGGCCTGCGTTACTCGGCCGCCGCCGCCCGCACGGCCAGGCTGCGGCTCAACGGCTCCGACCTGACCGACGTCCCGCTGCCCGCCGCCCCGAACTGGGGCACCGCCACGGCCAAGGTGTTCCTGACCGCCGGGATCAACCGCCTGGACGTCGCCGCCACCGGCGCCAACGTCGACTACCTCGAGGTGTCGGCGACGTCGGGCACGATCACCGCGTACGAGGCCGAGTCCAGCGCCAACACCCTCGGCGGCGCCGCCAGGGTCTCGGCCAACTCCGCCGCCTCGGGCGGGAAGTACGTCGGCTACGTCGGCGCCGGCGCGGCCAACACGCTGCGCTTCAACAACGTCACCGCCGACGCGGCCGGCCGCCACCGCCTGATCGTCACCTACGCCAACGGCGAGCTGGGCGAGGGCGCCACCAACTACAACAGCAACATCGTCGACCGCTACGCCGACATCTCGGTCAACGGCGGCGCGGCCCAGCGGCACTACTTCCGCAACACGCTGGGCTGGTCGAACTACCGGACCACCGTCGTGGACGTGACCCTGACCGCCGGAGCGAACACGATCACGTTCGGCAACGCCTCCGCCGGCTTCGCGCCCGACATCGACCGCATCCAGATCGCCAACCCGGTCGGCTGAGCCGCGCCGGTCGGCGAGAAGCAGCACCCGCAAGAAAGCGGCACCCGCAAAAAGCAGCAGAGGAGATCCATGAACACCAGCGTCGTCTGGGGCCACCCGAGCCTGCGGGTCGTGCTCGACGTCTCACCCGACGGCCCGGTCGGCGTCCGGTCGCTGTCCGGCGGCGACGCCGCCACGGCGCACCTGCCCAGGGCGACGCAGCCGCTGGTGGAGCTGCTGGTCCCGGAGGCGGGGCGGGCGCGGGCCTCGCACCGCTTCTCCCGGACGGCCGTCGGCCTGCGCCTGGCCTACCGGGGCTGCGAGCAGCGCAGGGAGGGGGTGTGGCACGTGCTGCAGCTCGACCTGCACGACGCGGAGAGCGGGCTGGACGCCGAGGTGTTCGTACGCTCGGCGGAGGGTGTCAGCGCGTTCCAGGTCTGGACGCGGGTGACCAACCGCGGCCAGGACCCCCGGCTGCTGCTGGGCGTCACGTCGTTCGCCGCCGCCTTCGCGGGCTCGGTGGACGACATCGACGTCGTACGGGCCGACAGCGAGTGGCTGGGCGAGAGCCGCTGGGTCCGCGAGGCCCTGCGCGCGCACGCCGTACCCGATCTGCGGCTGGGCGCCCACGGGCAGGACGGCCGCGGGCGGCTCGCGGTCGTCAGCAAGGGCACCTGGTCGACCGGCTCCCACCTGCCCACCGGCGGCCTGATCGACCGCGCCGGCGGGCAGGCGTGGCTGTGGCAGATCGAGCACAACGGCGCCTGGCGCTGGGAGGTCGGCGAGCGGCTCGACGACCCGTACGTCGCGCTGCTCGGCCCGACCGACATCGACCACCAGTGGCAGCACCTGCTCCAGCCCGGCGAGTCGTTCACCACGGTGCCGGTGTCGGTCGCGGTGTCCGGCGCGGGCCTGGAAGGGGCGGCCGCGGCGCTCACCGCGCACCGGCGGATGATCGTCCGGCCGCACCCCGACCGGGAGCGGCTGCCGGTGGTGTTCAACGACTACATGAACACGCTGGCGGGCGATCCGACCACGGCCAAGCTCCTGCCGCTGATCGACGCCGCCGCCTCGGCCGGGGCCGAGGTGTTCTGCATTGACGCCGGCTGGTACGACGACGGCGGCACCTGGTGGGACAGCGTCGGCGAATGGCAGCCGTCGCAGACGCGCTTCCCGCGCGGCATCGAGGAGGTGCTCGGCCGCATCAGGGAGCACGGCATGGTTCCGGGGTTGTGGCTCGAACCCGAGGTGATCGGCGTCCGCAGCCCCATGGCCGACAAGCTGCCCACCGAGGCGTTCCTGCAGCGTGGCGGCATGCGCCTGGTCGAGCACGGCCGCTACCACCTCGACCTGCGCCATCCCCGGGCGATCGCGCACCTGGACCAGGTCGTGGACCGGTTGGTGGAGGAGCTCGGCGTCGGTTACTTCAAGCTCGACTACAACATCGACCCGGGCGCGGGCACCGACCTGGACGCCGACAGCGCCGGGGACGGGCTGCTGGCCTGCAACCGAGCCCACCTGGCCTGGCTGGACGGCGTGCTGGCGCGCCATCCGGGGCTCGTCCTGGAGAACTGCGCGTCGGGCGCCATGCGCATGGACTACGCCATGCTGTCCCGGCTGCACCTGCAGTCCACCAGCGACCAACAGGACTTCCGCCTGTACCCGCCGATCGCGGCGTCGGCGCCGATGTCCGTGCTGCCCGAGCAGTCGGCGAGCTGGGCGTATCCGCAGCCCGACATGTCGGACGAGGAGATCGCCTTCGCGCTGTGCACCGGCATGCTGGGGCGGCTCTACCTGTCCGGCCATCTGGACGGGATGAGCGACGCCCAGTTCGGCTCGGTCCGCGACGCCGTACGCGTCCACAAGGAGATCCGCGCGGACCTCGCCCGCGCCACGCCCGTGTGGCCGCTCGGGCTGCCGCGCTGGGACGACCGCCACCTCGCCCTGGGTTTGCGGACGGCTGACGTCACATACCTTGGCGTATGGCGACGCGACGGGGCGAAGCCCGTACGGCTGGAGCTGCCGCACCTGGCGGGCCGCGCGGTCGAGATCGACGTGCTCTACCCGCGGCACCTGCCGGACTGGGCTCGCGACTGGCAGCCCGGTTCCGGCGTGTTGACGCTCACCCCATGCTGCGACGAGCCCCACTCCGCCCGGATCCTCCGCATCCGCACCGCCTCATGAAAGAGACCAGCATGAAGACCACATGGACGGCCGTCGCCGCCGCGGCGGCGCTCGCGCTCGGCCTGACCGCGTGCAGCGACCCCTCCGTCGAGACCTCCTCCGCCGCGCCCGCCACCGCCGCGGCCTGGCCCGACCCGGCCACCAAGCTCGACGGGGTCAAGCTGACGATCTGGGCGGCTCAGAACAGCAACACCGTGCCGAAGGCGGTCATCGCCGGGTTCCAGCGGGCGACGGGCGCGACGGTCGAGGTGGTGACAATCCCGGACCCGTACGAGCAGGGCATCCAGACCAAGGTCGCCACCGGCGACAAGCCCGACCTGGCGTTCTGGCAGCCGACCGCGTCCATGCTGACCGCGATCAACGCCAAGGCCAACCTCCAGCCGCTGAACGACGCGCCGTGGCTGGCGCAGCTGTCGCCGGACCTGAAGGACATCACCGGCATCCTGGACGGCACCCGGTACGCGGCCCTCGTCACGAGCCCCGCGGTCGAGGGCGTCTACTACAACAAGGAGGTCTTCGCCGCCAACAAGATCACCGGTACGCCGAAGAACTTCGACGAGATGGTGAAGCTGGGGCGCACGCTGAAGGCCAAGGGCGTCACGCCGTTCTTCGAGATGGCCGGCGACAAGTGGGCGACCCAGTGGTGGGTGCAGGTCCAGCTCGCGGACGCGGCCAAGGACGGCCTGTGGGAGCGGATCAACACGGGCAAGGAGACGTTCAACAGCCCGGCCGTCGTCGGGGCGATCAAGACGTACAAGTCGCTGATCGACGAGGGGCTGTTCAACTCCGACATCAAGACCGCGAAGTTCGAGGACCAGGGCGCGGCGCTGCTGTCCGGCAAGGCGGCCATGGTCGTGCAGGTGAACTCGTTCTTCGGGCAGCTGCAGGCCACGGCCGACACGGCCACGCTGGACAAGAAGATCGGCTTCTTCCCGATCTCGCCGTCGGGGAACGTCGGCACGTTCATCCCCGACCAGTCCAACGCGCTGGTGGCGTTCAAGAGCGGTGACGCCAAGCGCGAGGCCGCGGCGCGGCAGCTGCTGGCGTACTGGATGGGGCCCGGCTACAAGGACTTCGTCACCGACCGCAACACCGTCTCCCTGGAGCCGTCGGTGCCCAGCCCGGCGGGCGTGCCGCAGGCGCTGCTGGACGTGCACGCCGCGCTGCCCACCGCGGTCGGGTCGATGCAGGCGCTGGCGGTGGCCAACCCGGACCTGTACCTGAACCTGGCCGACATGATCACCGGGACCATGACGCCGGAGAAGGTGGCCTCGGCCACGCAGGACCAGTTCGCCCAGCTCGCCAAGGCCGCCGGGGCGAGCGGTTTCTGACGTGCTGATCACGACCTCACGGCGGGCCGCCTCCCGCGCCACGACCGCGGCCCGCGGGCGCCCGGTCGTCGGGAGGCGGACGCACCCCATGTGGTTCATGGCTCCGGCGTTCGCCATCCTGCTGGTGTTCTTCTTCCTGCCGACGGTGTTCAACTTCGTCTACGCCTTCACCGACTGGTCGGGCTTCAAGAGCGCGATCCGGCCCGTCGGGCTGGACAACTTCACCGACCTGGCCTCCAACGGCACGCTGTTCCGGTCGCTGCGGGTCACGGTGGTGTACGCGGTCCTGGTGGCGATCTTCCAGAACGCGTTCGGCTTCGGCCTGGCCGTGCTGCTGGAACGCGACACCTGGCTCAACCGGCTGGCCAGGGTCTTCTTCCTCATCCCGGTGCTGATGTCCGCGCTGGCCGTCGGCTACATCTTCCAGGCCCTGCTCAAGCCGACGGGCGGCCTCAACCGGCTCCTCGGCATCGACTACGCCTGGCTGGGCGACACCACCTGGACGGTCGTGGTCGTCGCGCTGATCCACGCGTGGAAGTGGATGGGGCTGTCGATGCTGATCTACCTGGCGGGGCTGAAGACGATCCCGGACGACATCGTGGAGGCCGCCCACATCGACGGCGCCTCGCGGTGGCGGACGTTCTGGGCGGTCCGCTTCCCGCTGCTCGCGCCCGCGATCACGTTCAACGTCGCCACGGCGCTGCTGGGCTCGATGAACGGCTTCGACATCGCCCAGGCCACCACCGGCGGCGGGCCCGCCCGCACCACGGAGATCCTGAACATCTTCATCTACCGCACCTTCGGCCAGGGGCTGTTCGCGCAGGCCACGACGATGAGCCTGGTGCTGTTCCTGCTGGTGGCCCTCATGGCCTTCCCCGTCATCTACGTGCTGCGCAAGCGGGAGGAGATCCTGTGACCCCCGTCCTGCCCGACCGTCGCGGCGTGAGCGACGCGCCCGTGTGGCGCCGGCTCCAGCCCCTGGTCACGTTCGTGCTGGTGACGCTGTCCATCGGCATCCCGCTGTGGCTGGTGCTGGTGACGGCCGCCAAGTCCCGCGGCGAGGCGCTCACTCCGGACCTGTCGCTGCCGTCCGAGTGGCACCTCCTGGAGAACCTGGGGCAGGTGTGGGGCGACGGCGAGGTCCTGCGGGCGTCGCTGGGCAGCCTGCTGGTCGTCGTGCCCTCGGTGATCGGGGTGCTGCTGTTCGGCTCGATGGCGGCCTGGATCCTGGCCCGCCGCGCCACCCGGCTCAACGCCGTCCTGTACGCGCTGGCGATCAGCGGCATCGTGCTCCCGCCCGCCGTCGTCACCGTCGTGCTGCTGCTGCGCCAGCTCGGCCTGGCCGGGAGCGCGGTCGGGATGATCGGCGTCTACATGGGCATCTACATGTCCACGGTGATCTTCTTCGTCACCGGCTTCGTGCGTACCATCCCCACCTCCCTGGAGGAGGCGGCGCAGCTCGACGGGGCGAGCCCGATGCGGGTGTTCTGGCTGGTGGTGCTGCCGTTGCTGCGCCCGGTGCTGGCCACGGCCACCATCCTGGTCTGCCTGTACGTGTGGAACGACGTCTTCTACGCCTTCTTCGTGATCGGCGGGCGCCTGGACACGCTCCCCCTCAACCTCTTCCGGGTGGCCAGCGCCGGGCTGTATCTCAACAATTGGCATCTGATCTTCGCGTACGTGATCCTGATGAGCCTGCCGCTGGTCGTGGTCTTCGCCGTCGCCCAGCGAAAGATCATCTCCGGCATCACCAGCGGCGCCGTCAAGTAGCAGGCCGGCCGGCTGTGGAGCCGGCCGGCTCCGGAGTTGGGTGTCAGGCGCAGGTGTAGCCGGACGGGAGGGCGGTGTTGCCGTTCGGGCGGGTCGCCTGGAAGCCGACGGTGGTGGTGGCGGCTCCGGGGGCGAGGGTTCCGTTGTAGCCGAGGTTCTTGATGGTCACGGTCTGCCCGCTGACGGTGGCGGTGCCGTTCCACGAGCCGCTCAGCGAGTGGCCGGCCGGCAGGGTGAAGGTGACCGTCCAACCCGTGATCGTCGAGGTGCCGGTGTTGGTGATGGCCAGCGGTTGGATGACGTACCCGGTGGCCCATTGGGTCTGCACGGTGGGGACGGCCGTGCACGTTCCGGTGGAGGTGCCGGGCTGGGTGGTGACCTGCGCGGTGTTCGAGACCGGCGAGGTGTTGCCCGCGGCGTCGCGCGCCCTGACCTGGTAGCGGTACGTGGTGCTCGGGGTCAGGCCCGTGTCGCCGAACGAGGTCGCGGTCGAGGTGCCGACCTGGGTGAACGTGCCGCCGCTCGCGCCGGGCGCGCGCAGGACGTCGTAGCCGGCGACGCCGTTGTCGTCCGTCGAGGCCGTCCAGCTCAGGGTCGTGCCCGTGGACGTGGTCGCCGAGGCCGCCAACCCGGCCGGGGCCGTCGGGGGCGAGGTGTCGCCACTGCTTGTCGTCGTGGTGAAGGTGACCGGTTGCGAGTCGCCGGACAGGTTGCCCGCGCCGTCGCGCGCCCGTACGTACACCTGGTACTGGGTGTTCGCGGTCAGGCCGGTGAGAGTGATCGAGTTCGTGGCGGACTGGCCGAGTTGCTGGTCGGTGGTGCCCTGCTCGCGGTAGACGTTGTAGCCGGCCAGCCCGGTGCCGCCCTGGTCGGTGGAGGCGGCCCAGGTCAGCGTGGCGCCGGTGGCAGTCACGTTGGCGGCGGCCGGGGTGCCGGGCGTGCTCGGCGGGGTGGTGTCGGTGGCATCGCCGAGGGCGGGTGTCTGCCAGTCTCTCCACTCAGCCAGATTGCCGAGCGCCTTGGCGGAGATCCTGATCGCGCCGGGCGCGTTGCCCGTCTTCAGCAGGAACTTCTGGATGTTCTGCTGCAACGGGGTCCGCCATTCGGCCCGGTTGGCGCAGTGGTTGCCGTCCTGAATGTCGGACCAGTACGTGAGGTTGTCTCCCGCGCCGAGCGCCTTGTAGACCTCCGCCCCGCCCAGGGCCGCCACGCTCGCGGACTTGGGGCCGAGATTGGCGATGTGCGGATTGTCCATGATGAACAGCCCGCGCGGCGCGACCATGGCCACCATTTCGTGGGTGTCCACCGGCAGCCTGGCCGGGCTGCTCGTGAAGGAGCCGAACGCGTCGCCCAGCCACGGCTGCTCACCATAGGCACTGCTCAGGCTCTGGGCGCCTTCCCCGGGAATCCCGCGGAAAATGGGGACGCCGGCGCTACCCGACTCGATGGGCATGGTCAAGGCGATGCGCTGGTCGAACGCGCCGATCACGAAGGCGCCCTTTCCGAACCGCGAGCATCCCGTGACGCCGGTCGCATCCGCTTTGAGAATGCCGCCGTCGGACTGTTCGATGACGTCGATGATCCGGCTCACGCCCCAGGCCCAGGCGACGAGCAGCCCGGTGCTGCTGGAGGAGCCGTAGATGCTGTAGAAGGCGCCTTGTTTGTTGTTCCGCGGCGTGCCCTCTTTCCCCACCGCGTAGGGGTCGTAATTGATGACGGCGGCGCCGGCCGCTTTGATGGCGGCCGTGTCCGCGCCGAATCCGCCCACGACGACAACCGCCGGGAAAGGCCCGGAACCGCTCGGCAGGTCGACGCCCGCCGAGAAACTCGAGCTCTTGCCGTTGTGGTTCACGTTCACGGTGATGCCGGTTCTCGAGACCGTTCCCGTGACGCTCGCGGGCTTTGCGGGTTTCTCGCCGTAGACGAACTTCTCCGCCAGCTTCTTGATCTCCTGCCGTCGGCACCGCCACTCGGACTTGGCGGAGATGCGGGTGCCGTCCAGCTTCTTGAAGGGATCGGGAAGCTTGGAGTTGGTGGGCAGGGATCCGGGGTCGGGCAGGCCGGTCACCGCGCAGTCGGCGCCCTCGTCCTCGACTCCGGCGGCCGCGACGGCTTCGGGGGGTCCTACCGTTACCGCTCCGGCGATCGACAGCGTCGCCGCCACCGTCAGCGCGACGACCCTCGAACGGATGGTGATCACCAGGGCTCTCCCTTCCGGGTGGGGTGTTGGCGATCAGTCTGGGAACCCGCCTGAAACATGTCAACATAAGATCGAAATATTTCAAAGATCAATCTTTTGCCAGGTCATTTAGCTGGGAATATGTCGGCATGAATCTCGAAACTTTCGGAAGCCTTGTGGGGATCGGCGGGTTTTCGCCTCGGAAGAGCCGGTCATCCCGAAAGTTTCGGCGAAAGGCCCTTCACCCGGTGGAGCCCCGTTGCGTCAGGTCGCGCGCGAGATTGAGCAGGTGCGGCAGGCCGAGGACCCGGCCGCCGCTTCCGGGCAACGGCACGTGCAGGGGCTCCGTCCAGCGGGCCGGAATCGCAGCCGGCCCGTAGACCGCGCCGGCCAGGCCGCCGGTGACCGCGGCCACGGTGTCGGTGTCGCCGCCCAGGTCGATCGCGGCGCGCAGCGCGTCCTCGTAGTCGCCGGTGACGCGCAGCGCCCACACGGCCGAGCCGAGGCAGGGCCAGACGGCACCGTTGAACTCGGTGGCCTGGCCGGGATGCCAGTGCGGGCCCAGGACGGTGGCGTAGCGTTCCCGGTGGTCGGGGTGGACGGCGGCGAGGATCTCCGGCAGGGCGGCCAGGGGGTCGGCGCCTTCCAGGGCGACGCGCACCAGGTCGTGGAAGATCGCCGTGCCTTCCCCTGCGGCGGGGTCTCCGTGGGTGAGGGCGGCGATGCGACGGGCGGCGTCCATGGTGGCCTGCCGTCCGCCGCGGGCGAAGTACACCGCTGACGGGGCCGCCCGCATCAGCGCGCCGTTACCGGCGGCGCGGTTGCTGCTGCGATAGTGGGCGGCGGCGGCCTGGTCCCAGGCAAGGCCACGGGTCAGGACGTCCTCGGTCTGCAGTCCGATGTCCTTCGGATCGTCGGCCGCCCATCGCTTGAAGCGGGCGAAGATGTCCGGCAGGTCCAAGCCCCGCGCTCCAGCAGCGATTCGGCGACGTGAACGGCCATCTGCGTGTCGTCGGTGGCCTCCCCGGCAGCCCAGCCGCCGCCCCCGCACATTTCGCCACCGGAACCGGGGACGGGAAAGCGGGCGGAGAAGGCGCCCGCGGGGCCGAACTCGAAAGGGGCGCCCAGCGCGTCGCCCACGGCGGAGCCGACGACCGCGCCGGTGGCGCGTTCCAGATGATCCACGATGGCAGGCTACTCAGCCGGTGTGGGGAATGCGGACACGTTGCCGTTCGAGCTGCCGACGTAGACGAAGGCACCTGCCACGACAGGCCGGGTTTCGAGGGGGCTGCCGGTCGGGAAGCTCTGTCGCACCGCGCCGGTGGCGGCGTCCAGCGCGTGCAGCGTTCCCGTGCCGTCTCCGACGTGAACGGTCCCGCCTGCCGCCACGGGAGCGGTGGACCGGCCCTTGCCCAGCGGGAACGACCATCGCGCAGCGCCGGTGTTGGCGTCGAGCGCGTGCAGCCTGCTGTCGGCGCCCGCGACGTACACGAGTCCGGAGGCCACCGCGACGTCCCATCTGTAGCCGGGCTTCCCGTCCTCGGTCCGGAAGCGCCACAACCTCGTGCCGGAGGCGGCGTCCAGCGCGTACGTCGTGCCGTTCCTGTCGCCGAGATACACGACCCCGCCCGCCACCACGGGACGGAAGCCGACGGACCCGCCGATCTCCGAGCTCCATCGGACTTTCCCGGAGGCGGCCTCCAGGGCGTGCACCTCGCCATCGGTGCTCGCGGCGTAGACGACCCCGCCGGCCCGCGCCGAATACGTGTGGTCCCGTCCTCCGCCGGCCCGGAAACGCCACTTCCGGGCTCCCGAGGCGGCGTCCAGCGCGTACACCATGCCGTGGTCGCTGCCGACCTGGACGACGTCGCCGGCCAGCACGGGTTCGGGGTTGAGGACGTCGCCCGCCGGCCGGAAGGCCCACTCCCGCTCGCCGGAGGCCGCGTTCAGCGCTACGATCTCGGCATTCACGGCCCAGGCGGGGCTCCTGGTCCAGACGTAGAGGCGGCCCGCCGTGCCCACCAGGTCGCCGGCCGCGTTGATCCGGCGGCTCCACCTCAGGCGGCCGGTGGCGGCGTCGAGCGCCACGAGCCTGCCGGAGGTGTTCGCGGCGAAGACGGTGCCGTCCATCACCACGTGATCGAACATCACGGAGCCGCCCGTCCGGAAGCGCCACCGCAGCCCGCCGGTGGCGGCGTCCAGCGCGGACACCGTGCCGTCGCCGCTCGTGGCGTAGACGACGCCGCCGGCCACCACCGGCTCGGCGTGGACGGCCGCGTCGGTCAGCTGGATCCAGCCGCGCTCGCGAACGGGGCCGGGAGCACGGACGCCCGGCTGATAGCGTGCGAGCAGATTGTCCCGCAGCAACGGGGAGACGAGCCGCACCGCCTGTCGCGAGGTGGAGCTCAGCCGGACGATGACGGGGCCCACGTTGACGAGCGTCGCGCCGTGGAGGCCGTTCGTCCTGGCCTCGGTGTAGGAGAGGAAGCCCGGGCCCTCAGTGTTCGGATCGACGGCAGCGGTCCCCTTGATGGCGCCCGCCTCCGCGGTGAACAGCTTTCGCGCGCCCGCGCTCGACGAGGACACCCATTCCACCGAGAGCGAGACGACGGCGCCGTCGTCCGCGGGCGGTATCCAGTCGCAGCCGGCCGGTTTCGGCAGCGCCGGATCGTCCCCTCCGGGGACCGCGCGGTAGCCGTCCGCGAGGACGGACAGGTCACGGCCGGTCAGCAGCGCGCAGGCGTCCGGCCACGCGCTCGCCGGGACGCCGCCGAGCCGGGCAGGCCCGCGGGAGGGCCCATAGCTCAGCTTGTACGCGGTGAGGCGGCCGGCACCGCGCACGAACGCCATGTCCCGGATCGCCCCGACCAGGGACACCAGCCGGGCGGGCAGGTCGAGCGGCAGCGCGCCGAGCCGTCCGGTGCCGGGGTCCACGGAGACCAAGTAGGCGGGCAACGGCCATGAGTTGTGCAGGAGGAGCCCGCCGTGGTCGGCCGCCACGGGGTACGAGCCGGCGAACAGCGGCATACTCCAGCGGCCCGGGTCCATGACCCGCACGGCTTGCGAGGCGGTGGAGACCAGGCGGCCGTCCGGCCCGTAGAAGAAGTCCTCCTGTCCCACCGAGGCGTGAACGTATCCGTCCGCGTTGGCCGTGAGGGTCATCGGCGGGCCACCGTCCGGCGGCGAGGCGAGCGACGACAGCGGGCGCGCCCAGCTGTCCCGCAACGTGCGCGGATCCATCGAGGCGAGCCGCGCCTCACGGCTCGCGCAGTAGCTGAGCAGCGTCACCGAACGGGCGGTCGCGGCGCCTCGCAGGTCGCAGCCTCGCGGGTACGTCACCCGCGCCGTGGTCGCGCCGGTCCGCAGATCGAGGGCGTGGATGCCGAACGGCTCGGCCGACCGCTCGAACACCACGATGCCGCGCTCGGTCACCATGATCCGCGGGCCCCGGTACCCGCCGATGCCCACCGTCCTGGGCTGAAGGGCGGAGACGGCGATCGTGCGCCGCCACAGCGTGGTGCCCGTGGTCAGGTCAAGACCGACGAGGGTGTGGCCGGCGACGTCCGGCGTTCCTCTCGACACGACCAGCGTGCCCGCCGCGATCCACACGCCGGTGACGGGCGCGGCGGGAGCCGGATCGGCGGGGACCGTGCGCCGGAGCTCGCCCGTACGCGGATCGTGGATCCGTACGGTGCCCTGGCGGGTCGCCACGGCGACCGCGTCGTCGGACACCGCGTAGCGCGGGGTCTCGAAGGGCGGCAGGCCGGTGTCGGCGTCCGCGGGCACCGACCACGCCACCCGCCACTCGACGGGCACGAGCCGGAGCCGCGGAGCGTCCCCCGACGAGCAGGCCGCCAGGACCACCGCGAGCAGGGCCGCGACCGCGCGGCGCCCGCGCACGGTCAGCACCCCTTCAACTTCCGCTCGATCGCGCACGCCTCGCCGCGAGAGATCGGCTGCCAGCCGCCGAGCGAGGAGACGGCGTAGTAGGCGCGGTAGGCCCCGGCGGTGCCGGTCACCCGGAACGGGCTCCCGCTAGGCCCCTCGATCGTCAGCTGCTCGGTCCGGTCCTCCGCGAGCACGGTGACCTGGAGATCGAACTCGTAGTACGCCGCCCGGCCCTTGATCGACATGGAGAGAGTGACCCGCTCGTCCCGGTTCAGGTCTATCTGCTTCTTCCTGAAGTACGAGGTGTCCAGGTCCCCGGCCGTGGCGAAGCGGGGCGCCGGATCGTCGAGATCGGCGGCGAGCTCGATGGTGTCGGCCTCTCCGGCGGGGGTGTAGACCAGCAGCGCGCCGTCCGACACCGGCGCGCGGTCGAGGACCCGCGGCTTGATGTCGACGATGCGCACGCTGCTGCGGTTCCCGATGAGGACGACGGTGAGATCCGCCTGTTCGAGCGGGGCCCAGAGGTGGCGCGCCATGACCGCGTCGCGGCGCGGGCCTGACGCGTTGGCCAGCAGGGTCGCGCGTTCCCCGGGGTCGGTCACCGGTGTCTTCAGGGCGGTGTCCTGCGCGGAGTAGTCGACGGCCACGTGGCCGACCTTGACCGGGGGCGTCCCGCTGATCCGGTCGACCGTGTCGGGTCCGCGGGCGTTGAACCAGGTGGTGAACACGACGCCGAGAGCCGCGATGAGCACGGCACTGAGGATGCCCGCCGCCCACGTCCGCGCGGCCTTCCACCGCCCGGACCCGGCCTCGGGGGCCGCGTCGGCTCCAGCCGCGGATCCGGCCCGCCTTTTCCGGCGCGCTTTGGCCATGAAGCGTCCCCCTGTGAACGGCGAACCGCGGCTGACTCTCCCCCTTGCTGTATAGCTATACGGCTGCGACGGCCGTGCTGCTGGGCTGTCGACGAATTTCCTATGCGACGTCGGCGCGAGGTGGGAGGAAATCAGCGGACATTTGGTGATCGATGCCGGTAGGGTGCCGGGCTAGGCGGCTCCTGGGTGTGCTTCCTTCTCCTTCACTTTTAATGAACAGCGCGCCCGCTCTCCGCCCGGGCGGGCCGTGCGGGGCCTCCTCCCCGTGCGGCCCGCCGTCGCCTGTCACACGAACGAGGCCGCGGGGGTGGCTGGTGAACCGTTCCGGCGAGGTCCTGCTGCGCCGCCGCAGGCTGGTCGCCCTCGGGCCGCTGACCGCGGACGCGCGCGTGCCTTCGCCGGTCGGGAAGCTGCCCAAGCGGCTCGGCCTGGTGCGGGCGAACGTGGCGTCCGGGGTGGCGGCGCTGGAGTTCGAGCTGCTGCAGCTCGGGTTCCTGGTGTCCGGGGAGCTGTACCGGGCGCTGGCGGGGCTCTCGGCGGAGGAGCTGACCAAGGCAGGGCGGCGGTTGCTGCACTGCCTGCGGGAGGAGCTGGGGGCCAACGACTCGCACATCCCGCTGTTCCGGAAATTTCCGGAGAGCGTGCCAGCTGATACGTCCGCCTTCTATGTCCGGCGGGTGTTCAGCCTGCTGCTGCAGGATCCGGCGCGCCCGTGCGTGCTGTGCGGGGAGGCCGGGACCGTGCGTCCCGTGTCGCCGTGCGCCCATCTGGTGTGCCGTACGTGCTGGGACGGCTCCGACTTCAGCGCCTGCCCGATCTGCCACCGCCGGATCGACCTGGACGACCCCTTCCTCCAGCCGTCGGAGGAGCAGGTTTCCGCGCACCGCGACGCCGTGACCACCACGACGCTGCTGCGGCTGTGCGGCGACCCGGCCGCCGCGTGCCGGGAGCTGGCCACGGCCCTGCTGGCGCGCCGCACGCCCATGCAGCCGCCCGAGCGGGCCGACCTCACGACGCTCCTGGACGACAACTGGCCCGCCGCCGCCTCGTGGCTGCCCGACACGATCCCGGTCAAGGAGACGAGGGCGGCCGTGGTGGCGTACGGGCTGCGCAGGGGGGCCGACGAGCTGCTGCCGCGCCACGCGGACACCGCGACGGACGTGCTGCGGGTGCTGTACGCGCTGATGGACGCCGACCCCGGGCTGCGCGTCCCGCCCCGGCGGCGCGGGTCGCTGCCCCGCCGGGTGCGCCGCGCGGTGCTGGGCTGCCTGGACGCGATGCCGTACCTGCTGGAGGACCTGCTCCGGTACCGCGAGCAGTGGAAGCACCTGGCCGAGGTGCTGCACCCGCACGAGCAGCACGCCCGCTTCCCGCGGGCGGCGGTGGCGTTCGCGGCGGTGCGCGGCACGCGGCTGGACCCTGACACGCCGTTCGGCCGCGCCCTGCTCGACGGCGCCGCCCGCCATCCCGACGTGGAGGTGCGCGACGGGCGGGTGCGGGTGGCGACGTTCGCCGGGCGGGTGGAGGCGGCTCTGGCCGACGGCCGCCACGCCGAGGCGTGCGCCCTGCTGGCCCAGCGCCCCGGTGAGCTGCTGCGCCGCCTGTGCCACCTCCTGCGGCTCGGGCCCGTGCCCCTGGACGTGCTGGAGGACGCGGCCCGGCGGGTCGCGCCCGGGGTGCTGCTCGCGGCGCTCGGCCAGGTCAGGACGCCGCCCGGCGGCATCAGGATGTTCCTGCCGCGCGGCGGCACGTCCCGGTTCCGGACGCTGCGCGACGACCGGCCCGCGCTGGCCGACGACGTCGTGCTGGAGGTCGAGCGCGTCCTGATCGCGGAGCTGCTGCGGCGGGCGGGCGAGCTGCCGCCGCTGCGGCGCGTGCTGCTGGACGAGGCCGCCGCCGACCTGGTCGCCCCCACCTCCGAACGGTCGTCCTCGGCGGCGCTCGTCCGCCTGGCGCGCGGCAGCGTCCAGCCCATCCCGCGCGCCGAGAGGCTCCGCTTCTTCCTGCACTGGGCCGAGCCGCCGGGCACGCAGGTGGACCTGGACCTGTCGGTGGCGGTGTTCGACGAGGACTGGCGGTTCGCCGGCCTGTGCGACTACACGCGGCTGCGGCTGGGCAAGGGGCTCGTCCACTCCGGCGACCTGACCTCGGCGCCGGAGCCGCTCGGCGCGTCGGAGTTCATCGACGTGGACGTGCGCGCGCTGCCCGCCCGCTATCTGGTGCCGGTCGTGTTCAGCTACAACGCGGTGCCGTTCGAGGAGCTGGTACGGGGGTACGCCGGGTTCATGGAGCAGCCGTCGGGGCTGTTCGACCCGATGGCGGTGCGGCAGCGGTTCGACCTCTCCGGGCCGGCCAAGATCCTGGTGCCGCTGGTGGCCGATCTGTGGACGCGTACGATGCGCTGGGCCGACCTCAACCTGTCCGCCGCGGGCTACGGCCACAACGTGGCGGGCAACGCCGGCCAGCTGGCCGCGCTCGGCGCCGCGCTGGAGAGCGCCTTCGAGCACCGGGTGACGCTGTGGGAGATCGGCTGCTGGCACGCCGCCGCGCGGGCCGGTGACGTGGTGGTGCGCCGCCGCGACGGCTCCCTGGTGCGGTACGAGCGGCGTCCCGGCGAGGAGGTCGAGGAGTTCGCCGCCCGCCTGGTGGCCCGCGCCGACGCCCCGCCTCTGGAGGGGCCGCCGGACGGCACGGACCTGGCGGTGCTGGTCTCGGGTGATGTGGAGCTGCCGGGCGCGGGGGCGTACGCGCTGCATCCGTACGCGCTGGGCGAGGCACGCCTGCTGGACGCCGCCGACCTCCTGACGGGCCTGTCCCCCGCCGTGCCGGTCGGCACGGCGGGACGCCTACTCCCGCTGGGGGATGCGGCGCCCCCGTTCGTACGCCGATCCGCGTAGCCAAGCCGTCCTCCCGGGGCTGAGGCGGGGCGACCTGCCACACCGCATGATGAACAGTCATCGGATCAGGACAGGGAGGGCCGGCATCGCATGAAAGTCCGCCGCCGGATCTGGCTGCTGTTCATGGTCGCGGCGGTGTTCGGTGCCGTGCTCGTCGGCCCCTACCTCGGGCTGGACATCGACGACAGCCGGCTCGACGTGAGCGGCCGGCCGCACTACTACCTGCTCGTCGCACACATCTTCACCGCGCTGGTCGCGCTCGTCCTCGGTCCGCTCCAGTTCATCCCGGCGATCCGGACGCGCGGGCGGGTGCACCGTACGATCGGCCGTTGCTATCTTCTGGCCGGAGTGCTCCCCTCCGCGCTGGCCGCCGTACCGGTGGCGCTGCTCTCAGGGCGTCTCATCACCCAGATCGGCCTGGTGATTCCTGCCGTCCTGTGGCTCATCACCGGCCGGCTCGCCTTCCGGGCCGCCCGCCGACGCGACTTCGTCCGCCACCGGAACTGGATGATGCGCAATTACGCGCTCACCTTCCTCGCCGTCACCTCACGAGTCCTGGTGCCGCTCCTCCTGCTGGCCCAGGTGCCGTTCAGCGACACGGTGAGCGCGGGCTCGATCGGCGCCGGCGCCCAGTCCATGATCCCGATCGGGCAGGCGCTCGGGTGGATCGTCAACCTCGTCGTGGTGGAGATCCTGATCAGGAGGCGCGGGGCCCGGCGGGCGCATGCTGCGACTACGGATGCGGTGCGGTCTTGATCGCCCCTGATCCGGAAGCGGGGAAGGCACGCCGGTATTCGGTGGGTGTTGTTCCGAGGTGCAGGGCGAAGTGGTGGCGGAGGTTGTTGGCAGTGCCCAGCCCGCTGCGCTCGCTGATGTGGTCGATGGGCAGGTCGGTGGTCTCCAGGAGGTCTTGCGCACGGGCCAGACGTTGATGGAGCAGCCACTTCATCGGGCTCGTGCCGGTCGCGGCCCGCAGGTTGCGGTGGAAGCTGCGAACGCTCATCCCGGCGCGGGCGGCCAGGTCGTCGACGGTGAGCGGGCGGTCGAGGTGCTCCAGGGCCCAGTGCAGGACGGGGGCGATCCCGTCGTCGGTCACGGCGACGGCGCGTTCCACGTACTGGGCCTGGCCGCCCGGCCGGTGGGCGGGCACCACGAGGCGGCGGGCGAGCTGGTTGGCCACCCGCGCGCCGAGATCACGGCGGACGATGTGCAGGCACAGGTCGAGCCCGCCACTGAGCCCGGCGCTGGTGAGCACATCGCCGTCGTCGACGTACAGGACCGATTCGTCCACCTTCACCTGCGGGTACCGCTCGGCCAGTTCGCGGGTGTGCTCCCAGTGAGCGGTGGCGGGGCGGCCGTTGAGCAGTCCCGCGGCGGCGAGGGCGAACACGCCGTTGCAGAGGGAGACCATGCGCGCCCCCGCGGCGCCGGCCCGGCGGAGAGCAGTGAGTAGTTCCTCGGGCAGCTCGCGGTCGCCGTACATGTACGACTCCGGCACGACCGGGACGATCACCGTGTCAACCTTCTCCAGCTCGTCCGGCCCGTACGGCGCGTTCAGCGTGAACCCCGGCACCGACGAGGACGTCCCCGGGCGCAACCCGACCAACCGCAGGTCGTACCACGGGTCCGCGAGATCGCTGTGCGGCACGCCGAAGACCGCCGTGGCGATGCCCAGCTCGTACATGTCCCACATCGAGATGGCGTCGTCGATCACGACCAACGCCACGGAACCAGCACTCACGAGCCCCACCCTATGGCAGTAATTTGGTGAACATCGGCACTCCTGCCAGTTTCGGCTGGCTTCTTGCGCTGCCATCGTGGTGGACCACCACCCACTAAACGGACAGGAAGCGACAGACATGGCAGGAACACCGGTCACGGTCATCGGCATGGGGTTGATGGGCCGGGCGCTGGCCACCGCCTTCATGAACGCCGGCCACCCCGCGACCATCTGGAACCGCACCCCGGGCAGGGCACAGGCCCTGGTCGATGCCGGCGCGAGCGAAGCTCCGACGGTCGAGGCCGCGGTCGCCGCCGCTCCCCTGGTGATCGTCTGCGTGCGGGACTACGACGCCGTACGCGAGCTGCTCACCCCGGCCGAGGCGGCGCTGTCCGGCCGCGTCCTGGTCAACCTCACATCGGGCGCGTCCGACGAGGCGCGCGCGATGGCCGGATGGGCGGCGGAACGCGGAGCCGAATACCTGGACGGGGCGATCATGATGACCCCTCCGGGCATCGGCGCACCGGAGACGGTCATCCTCTACGGAGGCTCGCCGTCGCTGTACGAGACGCACGAGAAGACCCTCGCCGTGCTGGGCGGCGGTACCACGCTCATCAGCTCCGACGTCGGCCTGCCTGCGCTGTACGATGTCGCGCTGCTGGGGATCATGTGGTCGACGTTCAACGGGTTCATGCACGCCGCGGCGCTCATGGGCACCGAGAAGGTCGCGGCCACCGACTTCGTGCCGATGGCCACGGACTGGCTCAAGGGCGTGGCGACGTTCCTGACGGCGTACGCTCACCAGATCGACGAGGACTCCTACGCCGCCGAGGACGCCACGCTGGAGACCCAGGCCCCGCCGGTCCGGCACCTCATCCACGAGAGCCGGATCCGCGGCGTCGACGCGACCATGGCCGAGTACACCGAGAAGCTCCTCGCCGAGGCCATCGGCCGCGGCCACGCCCTCGACAGCTACGCCCGCATCATCGACCACTTCAGGACTCCCACGGCATGAAGGCTCAGGGCCTCCACACCATGAACGCCACCTCCTGGGCCGCTCTCGTCGTCGAAGCTGCCCACGAAACCACCGCGATCCTCGAGAAAGGCGCCGCCCAGGACTGGACGCGTGACGCCGCAGGGCTGGAATGGACCTGCCGGACAACGCTTGACCACCTCGCCCTGGGCATCGTCGGTTACGCCGGCCTGCTCATCGCCCGCCCGGCTGACCGGTACATCACCCTCTTCGCCTCGCTCGATCCCCAGGCTCCCATCAGCGACTGCCTGGAGGGGATCAGGATCGCGGCGAACATCCTGGCCTCCGCCGTACGCGAGGCCGACGACGACGTACGTGCCTGGCATCCATGGGGCCACTCCGACGGCCCCGGCTTCGCCGCCATGGGAGTCGTCGAACTGCTCGTCCACGGCATGGACATCAGCCGCGGTCTCGGGCTCGGCTGGCGGGCGCCGGAGCAGCTGTGCGTCCCTGCAGTGCGACGCCTCTTCCCAGATGCTCCGCACGGCGATGACGCGACTGAGACCCTGCTGTGGTGCACCGGGCGCGCCGATCTTCCGGGTCATGGCCGCAGAGACCGCTGGCGGTGGGACGGGACCGTCCGCTGACGTTGCCGCCGTGCACGATGATCAGCGGAAGACGGCGTGGCCGTCGCGGTCGAGTCGCCGGTCTCGCACCCCGTCACAGGGTGATCTCTCGTTTCTCCTGCGCGGACTGGTAGGCCGCGAGAATGACCTTGAGCACGTCCGTGCCCTCTTCGTGGGTGTGCACCGGCCGCGATCGGCCACGTATCCGGCGGACGAAGTCGGCGCAGACGGCCGGGATGGAGTCGACGGCCGGAAATTCGAGTGTGGTGGCGGCCCCGCCGCGTGGCTTGTGGCACAGCGTCGTGCCGTCGCTCCACAGGCTGCCGAGCTCGCCGACCACCGAGAACTTCTCGGTGAACGGCGCCGCTTCGTACGCCCAGCTGGTCACCACCTCGCCCACCGCGCCGTCGGCGAAGCGCACCAGCACCCGGGCGGAATCCTCGCCCTCCATGAACGCCAGCCGGTGGGTGCTGAGCATCGCCGCAACCGCGGCCGGGCGGGCGGAAGCCAGGTACAGCAGCAGGTATGTGGGGTGGTAGCCGGTGTCGATGAGCTCGCCACCGCCGCTGGTTGCCGCATGGGCGCGCCAGCCCATCGTCGACGGGTCGAAGTCGTTGAAGAAGCTGTCGGTGGTGCGCAGTTCGTACACACGGCCCAGCGCGCCGGAGTCGATGAGCTCGCGGGCGTGGGCGACCGCGGGCAGGGTGAGCTGGTTGTGCGCGCACATCAGGGTGACCCCGGCTGTGCCCACCGCTTCGGCGATCCGCTCGGCCTCGGCGATCGTCAGGCACAGCGGCTTCTCGCACAGGATGTGCTTGCCGGCCTTGGCAGCGGTGATGATGGCGTCGGCATGCAGATGGTGGGGCAGGCAGATGTCGACGGCGTCGACGGGGGCCTCGTCCAGCATGCGCTCGTAGGAGCGGAACACCTGGGCACCACCCGCCTGCCGGGCGCGCTCGGCCGCGATGTCGAGGTCCACGTCGGCGACGGCGGTGACGGCCGCCTCGTCCGGGACGGCGAGATAGCCGCGCAGATGGGAGCGGGAGATGTTCCCGCAGCCGACGAGGCCGATGGAGAGGGTCATGTGCGGCTTCCTTCCTCGCGGCTGTTGCGGGTGGCGGCGGCCATCAGGTGGGTCAGGTCGAGGCCGAGGGCGAGGTTCTCCTCGTCACGAGTGCCCTCGGCGACATGGCGTACGAACAGCTCGAAGGGCGTGCCGGTGCGCGGCGGCACGGGCAGCTCGCGCCAGGCGCCGCCGGTGCCGAGCAGCAGCCGCGGCTCGGGCGTCCCGTACACCAGGGAACCTTCGGTGCCGTGCAGCTCGATGGTGAACGGGGAGGCCGGTGTGACGAAGGACGCCTCCACCACGCCAAGAGTGCCATCCGCGCAGCGCAGCACCGCGACAGCGTTGTCCTCGACAGCGCGCTTCGTCACATGGCCGAAGGACCCGGTCACGGTCTCGGGCATGCGACCAAGGAACAGCCGGGCCAGGTACATGGGGTGGCAGCCGAGGTCGATGAGGGCACCGCCCGCGGCGGCAGCCGGGTCATAGAAGTGCTCGGGGAGCCAGCCCTCGCCGACCGAGCCGCCGTGGGCCAGGCGGATCCGGACCAGGGTGACGCGGCCGAGTTCGCCGTCGGCCAGCACCTTGCGGATGGCCGTCGTGTACCCGTCGTACAGCCTGGGGAGCGCGAGCATCAGCGCGACGCCGGACTTCTCCGCGGCGGCGGTGATCTCCGCGCACTCGGCCGGGGTCGGGGCGAGGACCTTCTCGGTGAAGATGTGCTTGCCGGCCGCCGCGGCGGCCGTGATGACCTCGCGGTGCGCGGTGGTCGGGCAGGTGACGACCACCGCGTCGACGTCACCGCGCGCGAGTAGTCCGCCGAGGTCGGGATGGAAGCGGGCGCCGAGGTCGTCGGCCCAGGCCCGCCCACGGGCGGCGTCCTCGTCCCAGACGGCGGTGATCTCGGTTTCGGGGTGCTCGGATGCCTGGAGAGCGTAGTCGGGAGCGTGCACGTGCCAGAAGCTGAGGATGGCGAGGCGCAGGGGCACGAATGATCCTTTGAACGGCCGGTACATTTGTCGAACCGGTCCAAAACCCTACTCGGGACGATAACGCTGGACCGGTTCGATAGCAATACTTGACCGAAAAACGACAGTAATTCTGCGGTAACTCTTGCGATGAATACGGGCCGATGTCAGCATCGGTCACGAGCGCCGGGACCGCCGGTCGTCCGCGCCTTTGGACAGATCTCCCCGCCCAGCCACCGTCAGGCAAGGGATTGACGCATGCCTTACGCAGTTGACGAGTTCGCCTTCGACCTGCGCCAGAGCGTGGCGCCCGGCCACACCTGGGTCACCAGCGGCTGGACCACTGTCCACGCCCCACCGGGCTCGGTGTGCGGGGTCGGCAGGTGGTTCGCGCCACCGTACGCGGCCCCCGACGCCGCGCTGGCCGTCGAACTGGACGTGGACGGGCACCGGATCGCCGACGGCGCGGCGCCCGGCGTGGCCGGGGTGGGCCTGCTCCACGCGGGTGGCACCTGGTGGCCTGGCCGGATCGTGAGGCAGGGCACCTACCACCGCCGCCACCACGGCGAACTCGTGTCGTTCCAGGTGCGGAGCACCCTCACCCCGCTGTACGGCCAGGCCGGATTCGTCCTGGAGGTGGAGATCACCAACCGGTCCGGGCGGGACGTCACCGTGACCCTGCACCCGCGCGCCGATCCCGGCGGTCCCCGCCGTGTCTCGCTCGGCGAATGGGGCTGGGTCCCGCCCGAACCCGGTCCGGAGGCCACGCGCACGGGACCGTGGACCTGGCAGGCCGGTGATGTCACCGTCGAGCTCTCCCACGAGGGACTCCGCCAGGACATCCCGGCGGGCGGGAGCGCGGTGTTCGCGCTGGCCGTTCGCGCCGGCGCGGGAACGCCGCCCGGGCGGCTGCGGGAGCTGGCCGCAGAATCCCGCGATCAGTCGGAGCGCCGGCTGGCCGCGGCCCTGGCGCGCGTACCGCGCCTGTCCAGCGACATCCCGGGGCTGGAGGCGTACTGGCGCGGCTCGCTGGCCAGCGGGCTGGTCTGTCTCTGGGACAACCCCGGCTTCATCACCTCGCCCTTCGTGGCCACCTCCGGACTGGACGGCGGGGCGCTGTGCGCCTACGCGTGGGACACCGGCGGGTACGCCCCCCACCTGCTCACCCTCATGCTCGGCGACGCCACCACCCCTGTTCTGGAATCCCTCATGAAGGTGGACCTCACCAGCCACTACGCGATCGCTCCCGATGGCACGGGCCAGGGCGTCCCGTACGCCTACAGCGGCTGGTCCCTGGTCACCCTCGCCACCGCCGTCGCCGCCCACCAAGGCATCTCCCCCGCCCTGGTCACCCAGCTCCACGAGCTGGTCGAGGGGCTGGACGCCCGCTTCAACCCGGCCGGGGCGCTACGCGACTACGGCACCCAGCACAACCTGCTGGAGATGCGCGGCACCGGCTGGGAGCACGTGGTCGCCAGCCCCAACGCCGAACGCGCCTGGTGTCTCGACCGGCTCGCCGAGCTGGCCGAGACGTCCGGCGCGCGGCTGCCCGTCGGTGAGTTGCGCTCCCGCGCCCGTGACATCAGGCACGCGATCGCCCGCGAGCTGTGGGACGAGCGCGAGGGCTGGTTCCGCTGCCGTTACCCCGACGGGCACACCGAACTCGTCCAGCACGTCCAGGCGTTCGACGCGATGCGGAACGGCGCCTGCACGCCGGAGATGGCCTCGGCCATGCTGAGGCGGCTGCGTGACGGCTCGTTCCTCGCACCGTACGGCGTCAGCGCCGTGGCCGCGGACGACCGGCTGCACTACGAGCTCGGCGACACCGACTGGTCGGGCGGCGGGGCGTACACCGGGGAGGGCCCGCAGCTCGCCCTGACGCTCTGGGAGCAGGGCGAGCCGTCCCTCGCCTGGGGCGTCATGCGACGGCTGCTCTGGATGGGGCAGCACTTCCCGTACTACCCCCAGGAGCACTACTGCGACCGCCCGGCGGCACCGCCCGCAGGCCGTCGGGTCAACATCGTCGCAGGGCTGGCCGGTGCGGAGGCGATCCTGACCGGCGCGGCGGGCGTGCGGTTCCGGCTCGACGGCAGCCTGGTCGTCATCCCGGCAGCGCTCCCCGACGGGGACGTGGAGCTGACCGGGCTGGTCCACCGGGGGCGCGTGATCGACGTCTCGACCGCCTCAGCCGTCGTCACCGTCGACGGCCGTCCCCGAAAGGCCGGCGAGGTGATCGAGTGACGGCGGCGCCGGGTCGCCGGGCCCCACCGGCCAGAGCCGGGGGCACACGGCGGGGTCGGCGTAGTCGGGCCGGCCCTCGGGGTCACGACGTACGAGGTCGTCGTTGCCGTGCCGGTCCCGGAGACTGGGGCGGTTGTCGCCCGGCTGGAGGTGAACGGCCAGCGAGCGGCGCGGCCGTCCGCTCAGGTTGGGGCCGCTGCCGTGAACCGTCCGGCAGTGGTGGAAGCTGACCGCGCCGCGCGGGATCTCCGGCACGACGACCTCGACGCGCCGCGAGCCGCGCACCTGGCTCATCACCGAGCACACCCATGAGGTCTGGGAGCTTTACCTCCAGACGGACCGTCCCCCGACGAGGTGGCGGATCGGCGGCGCCGAGTACGAGGTGCCGCCGAACGGGCTGCTGCTCGTGTCCCCGTACGTGCCGCACCGTATGGCCAGGCCCGCCGACACGGTCTGGCAGTTCATGTTCGCGGCCCTCGACGCGCCGCTCCTCCTGCCTGAGGTCCCCTGGCGCCGCTTGCCGGTCTTCGTGGCGGACGCGGCCCCGGCCGTCGCCCCCTTCGAGACCTTCCTGCGCGAAGTGACCACGACGGGGGCCCTGCGTGCCTT
The DNA here is from genome assembly GCF_040605375.1 of Nonomuraea sp. NPDC005650. NCBI lineage: Bacteria > Bacillati > Actinomycetota > Actinomycetes > Streptosporangiales > Streptosporangiaceae > Nonomuraea > Nonomuraea sp. NPDC005650. The sequence goes on from NZ_JBEXCR010000076.1 coordinate 26,450, forward strand.
CGGGCTGCGGGCCGGTGCCCAGCACCTGCTCGTCGAGGTGGCCAGGCTCCTCATGCCGGGCGGCACGACCGGGCGGCGTGCCATGCACCCGGCCGTGGACGGCGTCCTGCGCATGCTGGAGACCCACTACACCGAGCCCCTGCCGCTGTCCCTGCTTGCCCGGCACGTCGGGCTTTCACCGTCCTACCTGGCCGAGCTCTTCACCGCCCAGCTCGGCGTGAGTCCCGCCCGTCATCAGGCACGTCTGAGGATCCGCCGGGCCAGGACGCTGCTCGCCGAGACCGACCGGAGCGGCCACCCGTATTCGTCGCAGGAGTTACGGGCGAGTTACTCCTGTTTTTCGTCGAGGTATTGCCATCGAACCGGTCCAGCGCTACCGTCCCAGGAAATGGTGTTGGACCGGTTTGACAAAAGGCCGGGCGCAGCTGAGGAACGGGCATGGAGAAAATCACGATCCGCGATATCGCACGCCTGGCCGGCGTATCGAAATCCACGGTGTCGCTGGTGATCAACAACAGCCCGCGGGTGGACCCGGCCACCCGACGGCGCGTGCTGGCGGTCATCGCGCGCCACAACTACGTGCCCAACGCCACCGCGAGCGCGCTGGCGAAGGGGCGGCCGCCGTTCATCGGCATGATCGTGCCCGGGCTGACGTGGCGGATGGTGGCCCCGCTGAACTACGGGGTCGCCTCCGTCATCGAGCGCACGCCGTACGAGATCATCCTCTACACGAGCACCAACGACCGCGACTACGGGCCGGTCATCGACCGCATGCTCGCCTCGGGGTTGTCGGCCGGGGTCCTGGTGATCAACCAGGACCAGCCCATGAAACCCCTGCTCGACCTGCACGGGCAGGGCGTGCCCGTGGTCCTCATCAACACCCTCGGCTCCCACTTCGACCTACCGTCGGTCGAGGCCGACAACTACGAGGGCGCCCACGGCGCGGTCCGCCACCTGCTGGACCTCGGTCACCGGCGGATCGCGTCGCTGGCCGGGCCGATGACGTACCCGTGCTGCCAGGACCGGCAGCGCGGCTACGAGGACGCGCTGACCGAGGCCGGAGTCCCGATCGACGCCTCGCTCACCGCGCAGAGCGGGTTCGAGCCGCCGCGGGCCCGCGAGCTGGTGCGCGAGTTGCTGGATCGTGCCGACCGGCCGACGGCGGTGTTCGCGCACAACGACGTCACCGCCTACGCCGCCATGGAGGCCGCCGCCGACCGCGGTCTGCGGGTGCCCGAGGACCTGTCGGTGGTCGGATTCGACGACATACCGTCGTCGGCGCACGTCAAGCCCGCCCTCACCACGGTCGGCCAGCCGTTCGAGGCGATGGGCCAGCAGGCGGCCCGGATGCTGCTCGCCATCGTCTCCCCCGAGCCCGGGGAAGACCCGCCACCCCCCACCCGCATCCAGCTGCCGACCACTCTCGTCGTCCGGGACAGCACGGGCCCCGCTCCCGCCTGACACGCATCTCACTTCGACTCCACCCCGACTTTCACCTCGACGAAGCGAAGACCGGCGCCCAGGCGGCACCGGTCATGATCCCCCCTGCCCGTCGAAAGAAAGGACCCCTCATGGGTCACTTCACCAAGGCGCTGGCGTTCGTGATCCCCGGGGCGCTGCTCGCGGCGCTGATGGGACCGGCGGCGCCCGCGACCGCCGCCGCACCGACCGAGGTCATGCCGGCCGACATTCTCGAATCGTTCACCCAGTTCACGGGTAATCCCGCACCCCAGACGAAGATCGTCACCGTTCAAGGGCAGCCCGACTTCGACCAGGCGCTGCAGGTCACGGTGACCGGGCAGCCGAGCACGTCCGGCCTGGACGGCGAGTACTCCTTCGGCGTGGGCGTCCCCTCCGCGCAGCCCACGGTCAAGGACGAGGCGATGCTGGCCACGTTCTGGGCGCGGTCGGTCACGCCGACCCCCTCCGGGGCCGGCCTGGCCCACTTCGTGTTCGAGCAGAACGGCGGGAGCTACAGCAAGTCCACCCAGGCGGCGATGAAGTTCGGGGCCGTGTGGCAGCGCTTCCAGCTGCCGTTCCGGATGGCCGCCGGCTACGCGGCCGGGCAGGTCCGCGTCAACTTCTGGCTCGGGTACGGGCCGCAGGTGCTGCAGATCGCGGGCGTGTCGGTGCTGCGGTACGGACCGGGGACCCCGGCCGGGTGGCCGCAGGCGACCTACGCCGGCCGCGCCGCCGCCGCGTCCTGGCGAGCCGCCGCCGACGACCGGATCGAACGCGACCGCAAGGGCAACATCTACGTCAAGGTCGTCGACTCCCAGGGCCACCTCGTCCCCGGCGCCACCGTCCAGGCGGAGATGACCAGGCACGCCTTCAAGTTCGGCTCGGCCGCGGACGGCGTGCGGCTGATGACCCAGAACACCGCGGGGCAGAAGTACCGCGACACGCTGCTGGCCAACTTCAACCAGTTCACGCTCGGCAACAACCTCAAGTGGAACCACTGGGAGAACGTGACCGAGCGGAACACGTACACGCTGCCCGCGCTCCAATGGGGACGCGACAACGGCCTGTTCGTCCGCGGGCACACCCTGATCTGGCCCTCGTGCGGGAACATGCCCGCCGACGTCTGCGGTCTGCGCGGCGACCCCGCCGCGCTGCGGAACAGGATCGACACCCACATCACCGACGAGGCGGGCACGCTCGCCGGCAAGATCGACGAGTGGGACGTGGTCAACGAGCCGTACGCCAACCACGACGTGCAGAACGTGCTCGGCGACGGCGAGATCGACCGCTGGTTCCGGCTGACCCGGCAGGCCGACGCGGGCCCCAAGCTCTACCTCAACGACTACGACATCATCGAGGACAACGGCTGGGAGGTCCGCCACCAGGACCAGTTCTCCGCCCTGGCCCGCTCGCTGAAGGACGGCGGGGCACCCATCGGCGGGATCGGCATCCAGGGGCACTTCGCCGGTGAGCAGCTCACCTCGCCGCAGGACCTGATCACGCTGATCAACAAGTTCGGCGGGATCGGCCTGCCCGTCGCGATCACCGAGTTCGACGTGGGCACCACCGACGAGCAGCTCCAGGCCGACTACACGCGTGACTTCCTCACCGTGATGTTCAGCATGCCGCAGGTGACGGGGGTCAGCACGTTCGGGTTCTGGGAGGGCGACACCTGGGATCCCAAGCGGGCCCTGTTCCGGACCGACTACACGCCCAAGCCGAACGCCGTGGCCTGGCGCGACCTCATCTACGGCAAGTGGTGGACCAGGGCGACGGCCACGACCGGGACGACCGGATCGACCACGGTGCGCGGCTTCCTCGGCGACTACACCGTCAAGGTCACGGCCGGCGGCGTCACCAAGGAGGTCGCCGTCTCGATGCCGACCATCGCCGGCAAGGCGATCACGGTGGTCGTCGGCTGACATCAGCACATCGAGCCAGCACATCGAGCCGGCTCATCGGGTCGGCTCGTCGAAAGGAAAGACCATGATTCAGCTCAGCCGCCGGCAACTCCTGGGGGCCGCCGTCGCCACCGGCGGGGCCGCGTTCCTCGCCGGCTGCGGCGACTCCCGGCAGAACGCCGCCCCGGCGCAGGGCACCACGCTGGCGTACTGGGACTGGTACGTCAGCCAGGCGCCATGGGTGGACAACGAGATCAAGCTCTTCCAGCAGGCCAACGGCAAGACCACGATCAAGAAGACCACCCAGGTCACCGACAAGTACCTCGACCTCGTGGCGCTGGCCTTCCGCAGCGGCACCGCCCCCGACGTCTTCCTGCTGCCCACCAAGCCGAAACTGGAGACGCACGTCGGGGAGGGCTGGCTGATGCCCCTGGACAGGTGGGCCACCCCCGAGTGGCGGTCGAGGTTCCCCGCCAACAGCTTCGTCGAGGGCGTCAACATCTTCGGCGGCAAGGTCTACTCCGCGCCCTTCAGCGGCCTGGCGCCGGCGCTGCAGCTCTACATCCACAACGGGGTCTTCAAGGAGGCCGGCCTGACCAACCCCGACGGGACGGTGCTCATCCCGAAGACGTGGGACGACATCACCCGCGCCGCCGAGGCGATCACGAGCAGGAGCGGCGGCAAGGTCTTCGGGCTCGGCTTCGGCAACGCGCAGAAGGGGGCCCTGCCGTGGCTGATCGAGCTGTTCTGCCGGGGCGCCGGGTCGCCCGGGGGCACCCAGTCGGTCGACTACCGCACCGGGAGGTGGACGTACGGGACCGACCGCAACTACGCGGACTTCCTCGCCCTCCTCCTCGACTGGAAGAGCCGCGGCTTCATCTACCCCAACTCGATGAGCATCTCCGACGAGCAGGCCAGGGCGTTCTTCTCGAAGGGCCGGTTCGGCATGATCGTCGGCGGGGTGTGGAACCAGGCGCCCTGGGAGGAGGCCGGTTTCAAGGACTACAGCCTCATGACGCTCCCGTCGCCGACCGGCACCCCGCAGGGCTTCTTCTACGGGGCCCCGGGCAGCTACCTGATGGGCATCTCGGCCAAGGCCGGGAACCCCGACCAGGCGTGGGCCTGGCTCGACTGGTTCTACGGCCGCGAGGCCGGCAAGCGCTGGGTGCAGGGCGGCTACGGCCTGTCGGTCTACCCCGAGAACAACGACCCGGCGGGGGTGACCTCGCCGACGTTCAAACAGTACGTGGCCATGGCGAACACGGCCCTCGTCGGCCCGGTGCCCGCCATCCGCAACCCGGAGATCGCCAAGGTGGAGGTGGCGCCGGTCCAGCCGGACCTCCCGGACGTCGCGGCCGGCATCTACACCGCCCAGCTCAAGGACGCGCCCAAGGCGCTCAAGGAACTCGAGGACCGCCTCAACGGCGCCTTGGGCGAGGCCGTGTCGAAGGCCCGCGGGCAGGGGCTCAAGGTCAGCATGGACGACTACGTGTTCGCCGACTGGGACATCGCCAAGTCGTACACCACCAAGCGCGGATGAGCGGATGACGGACATCCAACTGGTCAGCCGGCCCCGCGCGCTGCCCGAGGGCAAGGCGTCCAGCCTGCGGCGGCGGATCGCCGCGGCGCGCTGGTCCTACCTGTACGTCCTGCCGATGCTGGTGCTGCTGCTGGCGTTCGTGATCTACCCGATCATCGCGTCGCTCGGCTACACCTTCTACCGGTGGGACGGAATCGGCGAGCCCGGCGACTTCGTCGGGCTCGCCAACTTCGCCCGAGTGATGACCGACTCCATCTTCTGGGGAGCCCTGCGCAACACGTTCTTCTATGTGCTGATCGTGGTGCCCGTCCAGCTCGTTCTCGCGCTCGCCCTCGCCCTCGTGCTGAACAATCGCCGCCTGCGCGGCCGGACTGTCTACCGGACGCTCTTCTTCCTTCCGGTGGTGACGTCGGCCGCGGTCGTCGGCGTGGTCGTCCAGCTGCTCTTCTCCAATTTCGGCGACGTGGTCAACGACGTGCTGATGTCGACCGGTCTCACGGACGATTACGTGGACTGGCTCGGCGACCCGAATTTCGCGATGCTCATCATCATCGGGGTCGGGATCTGGCACACGCTGGGCTACAACCTCGTCTATTTCCTGGCCGGTCTGCAGACGATCCCCGACGAGCTGTACGAGGCGGCTCGGCTCGACGGCGCGGGCGCCCTCGCGAGCTTCCGCTACATCACCGTCCCCATGCTCAGGTCGGTGGGGGTCGTCATCGTCCTGCTGTCGGTCATCGGCTCGTTCCAGGTCTTCGACCTCGTGCAGGTGCTCACCAACGGCGGGCCGTACTTCGCCACCGAGGTCGTGAACACCTACGTCTACCACCTGGCGTTCGGCGGGTTCGGCGGCACCGGCGTCGAGCGGGACGTCGGCCTGGCCTCGGCGGCGTCGTTCTTCTACGGGATGCTGCTCATCCTCTTCGCCGTGGCCCAGGGCCTCTTCCTGCGGGCGCTGGTCAGGCGCAGGGGAGGCCGCGCATGACCCGGCGCGCGCCGTGGCTGACGCACGCGTTCCTGCTCCTCGGCGGGATCGCCTGGCTGTACCCGTTCCTGTGGACGCTGGGCAGCTCGCTGAAGAGCACCGACGAGTTCTTCGGCCGCGGCCTGAACCCGCTGCCCGGCACGCCGCTGTGGGCCAACTACGGGCAGGCCTGGCAGGGGGCGTCCTTCGGCCAGTACTTCCTCAACACCCTCACCATCACCGTCGCCACGGTGGTCATCACCCTGCTCGTCACCGCCATGGCCGGCTACACGCTGGCCCGCACAGAGTTCCCCGGCAAGGGGCTCGTCCTGGTCGCGGTCGCGGGGACGGTGTTCCTGCCCCACGGCTACACCATCATCCCGATCTTCGACATCATGGACGCGCTCGGCCTGCTCAACAGCCTCTGGTCGATCATCATCGTGCAGTCCGCGGGCGGGATCGTCTTCGGCACCTTCCTGTTCATGGGCTACTTCCGGGCCATCGACCGCTCGCTGGAGGACGCCGCCCGGGTGGACGGGGCCGGCTTCCACCAGGTCTTCTGGCGGATCATGCTCCCGTTGTCGGGGCCGATGCTGGCCACGGTCGGCCTGTTCACCGCCATCTCGGCGTGGAACAGCTTCTTCATCCCGCTCGTGTTCACCCTCGCCCGTCCCGAGCTGCGCACCCTGGGCGTCGGGATGTACGCCTTCATCGGCGAGAACTCCACCGACTGGACGCTGCTGTGCGCCGGCTCCGTCATCACGCTCGCCCCCATCATCGCGATCTTCCTGGTGCTGCAGCGGTTCTTCGTGAACGGACTCGCCGGCGCCGTCAAGCAGTGACAGAGAGGGTTTCCATGTCCCATCCCCGGCGGGCGGCGATCGTCGGCACCGGCCTGCGCGCGCAGCTGTTCACCGAGGGCCTGGCCCGGCGCGAGCACATCGACCTGGTCGCCTTGTGCGACCCGAACCAGACCCGGATGGCCGTGCACAACCGCCTCATCACCGCGCTGGGCCGGCCCCCGGCCGCGACCCTGCGCCCGGACGACTACGCCGGCGTGCTCCGCGACATCGACACCGTGGTGGTGACCACCGTCGACGCCCTCCACGACGCCTACATCGTCCCCGCGCTCGAGGCGGGCTGCCGCGTGATCACCGAGAAGCCCATGACCACCGACGCCGCCCGCTGCGCCCGGATCCTGGACGCCGTGGACCGCACCGGATCGGGCGTGACGGTGGCCTTCAACTACCGGTTCAACCCGGTGCACGAGAAGGTCCATCAGCTGCTGCGGGCGGGCGAGATCGGCGAGGTCCTGTCCGTCCACTTCGAGTGGCTCCTGGACGTACGCCACGGCGCCGACTACTTCCGGCGCTGGCACCGGTTCAGGGACAGCAGCGGCGGCCTGATGGTGCACAAATCCGGGCACCACTTCGACCTGGTGAACTGGTGGCTGGGCAGCGTGCCACGGCGCGTATACGGGCAGGGCCGGCTGGCGTTCTACGGCGCGGACAACGGGCGGGCGTCCGGCTACGCGCGAGACTACGAACGCGCCCATGGGACGCCCGAGTCCACGCATGATCCGTTCGCCCTGGACCTCGCCGCGAACAACCAGCTCAGAGAGCTGTACCTGAACGCCGAGCACGAGGACGGCTACCTTCGCGACCTCAACGTGTTCGGCGACGGCATCACAATCGAGGACGACATGGCGGTCCTCGTGACCTATGCCGGCGGCGCCACGATGACCTACCACCTCACGGCGTACTCCCCCTGGGAGGGGTACCGGGTGATGTTCAACGGCACCCGGGGACGCCTCGAATTGGAGGTGGAGGAGACCCAGTGGGCCGATCCCGGCACGGGCGTCACCGCAGGGTCGGGGGCGCTGCACGGTGACATCGCCCTGCCCAACTCGGGCGGAGCGCGGATCCGGGTGCGCCCGCTGTGGGCGCCGCCGCGCGACATCCCCGTGACGGTGGTCCACGAAGGGCACGGCGGCGCCGACGAACGCATGCTCGCCGCGATGTTCGACGGCGTGACCTCCCCGGTGGCGCTCGCGGACGAACGGGACGGCGCCCACGCCCTGGCGATCGGGCTGGCCGCCAACGAGTCGTTCGCCACCGGGGAGCCGGTCACCCTGCCCTATACAGAACGGGATTGAGCGGGGTGTCCGGGACGGCTCCCACCTCGGCTCCGGGCAGCCACGTGCGCAGGTCGTGCTGCTGGTTGTCGTTGACCGGCCGGGAGACCGTGATGTCGGCGTCCATGTAGATCACGGTCATGACCCGGCGCGGGATGTCCGACCGGTTCGGCGCGGCGTGATGGAACGTCCACCCGAGGTGATAGCTCACCTCGCCGAGCCGGTACGGCGTCTCGACCGACGGGAAGTCCCGCTCGGCCAGCGCCCGCTGCAGCTCCCGCTCGGACTCGTCGCTGATGGGCAGGTCGCGGCCGTACTCGAAGCGGTGGCTGCCGGCGGCGAAGGCCAGCGGCCCCATCTCGGCCGGCGTCTCCTGCAGGGGGATCCAGACCGTCACGGTCCGGTCGCCGGCCAGCGGCCAGTAGTACTGGTCGGCGTGCCACGGGGTGAACCCGCCGCCCGACTCCTTGTACAGCGCCTGGTCGTGATAGAGCCGAACGCCGTCCACGCCGAGCAGCTCGGCCGCGATGCGGGCCAGGCGCGCGGAGAAGACGAACTCGCGGACGAGGTCGCTGTGCCGCCACAGGTTGGTGACCTGGAGGAACGCCTTGCTGTACGTGTCGCGTTCGGCGAGGGGGAGGTGCTGGGTGTTCAGCTCGATGACCTTCGCGGTGATCTCGGGTTCGTACGCCGCGATCGTCCCGGCGTCCAGCACGCCGGGCAGTTTCACGAACCCGTCGTCGTCGAAATGCCGCCGCGCGACGGCGTCGAGGTCGTACCGGGACTCGAGATCGTGGTGAGTGATCGTCATGCGACCAGCCTCGCCGCCCCCTCGCGTTCGAGCCACGCGACGGATGACCGATTCCGATACTTTCATGACGACGGAGCACCATGCGCGCGATCTACGAGTACATCGAGGCCACCTCCCAGCTCTCCTGGAAGCTGTACGTCCGCCAGGCGACGCACTTCCGCTTCGCCTGGCACTTCCACCGCGAATACGAACTGACCCTGATCACCCGCGGCACCGGCACCCGGTTCGTGGGCGACTGCGTCGAGGAGTACGGTCCCGGCGACCTGACCCTGATCGGCCCCCAGATGCCGCACACGTACCAGTCAGTGCCCGGTCACGGCAGGCACGAGGCGATCGTCGGCCAGTTCCGCCGGGACTTCCTGGGACGGGACTTCTTCGACCGCCCCGAGTTCGCCGACGTGGCCGCGCTGCTCGAACGCTCGGCGCGGGGGCTGAGCTTTCCCCCGTACGCCGTGGACCTCGGCGAGCTCGACGCGATGCCGCCACCCGAGCGAACCCTCGCGCTGATCGACGCGCTCGTCCGGCTGTCGCGTTGCGCCGAGACGCGCCCGCTGGCCGGCGACCGGCACGTCCCCTCTCTCGACGGGGCCACCCGCGACCGCATCGACGCGATCGTCCGGCTGCTCAACGAGGAGTACGCCGGGCCGGTCACGCTGGAAGCCGTCGCTCGCGCCGCCCACCTGGCCCCGGCCTCGGCCAGCCGGTTCTTCCGCCGCACCACCGGCGCCACGATCACCGGCTACCTCACCATGCTGCGGGTCAACGCCGCCTGCCGGTTGCTGAGGGAGACCGACCGCACCGTCTCCGGCATCGCCGCCGACTGCGGCTTCTCCAACCTGTCCAACTTCAACCGCCGTTTCCGGGAGCTGAGGGGCATGTCGCCCCGCGAGTACCGGGCGCTCTGGCGGACCTGACAACGCGGCTCGACCCGCGGCTGAGCGCGGCACACCGCAGAGCCGCTCCCCGGGCACCCGCCTGGACCGCGCCTGCCGAAAACTCCATCCTTACCAGGCCCAAGGCCCTGACCTGCGCCGTCGGTCAGCCGGCTCGCCGGTGTCGCGGGCGGCGGCAGAGGGGTTGCGGGCCCGGGTCAGGCCGCCCTGGTGGGCAGTCCGATGACGCCGCTGATGAGCGCGTCGAAGGCGCGGTCGGGCAGGATGGCTCGGGCGGCCATGAGGGGGCGGGCGCCGAACCCGACGGCGTATCGGGTCTTGGGCCGGCGGGCTGTCACGGCCTTCTCGATCGCGTCGGCGATGACTGAGGGCGGCGAGCTGCGGCGTGCGTTGGCCTCCGAACGGAGTGCCTTGACGACGGCGTTGGCCTGCGCGGCGTAGGGGCCGTGGCCGGAGGTGTTCTCGACGTGGTCGGCGGCGATCCCGCCCCATTCGGTGGCGATCCCGCCCGGTTCGATGACGACGACGTCGATGCCGAAGGGTTTGGCCTCCAGGCGCAGGCAGTCGCTCAGGGCCTCAAGCGCGAACTTGGTCCCGTGGTACCAGCCCCCCAGCGGCGTGTGGAGCTTGCCGCCCATCGAGGTGATGTTGACGATGGTTCCGCTGCGCTGGGCGCGCATGGACGGCAGGACCAGCTGGGCCAGGCGGATCGCGCCGAAGACGTTGACCTCGAACTGCCGGCGGCCCTCGTCGATCGGCACGTCCTCAAGGGCGCCGTAGGAGCCGTAGCCGGCGTTGTTGACCAGGACGTCGATCCGGCCTGTCTCGGCGATGACGTGCTTGATGCCGGCGTGCATGGACTCCTCGTCGGTGACGTCCATGGCCAGTGGCCGGATCCCGGTCGGGGCCAGCTTCTGCAGCCGGTCGGTGCGGCGGGCGGCGCCGTAGACGGTGTGGCCGAGTGCTAGCAGCTTCAGCGCGGTGGCCTCGCCGATGCCGGAGGAGGCGCCGGTGACGATGGCGGTCTTGGTGGGCATGTCGCTTCCCTGAAGAGTAAGATGAACTACGGTTCACATTTATCATGAACCATGGTTCACCTTAATGCAAGTGCAGGTCCCGGCCGCTGGAGAGACCCATGACCCAAACCCGAGCGCCGCGCGCCGACGCCGTCCGCAACCGCAAGAAGATCCTGGCCGCCGCCCGCGCGCAGATCACCGAACGGGGACCGGACGCCGGGATGGACGAGATCGCGGCCGCCGCGGGAGTGGCCGTGGGCACCCTGTACCGGCACTTCCCGACCAAGACCGACCTGGTCGCCGCCGTCATCGCCGAGTTCATGGACCAGGTCGCGGCCGACGCCGAGGCCGCCCGCGACCGCGTCACCGCCGGCGCCCCCGCCCTCGACGAGATCAACGCCTTCCTCGGCCGCGTCATCGAAGCCTCCGCGACCAACCACGCCGTCAAAGCCGCCGCCCACGCTCTCGGCGCCGACACCGGTGCCGGCGCCGACCAACGCCGCGCCGAAGCAGCCCTGGCCACCCTCATCCACCAGGCACAGGCAGACGGGGACGTCCACCCCGACGTCACGGTCGATGACATCTACCTGCTCTTCAACACCGCACCCACCGACCAGCCCCAAGCGACCCGCACCCGCTGGCTCACCCTCACCCTGCCCGGCCTCACCACCAGCGCCCGCACCACCGACGGCTGACAACACCCGCTATTTGATCAGCGCAGCCAATCAGCGGCACGAACTCACCCGCTCCAAGGCCATCCAGGCACTGCGCGAGCACAACCGCACCAGCGTCCCAGTCGCCCACCAAACCGTCGCCCAGAGCTTCTGTCTCCCGTTCCCGGCTCAACGCCCAGCCCGGCATCCGGGCCGAGATCGAACGACTCCGAACCACGGCCCGGCCGGTCGCAACGCCATCTGTGCCGGCCCGTCGCGGAATGGGCACTGGGGCAGCGACTGCGAGGTTGCCTACCCTCGCTCCGAACCGTTCGTCGCTGGTTTCTGACCACTCATCGTAAAGATCTTCAACGCTGCATACCGTATGTGGTACGCGTGTGAGGTGGCAAGATTCCTCGACCGTTCCCGGATCGTGGCGGCACCCGGCTGGAGCCGGTGGCTGGTGCCGCCCGCCGCACTCTCCGTCCATCTGGCGATCGGGCAGGCGTACGCGTGGAGCGTCTTCAAGCCCCCGCTGGAATCCTCTCTCCACCTGTCCGGCACCCAGAGCGCCCTGCCGTTCCAGCTGGGCATCGTCATGCTGGGCCTGTCGGCGGCCTTCGGCGGCACGCTGGTGGAGCGCAACGGGCCGCGCTGGGCGATGTTCGTCTCGATGGTCTGCTTCTCCTCCGGCTTCCTGCTGTCCGCGCTCGGCGTGGCCACCAGCCAGTACTGGCTGGTGGTGCTCGGCTACGGCGTCGTGGGCGGGATCGGGCTCGGCATCGGCTACATCTCCCCCGTCTCCACGCTGATCAAATGGTTCCCCGACCGGCCCGGCATGGCGACGGGGATCGCGATCATGGGGTTCGGCGGCGGCGCGCTCATCGCCTCGCCGTGGTCGGCGCAGATGCTGGAGTCGTTCGGCACGAGCACGGGCGGGATCGCCACCACGTTCCTCGTGCACGGCGTGGTCTACGCGGTCTTCATGACGATGGGCGTGCTGCTGGTGCGCGTCCCGGCGGAGGGGTGGTCGCCGCCGGGGTGGACGCCGCCCGCGGTCGCGGCCAGGCCGCTGATCACCGACGCGGACGTCTCGGCCCGCAACGCGATCCGCACCCCGCAGTTCTACTGCCTGTGGGTCGTGCTGTGCTGCAACGTCACCGCGGGCATCGGGATCCTGGAGAAGGCCGCGCCCATGATCAGGGACTTCTTCACGAACACGGCCACGCCGGTCGCGGTGGGGGCGGCGGCGGGGTTCGTCGCGCTGCTGTCGCTGGCGAACATGACCGGCCGCTTCGTCTGGTCGTCCACCTCCGACCTGATCGGCCGCAAGAACATGTACCGCGTCTACCTGGGCGTCGGCGCGCTGCTCTACCTGGTGATCGCGCTGGCGGGCAACTCCTCCAAGCCGCTGTTCATCCTGTGCGCGCTGGGCATCCTGTCCTTCTACGGCGGCGGCTTCGCGACGATCCCGGCGTACCTGAAGGACCTGTTCGGCACCTACCAGGTCGGCGCGATCCACGGCCGCCTGCTCACGGCCTGGTCGACGGCGGGCGTGCTCGGCCCGCTGATCGTGAACGCCATCGCCGACGCGCAGAAGGCGGCCGGGCGGTCGGGGCCCGCGCTCTACACGACCTCCCTCTACATCATGATCGGGCTGCTCGCGGTGGGCCTGGTCGCGAACGAGCTGATCCGGCCGGTGAGCGAGAAGTACCACGAGAAGCCGGCCGAGCCGGCGATGGAAGGGCAGGCGACATGACGTCCAGGCGGACCCCGCTGATGGTGCTGGCGTGGGCGTGGGTCGCGCTGCCCTTCGCGTTCGGCGTGTACGAGCTGGTGCTGAAGCTCACGCAGCTGTTCGACTAGCCGAGCGAGATCCGGTCCAGGTCGGGCGCCGCCTCCGTATCATTGTGGATCTTGATGGTGTTGGCGCCGGCTCGCAGCGTGACGGGCACGGTCGTGGTGTAGGGGGTGTTGTTGCCCACCCCGCTCACCTTCACCTCGACCGGCGCCCCGCCGTTGACGGTCACGAAGTACGAGCGCTGCCCGTTGACGGTGAAGTCGACGGACAGCGTGTACTGCCGGGCCTCGGGCACCACGACGTCCTCGAACAGCACGAAGGCGTCGGGGGTGCCGCCGAGGTTGCGCACCTTCTGGCCGCCGGAGCACGGTGAGCAGCTCGTGATGCCCGCGCTGCCGAGCCCGTTGCGCGAGTCCTCGGCCTCGCGCATGAACACCCGGTCGGCGGGGCGCGGCCGGACCCGTACCTGCCGGGTGACCGTGTTCGGGCGGCCCAGCACCCCGAACGCGGCCGTCACCTGGAGGTCGGTCGCCGTGACGTCCTGGCCGGGCGGCGAGGTGAGGGTCCAGGTGCCTTCGAGCGTCTGCCCGAGCCGCATCGTGGCCGCCGTGACGGGGGCGCCCTCGACGGTCCAGCCCGCGGGCGCGGCCGGGGCGAGCCGGACCTGGTCGAGCGCGTCGTCGGCGTCCAGGCGCAGCTTGGCCGACACCTTCAGCGTCTGCTGTCCGGGGCCGGCCCACTGCAGGCCGCCGGGCTCGACGGTCATGGTCGTCTTGGGCACGGACGAGGCGGGCGGCAGCGGCGCGACCGCGAGGCGATCGACGCCCGGCCCCCTGGCCGCGTCGCTGAACAGGGTGATCGTGTTGGCCCCGGCCTTGAGCGGCACCGGCAGCGCGGTGGAGAGCGGCACGTCCGGGTTGTCCCCCGGAACCTGGACCTCTGCGGGCGCGGCGCCGTTGACGGCGACCTTCAGGGAGGTGGCCGCGGCTGCCGTGTGGTCGATCTGCAGGCGGTAGTCGCCCGCCGCCGCCACCGTGACGTCCCGGTACGTGATCGCGTTCCGCGCCCCGCCGCCGAGCCCGGCGACCTGCGCGTGACCCGAGCACGCCTGGCAGAGGTCGGGGCGGGCGGACCCCGTGCGGTGCTGACGCTCGGCCTCGAGCGGCACCGGGTCGCCGAAGGAGAGCGGGTAGTCGCGCGCGACCCGGAGCTCGTCGATCTGCAGCTCCCGCTGGAAGCGCGGCGCCTGCGGGCCGGCCCAGGTGTTCAGCACCTCGAGTTTGAGGTAGCGGGCGCGGAGCTCGCCCAGGTCGACGATCTGCGTGCCGCGCGCGCTGCGCATCGCGCCGGTGCGGACCGGCCTGCCCCAGTGCCGGCCGTCGTCGCTCGCGTAGACCCGGTAGTCCTTGATCCGCGCGGAGTCCTCGGGGCGGCCGAACGTCTCCCGCGCGTACGTCGGCGACCATTCGCGCTGGCTGACCGCCAGGTACGCGGCCTCGCGCACGCGGCCGAGGTCGAGGGTCATCGAGACGGGCAGGGTCGCGCCGCTGTCCCAGTAGACCTCGTGGCTGCCGTCCACGAGCGCGGCCGCGGGGTGCCCGTCGCGCGAGGCGGACGCGGTGGCCTTGAGCCCGTCGTAGAAGCCCTGGCGGCCGGCCGTCTCGACCTTGAACACCGTGTCGTAGTCGTCCCATCGCGTGACGCCGAGAATCGTCAGGTAACCGCCGGACTGGCTGAAGCGCATCCGCTCGCCCGTACGCAGGTCACTCACCCCCGTCACCCGGTAACCGTTGTCACGCAGCCGCACCAGATCGGTGCTGGGCCTGGTCACCACATGGACATACTGGGTCCGAGCGCCGTCGCGGCTGACGGTGATCACGCCGTGGGCGCCGTCGTTCCAGAAGCCCGGTTGCATGCCGCCGTACATGTACCCGCCACCCTCGGTGCCCCGCAGGGACTCCTGGATCGGCGGGACCCACGTGGACATGAAGGCGTTGAAGGCCTCCTGCTGGGGCGGGAAGCGGCCGTTCAC
>NZ_JBEXCR010000077.1:0-40209 GCF_040605375.1 Nonomuraea sp. NPDC005650
CACCTCCGGGTCGACGGGCCGCCCGAAGGGCGTGGTGGTCACCCAGGCCGGCCTCGCGAACTACGTCGCTTCGGTGCCCGGACGTCTGGGGATGGCAGGGGGCCGGTATGCGCTGGTGCAGGGGCAGGCGACCGACCTGGGGAACACGGTGGTGTTCGCCAGTCTGACCTCGGGCGGGCAGCTGCACATTCTGTCTGAGGCTGCGGCTACCGACCCGGCTGCTTTGAGCGGTTTGCGGGTGGATTTCCTGAAGGTGGTGCCCTCGCATCTGGCGGCGTTGGGTGCGGCGGGTGGGTTGGAGCCGGTGTTGCCGGATCGGTCGTTGGTGCTGGGTGGGGAGGCGGCGGCGCCGGGCTGGATCGAACACCTGCTGGAGGCAGCAGGGCGGCGTGGTTGCGCGGTGTTCAACCATTACGGCCCGACCGAGGCGACGATCGGCGTCGCGACGACCCGCCTGCAGCCCGGAGGCGTGGTGGTCCCGGTCGGGACGCCGGTCGCGAACACGAGCCTGTATGTGCTGGATGAGCATCTTGCGCCGGTCCCTGCGGGGGTGACGGGCGAGTTGTATATCGCCGGGGCGCAGGTGGCGCGCGGCTATCTGGGGCGGCCGGGGTTGACCGGGGAGCGGTTCGTGGCCTGCCCGTTCGAGAGCGGGCGGATGTATCGGACGGGTGATCGGGCTCGCTGGACTGCCGACGGGCAGGTGGTTTTTGCGGGCCGGGTGGATGACCAGGTCAAGATTCGTGGTTTCCGGGTGGAGCCGGGCGAGGTCAGCGCGGTGCTGGCCGGGTGTCGGGGTGCGGAGCAGGTGGCTGTGGTCGCTCGGGAAGAGGCGCCGGGTGATGTGCGGCTGGTGGGTTATCTGGTGGCCGGGGACACGGACAACACGGCAGAGCTGCCGTCGCTGGTGCGCCGGTTCGCGGCTGAGCGGTTGCCGGACCATATGGTGCCTTCGGCGTGGGTGGTGCTGGATGCTCTGCCGTTGACGGCGAACGGGAAGCTGGATCGTCGTGCGCTGCCTGCTCCGGATCATGCGGCTGCCGCGGGTGCTGGTCGTGGGCCGTCCGGGCCGCGGGAAGAGGCGTTGTGTGCGGCGTTCGCCGAGGTTCTGGGGGTGCCTGCGGTCGGGGTGGATGACGACTTCTTCGAGTTGGGCGGTCATTCGCTGCTGGCGGTGCGGCTGGTCAGCCGGATCCGGGCCCTGCTGGACGTGGACGTCCAGGTTCGTACCCTGTTCGATGCCCCCACGGTAGCGAGTCTCGCGCTGCAGATCGGCGAGGAGAAGACCACCCGGCCCGCGCTGCGCCCGATGCGTGACCGCTGACGTCAGCCGCGTTCAACTGCCGCCGCAGCGCAGTTGAACGCGGCAGAAATGCGCGCATTGTCCATTCCAGAGGCATGCGCCATAGTGGACCACGCCGGTGACCGGGGAAATCCGATTTTCTTAATTCATTTTGCGTGCCCCGGTGTTTGGGCGGCTTTTTCACAGAAAAAGGGGTCCCGATGATTCCGTTGTCGTTCGCGCAGCGCCGGTTGTGGTTCATCGAGCAGCTTGAGGGCCCGAGCGCCACCTACAACATCCCGGTGGCGCTGCGGCTGACGGGCGAGGTGGACAAACCGGCGCTGGCCGCCGCGCTGCGGGACGTCCTGGAACGGCACGAGGTGCTCCGGACCCTGATCGGCATGGCCGACGGCGAGCCGTACCAGCGCATCGTGGACATCGACGAGCTGGACTGGCAGCTCGAACTGGTCGAGCTGCCGCCCGCGGAGCTGGCCGGCGCGGTGGACGACGTCCTGGAGCACGCCTTCGACCTGGCGGCGGAGGCACCGATCCGGGCGTGGCTGTTCTCGGCCGGACCGGAGGAGCACGTGCTCGCCGTGGTGCTGCACCACATCGCCGGCGACGGCTGGTCGAAGGGGCCGCTCGCGCGCGACCTCTCCGCCGCGTACGCCGCCCGCCGTGAAGGGCGGGCCCCGGGGTGGGAGCCGCTGCCGGTGCAGTACGCCGACTACACCCTGTGGCAGCGCGAGCTGCTCGGCGACGAGACGGATCCGGCCAGCGTGCTGTCCCGCCAGCTCGCCTACTGGCGGCAGGCGCTGGAAGGCGCGCCTGAGGAACTGGCGCTGCCCTTCGACCGCCCGCGCCCGCCGGTCGCCTCGCACCACGGGCACAGCGCGCCGTTCGAGATCCCGGCGGCCGCGCACGCGCGGCTGGCGGAGGTGGCGCGGGCCGAGGGCGCGACGACGTACATGGTGGTGCAGGCCGCGCTGGCGATGCTGCTGTCACGGCTGGGCGCGGGCACCGACCTCCCGATCGGCCAGGTCGTGGCCGGGCGCACGGACATCGCGCTGGAAGAGCTGGTCGGCTTCTTCGTCAACACCCTGGTCCTGCGTACCGATCTGTCCGGCGACCCGGCCTTCCGCGAAGTGCTCGCCCGGGTCCGGGAGACCAGCCTGTCGGCGTTCTCGCACCAGGACGTGCCGTTCGACCGGCTCGTCGAGGAGCTGACGCCGAGCCGGTCGCTGGCCCGCCACCCGCTGTTCCAGGTGCTGCTCACCGTGCAGAACGTCGCACAGGCGACCGTGGACCTGCTGGGCCTGCGTGCCGGCGGCGTCGCGGACGCGGCCCCCGGCGGCGCGGCGGTGTCGCGGTTCGACGTGGAGGTCAGCGTCGGCGAGCTGTTCGACGGCGAGGGCAGGCCGGCCGGGCTGCGCGGCTCGGTGATCGTGGCGGCCGACCTGTTCACGGCGGAGTCGGCCGCGCTGCTCGCCGGGCGGCTGCGGCGCGCGATCGAACTGCTGACCGGCGCGCCGGACACCCGGCTGAGCGGGGTGGAGGTGCTGGCGGCGGCGGAGCGGCACCGGCTGCTGGTGGAGTGGAACGCCACGGCGGCCGAGTTCCCGCAGGCCACGGTGCCGGAGCTGGTCGAGGCCCAGGCGGCGCGCACCCCCGGCGCGACCGCCGTCCTCTTCGACGGCGACCAGATCACCTACGCCGAGCTCGACACCCGCGCGAACCGGCTCGCCCACCACCTGATCGCGCTCGGCGTCCGCGCGGAGTCAGCGGTCGGGCTGTGCCTGCCGCGCGGGATCGACATCGTGACGGCGATCCTGGCCGTGTGGAAGGCGGGCGGCGCTTATGTGCCCCTCGATCCCGCCCACCCGGCGGACCGCCTGGCCTTCGCCGTGGCCGACAGCGGGATCCGCGTGGTGGTGAGCGACCGGGAGGTCGCGGGCGCGGATCACGTGGTCCGGCTCGGAGACCCGCTCCTGGACGGCTACCCGGCCACCGCTCCGGAGCGCCCGGCCGGCGGGCTGGCGTACGTCATCTACACCTCCGGCTCGACCGGCCGGCCGAAGGGCGTGGCGGTCGAGCACGCCTGCCTGGCGAACCTCGTCTCGGTGTTCGGGCCGCTGATGGAGGTGGGCCCGGGCGTGCCGGTGCTGCAGTTCGCGTCGTTCACGTTCGACGCGTCGGTGCTGGACGTGGCCGTGACCCTCGCTCTCGGCGGAACGCTCGTCGTGGCGAGCGCCGCCGAGCGCGCGGAACCCGCCTTGCTGCGCGCCCTCGTCGAGACGGCCGGGGTGCGCTCGGCCAGCGTCATCCCCTCGCTGCTCGCGGTCCTGGAACCCGGCGACCTGCCCGGGGTGCGCGCCATGGTGGTGGGCTCGGAGGACATCCCGCCCGCACTGGCGCGGGCCTGGGCCAGGGGCCGGCGGCTCATCCACGCGTACGGGCCGACCGAGGCGACCGTGATCACCGCAGCCGGGCAGGTGGACCCTGACGGGGACGGCGCGGTGCCGTTCGGCGGGCCACTCCCCAACACCCGCATGTACCTGCTGGACGACTACCTGGAGCCGGTCGCGCCGGGCGTCGCCGGTGAGCTGTACATCGCCGGCGCCCAGGTCGCGCGCGGCTATGTCAGACGTCCCGGGCTGACCGCCGAGCGGTTCGTGGCCTCCCCGTTCGCGGCCGGCGAGCGCCTCTACCGCACCGGCGACCTGGTGCGATGGACTCCCGACGGGCGGCTCGTCTTCGCCGGCCGCGCCGACGAGCAGGTCAAGGTGCGCGGGTTCCGCATCGAGCCCGGCGAGGTGCGGGCCGCGGTCACCGCCCATCCCGGGGTGGCGCGGGCCGCCGTCGTCGCCCGCGAGGACACGCCCGGCGACGTCCGCCTGGTCGCCTACGTCGTACCGTCCGAACCCGGCGGGGCCGACCTCGCCGAGCCGGTACGCGCCTTCACCGCCGAACGCCTGCCGGAGTACATGGTGCCATCGGCGGTCGTCGTACTGGACGATCTGCCGCTGACCGCGAACGGCAAGCTGGACCGCCGCGCCCTGCCCGCACCCGAGTACGCCACCGGCGCGGGACGCGCACCCGCGAACGCCAGGGAGGAGCTCGTCTGCGCGGCCTTCGCCGAGGTGCTCGGGCTGGGCGGCGTCGGAGCCGACGACAACTTCTTCGCGCTCGGCGGCCACTCGTTGCTCGCCATCCGCCTGGTGGAGCGGCTGCGCGAGCGCGGCGTCGAGGTGTCGGTACGTGCGCTGTTCCAGGCGCCCACCCCCGCCGGCCTGGCGTGGTCGTCCGGCGCGGCCCCGGCGGCCGTCCCGGACAACCTGATCACGCCCGGCGCCACGGAGATCACGCCGGGCATGCTCCCGCTGGTGGACCTCACCGGCGACGAGATCGACCGGATCGTGGCCACCGTCGAGGGTGGCGCCCCCAACGTCGCCGACGTCTATCCGCTCGCCCCGCTCCAGGAAGGGCTGCTGTTCCATCACCTGCTGGCCGACGGTGGCGAGGACGCCTACGCGCTGCCGACGGTCGCCGAGTTCGACACGCGGGCCCGGCTCGACGCCTTCCTGGACGCGCTGCAACGGGTCGTCGACCGCCACGACATCCTGCGCACCGGCATCGTCTGGGACGGACTACGCGAACCCGTACAGGTGGTGTGGCGCAGCGCCACCCTCCCCGTCGAGCAGATGACGCTTGACCCGGCGGGCACCGACCCGGTGGCCGGCCTGGTGGCCGCCGGCGGGCAGTCGATGGACCTCGGCCGCGCGCCGCTGATCAGGGTGCACACGGCCGCCGCCCCCCGCGGCCGGTGGCTGGCGCTGCTCCGCATCCACCACATGGTGCAGGACCACACCGCCAAGGAGGTCCTGCTCGACGAGGTCCACGCCTTCCTGACCGGTCGCGGGGACGAACTGCCCGAGCCGCTGCCGTTCCGCACTTTCGTGGCGCAGGCACGCGGCGGCGACTCCGACGCGGGGCACGCCTCGTACTTCGCCGGGCTGCTGGGCGACGTGACGGAGCCGACCGCCCCGTACGGGGTGGCGGACGCGCGCGGCGACGGCGCCGGGGTCGTGCGGGAAGAGCTGGAGCTGTCCCCCGAGCTGACCGGGCGGCTGCGGGACGTCGCCCACCGTATGGGGGTCAGCCCCGCGCCCGTGATGCACGTGGCCTGGGCGCGAGCGCTCGCCGCCGTCAGCGGCCGGGACGACGTGGTGTTCGGGACCGTGCTGTTCGGCCGGATGAACGCCGGGATGGGCTCCGACCGCGTGCCCGGCCCGTTCATGAACACCCTGCCCGTACGGGTCCGCACCGACCGGCTCGGTGCGCACGGCGCGGTGTCCGCCATGCGGGAGCAGCTCGGCGAGCTGCTGGAACACGAGCACGCGTCCTTGGCCGTCGCGCAGCGCGCCAGCGGTGTCGCCGGTGACACGCCGCTGTTCACGTCGTTCCTCAACTACCGGCGCCAGACCGGTCGCGCCGGTGGGCGGATCGAGGGCGTCCGTACGGTCTTCACGCACGACCGCACCAACTATCCGCTCGCCGTGGCGGTCAACGATGACGGCGGCGCGCTGTCGCTGACCGTGGACGCGGTCGCGCCCATCGACCCGCTGGCCGTGGCGCGGCTGCTGCGTACGGCCACGGGCAACCTGGTGGCAGCGCTGGAGGCCGTGCTGGACGGCGGGCCGGACGTGCCGCTGGGCGACGTGGACGTGCTGGGCGCCGGCGAGCGTCGCCGGGTGGTGGAGGAGTGGAACTCCACGGCGGTCGAGGGTTTGGACGCTTCGGTGGTGGAGCTGTTCGAGGCGCAGGACCCGGGTGCGGTGGCGGTGGTGGCCGAGGGGGTCGAGGTCTGTTTCGGGGAGCTGGATGAGCGGGCCAACCGGCTGGCGCATGTCCTGATCGGAGAGGGGGTTCGGGCCGAGTCGGTGGTGGGTGTCTGTTTGGAGCGTGGTGTCGATCTGGTCGTGGCGTTGCTGGCGGTGTGGAAGGCGGGGGCGGCGTATGTGCCGGTTGATCCTCGGCAGCCGGTGGAGCGGATCGCGTTCATGCTGGCTGACAGCCGGGCCGTGCTGACCGTCACCAGCGAGGAGATCGCCGAGGAACTGCCCGCTGGTCGGGCGCGGTTGCTGGTGATCGATGACGCGTTCACGAGGATGCGGCTGGCCGCCGCGGCTGTGACCAGGCCGGAGCGGGTGGTGCTCGGCGGGCAGGCGGCGTACCTCATCTATACGTCGGGGTCGACGGGGCGGCCGAAGGGTGTGGTGGTGACCCAGGCGGGGCTGGCCAATTACGTGGGCTGGGCTGCTGGTGCTTATCGGGTGGGTGGTGGGGCGCCGTTGCATTCGTCGATGGCGTTCGATCTGACGGTGACGAGTGTGTGGGTGCCGCTGGTGTCGGGGGCGGCGGTGGCGGTGAGTCTGGAGGGTGGTGCCGAGGGGCTGGCCGAGGTGTTGGCCGGCGATGATGGGCTTGGGCTGGTGAAGGCGGTTCCGGGGCATCTCGGGTTGCTGGCGGAGATGATGCCGGGGGATGTCGGGCGGACGTGGGTGGTGGGTGGGGAGGCGTTGTCGGGCGCGGCGGTTAGGTCGTGGTTGGGCCGGTCGCCGGAGTCGGTGGTGGTCAATGAGTACGGCCCGACGGAGACGGTCGTCGGGTGCTGCGTGTATGAGGTGCGGGCCGGTGACGAGGTCGGTGAGTCGGTGCCGATCGGGCGGCCGATCGCCAACTGCCGCCTGTATGTGCTGGATGAGCGGTTGCGGCCGGTTCCGGTGGGTGTGGCGGGTGAGCTCTACATCGCCGGCGCGCAGGTCGCGCGCGGCTATGCCGGACGTCCGGGGTTGACCGCCGAGCGGTTCGTGGCCTGCCCGCTCGTCCCCGGCACGCGCATGTACCGCAGCGGTGACGTGGTCCGCCGGAACGCCGAGGGGAACCTGGAATACCTCGGGCGGGCTGACGAGCAGGTGAAGATCCGCGGGTTCCGCGTCGAGCCCGGCGAGGTCCAGGCCGTGGTGGCCGCGCATCCGCTGGTGTCCCAGGCGGTCGTGATCGCCAGGCAGGACACGCCCGGTGACATCCGGCTGGTCGCGTACGTCGTGGGTGATGACGGGCTGCCTGATCTCGTGCGCCGCTTCGTCGCCGATCGGCTGCCCGACTACATGGTGCCGTCGGCGGTGGTGGCGATGGACGCGCTGCCGCTGACTGTGAACGGCAAGGTGGACCGCAGGGCGCTGCCGAGGCCCGAACGCGCGACCGGCGCGGGACGGGGGCCTGTCACGGCTCGGGAGGAGTTGTTGTGCCGGGCGTTCGCCGAGGTCCTGGGCGTGGCCGAGGTCGGCGTGGACGACGACTTCTTCGCACTCGGCGGCCATTCGCTGCTGGCGGTGCGGCTGGTCAGCCGGGTGCGGGCGCTGCTGGGCGTGGAGCTGGTCCTGTCGGTGCTGTTCGAGGCGCCGACGGTGGTCGCGCTGGCGGCTCGTTTGGCGGAGGCCGGGCAGGGCCGGGCCCCGTTGACGGTGATGGAACGGCCGGAGCGGGTGCCGTTGTCGTTCGCGCAGCAGCGGTTGTGGTTCATCAGCCAGCTTGAGGGGCCCAGCGCCACGTACAACATCCCGATCGTGCTGAAGCTGGGCGGGGATGTGGACGTCGAGGCGTTGGGGCTGGCGCTGCGGGACGTGATCGGGCGGCATGAGGTGCTGCGGACGGTGTTCCCCGCGGTGGACGGCGAGCCCTATCAGCAGGTGGTCGAGGACCCCGACTGGGAGCTGGCCGTGGTGGCGACGGCCGAGCTGGACACCGCGGTCGCGGAGGCGGTGAACCGCCCGTTCGAGCTGACGGCCGACATTCCGATCCGGGCCTGGCTGTCCGAGGCGGGGCCGGACGAGCGGGTCCTGGTGGTCGTGCTGCACCACATCGCGAGCGATGGCTGGTCGCGGGTGCCGCTGGCGCGGGATGTGTCGGTGGCGTACGCGGCTCGGTGCGGGGGCGCGGTCGCGGGGTGGGAGCCGCTGCCGGTGCAGTACGCCGACTACGCGCTCTGGCAGCGTGACGTGCTGGGCGACGAGCACGACCCGGACAGCCTGATCGCGGGACAGGTCGCGTACTGGCGGGAGACGCTGGAAGGCGCGCCGGAGGAGCTGGCGTTGCCGGTGGATCACGTGCGGCCGGCGGTGGCTTCTTACCGTGGGCACACGGTGCCGGTGGAGGTGCCGGCGGAGGTGCATGCGCGGCTGGTGGAGGTGGCGCGGGCCGAGGGTGTGACCACGTTCATGGTGGTGCAGGCCGCGCTGGCGGTGTTGTTGTCGCGGCTGGGCGCGGGGACCGACCTCCCGATCGGGACGGCCAACGCCGGTCGTACGGACGAGGCGCTGGACGACCTGGTCGGCTTCTTCATCAACACCCTCGTGCTGAGGACCGACCTGTCCGGCGATCCAAGCTTCCAGGAGCTGCTGGGACGGGTGCGGGAGACGAGTCTGTCGGCGTTCGCGCACCAGGACGTGCCGTTCGAGCGGCTCGTGGAGGAGCTGGCGCCCGCGCGGTCGATGGCCCGGCATCCGCTGTTCCAGGTGATGCTGACGCTGGAGAACGCCGGAGAGGCGGAGCTGGAGCTGCCCGGGATCCGGGCCCGGCGGATGTCGGCCGGTGCACCGGTGGCGAAGTTCGACCTCGAAGTGCTGCTCGGTGAGGTGTTCGACGCCGACGGCGGTCCCGCCGGGGTGCGAGGGTCCCTGGTCGCGTCCGCCGACCTCTTTGAACGGGGGTCGGTCGAGAAGCTCGCCGAACGGCTGACGCGGGTCCTGGACGTGATGACCGCCGAACCGCAGACCTGCATGAGCGGCGTGGACGTGCTGGACGCCGAGGAACGCCGGCAGGTGCTTGCGGAGTGGAACGACACGGCGGCGGAGGTGCCGTCGGCGACGTTGGTGGAGTTGTTCGAGTCTCGGGTGGCGGGGTCGGCGGGGGCGGTCGCGGTGATGGCCGAGGGGGTGGAGGTGTCGTTCGCCGAGCTGGACGGGCGGGCCAATCGGCTGGCGCGTTTGCTGGTGGGGCGTGGCGTGGGGCCGGAGTCGGTGGTGGGCGTGGTGCTGGGGCGTGGGGTGGAGTGGGTCGTCGCGGTGCTGGCGGTGTTGAAGGCCGGGGCGGCGTTCTTGCCGGTGGATCCGGCCTATCCCGCCGAGCGGATCGCCTTCTCGCTGAACGATGCGGGAGCGGGGATGGTGGTGACGTCGTCGGATCTGGCCGGGGGGTTGCCGGCGGCGGTGCTGCTGGATGATCCGGCGGTGGTGGCGGAGCTGGGTGGGCTGCCGGACGGGCCGCTGCGGGTGGAGGGACTGCTGCCGGGATGCGCGGCGTACGTGATCTACACGTCGGGGTCGACGGGGCGGCCGAAGGGCGTGGTGGTGACGCATGCGGGCGCGGTGAACCTGCTGGCGGCCGGGGGCTGGCAGGTGGGGCCCGGGGACCGGGTGTTGCAGTTCGCGTCGCCCGGCTTCGACGCCGCCTGCTGGGAGTTGCTGGTCGCGCTGTGGTCGGGCGGTTGCTTGGTGATGGCCGATGCGCAGGGCGATGTGGCCGGGGTGGTGGCGCGGTTCGGGGTCAGCCATGTGCTGGTGCCGCCGTCGTTGTTGGGGGTGTTGGAGCCGTCTGACCTGGTCGGGGTGCGGACGTTGGTGGCGGGTGGCGAGGCGCTGGGCGCGGAGTTGGTGGCGCGGTGGGGGGCTGGGCGTCGGCTGGTGAACGCGTACGGGCCGACGGAGGTGACGGTGTGCGCGGCGATGACGGATGAGCTGCCGGCCGGTGAGGAGGTGTCGATCGGCGGGCCGAACGTGAACACGCGGGCGTATGTGCTGGATGGGTTCCTCCGGCCGGTGCCGCCGGGTGTGGCTGGGGAGCTGTACCTGGCGGGGGCGCAGGTGGCGCGAGGCTATGTGGGGCGGGCGGGGCTGACGGGTGAGCGGTTCGTGGCGGACCCGTTCGATACGGGCGGGCGGATGTACCGGACCGGGGACCGGGTGCGGTGGAACGCGGGTGGGGGGTTGGTGTTCGCGGGCCGGGCGGATGATCAGGTGAAGATCCGCGGGTTCCGGATCGAGCCTGGTGAGGTGCAGGCGGTGGTGGCCGCGCATCCGGAGGTGGCGCAGGCCGCGGTGGTCGTCCGGGAGGACGTGCCGGGTGACAAGCGGCTGGTCGCCTACGTCGTCCTGGGTGAGGTCGCCGTCGCGGAGGTGACCGGGTGGGTGGCCGAGCGGCTGCCGGGTTACATGGTGCCTTCGGCGATCGTGACCTTGGACGCGTTGCCGTTGACCGCCAGCGGAAAGCTCGACCGCAAGGCCCTGCCCGCCCCTGAGTACAGCGGCCAGGCGAGCCGGGGCCCGGCGAACGTGCGCGAGGAGATACTTTGCGGGGTGTTCGCGCAGGTCCTGGGGTTGCCCGAGGTCGGCGTGGAGGAGGATTTCTTCGCGCTCGGCGGGCATTCGCTGCTCGCGGTGCGGTTGGTGAGCCGAGTGCGCGCGGTCCTCGGCGTGGAGCTGCCGTTGCGGGCGTTGTTCGAGGCGCCGACGGTCGCGGCGCTGGCGGGGCGGCTGACCGGTGCCGAGGGCGCGCGGTTGGCGTTGGGGGCGGTGGAGCGGCCGGAGCGGGTGCCGCTGTCGTTCGCGCAGCAGCGGTTGTGGTTCATCAGCCAGCTTGAGGGGCCGAGCGCGACGTACAACGTGCCGATCGTGCTGCGGCTGGGCGGGGATGTGGGTGTCGAGGCGTTGGGGCTGGCGCTGCGGGACGTCATCGGGCGGCACGAGGTGCTGCGCACGGTCTTCACCGTCGCGGACGGCGAACCCTGTCAGCGGATCGTCGACGAGCTCGACTGGGAGCTGACCGTCGCCGAGGTCGCGCCGGACGGGCTGGACGGCGCTGTCGCCGAAGCGGTGCGGTACGCGTTCGACCTGTCGGCGGAGGCGCCGATCCGGGCGTGGCTGTTCGAGGCGGGCCCGGACGAGAGGGTGCTGGTGGTCGTCGTCCACCACATCGCCAGTGACGGCTGGTCCATGGCGCCGTTGGCCCGCGATGTCTCGGTGGCTTACGGGGCTCGGCGTGAAGGGCGGGCGCCGGTGTGGGAGCCGCTGCCGGTGCAGTACGCCGACTACGCGCTCTGGCAGCGGGAACTGCTGGGCGACGAACGTGATCCGGACAGTCTGATCTCCAGGCAGATCGGTCACTGGCGGGACGCGCTGGCCGGGGTTCCCGAGGAGCTGTCGTTGCCGTTCGACCGGCCGCGTCCGGCCGTGGCGTCGCATCGCGGGCACAGTGTGCCGGTGGAGGTTCCGGCGGAGGTGCACGCGCGGTTGGTGGAGGTGGCGCGGGCCGAGGGTGTGACCGTGTTCATGGTGTTGCAGGCCGCGCTGGCGGTGTTGTTGTCGCGGCTGGGCGCGGGGACCGACATCCCGATCGGGTCCGCGAACGCCGGGCGCACGGATGTGGCGCTCGACGATCTCGTGGGGTGCTTCGTCAACACGCTGGTCGTGCGGGCGGATCTGTCAGAGGATCCGGAGTTTCGCGAGCTGCTGGGGCGGGTGCGGGAGCGGAGTTTGTCGGCGTTCGCGCATCAGGATGTGCCTTTCGAGCGGCTGGTGGAGGAGCTGGCGCCCGCGCGGTCGATGGCTCGCCACCCGCTGTTCCAGGTGGTCCTGACCAAACAGGACACCATCGATGCGGTCCTGGATCTCCCGGGGGTGCGGACGGGGTCGGCGCCGGCTGCGGGGACGGGGAGGGCGGCGGCGAAGTTCGATCTCGATGTGATGGTGAGCGAGGCGTTCGACGGTCAGGGGGCGCCGGCCGGGGTGCGGGGGTCGATCACCGTGGCCACGGACCTGTTCGATCCGGAGTGGGCCGATCGTATCGCCGCCTATTGGGTGCGGGTCCTCGACACCGTCGGCGCCGATCCGCGTATCCGTTTGAGCGGTGTGGGCTTGCTGGGTCCCGATGAGCGTCGTCGGGTGGTGGAGGAGTGGAATTCCACGGCGGCTGAGCACACTGGCGTTCCTGTCGTGGAGTTGTTCGAGGCGCAGGATCCGGGTGCGGTGGCGGTGGTGGCCGAGGGGGTCGAGGTCTGTTTCGGGGAGTTGGATGAGCGGGCCAATCGGCTGGCGCATGTCCTGATCGGCGAGGGCGTCCAGGCCGAGTCGGTGGTGGGTGTCTGTTTGGAGCGTGGTGTCGATCTGGTTGTGGCGTTGCTGGCGGTGTGGAAGGCGGGGGCGGCGTATGTGCCGGTTGATCCGCGGCAGCCGGTGGAGCGGATCGCGTTCATGCTGGCTGACAGCCGTGCGGTGTTGACTGTCACCAGCGAGGAGATCGCGGAAGAGTTGCCTGCGGGCCGGGCGCGGATGCTCACCTTGGACGACGCCTTCACCAAGATGCGGTTGGCCGCCGCGCCCGTGACCAGGCCGGAGCGGGTGATGCTCGGCGGCCAGGCGGCCTACCTCATCTACACCTCCGGGTCGACGGGCCGCCCGAAGGGTGTGGTGGTCACCCAGGATGGGCTGGCCAATTACGTGGCGTCGGTGCCGGGTCGGCTGGGGATGGGTGGGGGCCGGTATGCGTTGGTGCAGGGGCAGGCGACCGATCTGGGGAACACGGTGGTGTTCGCCAGTTTGACCTCGGGCGGGCAGCTGCACATCCTGGCCGAGGAGGCCGCCACCGACCCCGCTGCGCTGGGCAGGTTGCAGGTCGACTTCCTGAAGGTGGTGCCCTCGCATCTGGCTGCTTTGGGTGCGGCGGGTGGGTTGGAGCCGGTGTTGCCGGATCGGTCGCTGGTGCTGGGTGGGGAGGCGGCGGCGCCGGGCTGGATCGAACACCTGCTGGAGGCAGCAGGGCGGCGTGGTTGCGCGGTCTACAACCACTACGGCCCGACCGAGGCGACGATCGGCGTCGCGACGACCCGCCTGCAGCCCGGAGGCGTGGTGGTCCCGGTCGGGACGCCGGTCGCGAACACGAGCCTGTATGTGCTCGACGAACACCTCGCGCCGGTCCCCGCAGGGGTGACGGGCGAGTTGTATATCGCCGGGGCGCAGGTGGCGCGCGGCTATCTGGGGCGGCCGGGGTTGACCGGGGAGCGGTTCGTGGCCTGCCCGTTCGAGAGCGGGCGGATGTATCGGACGGGTGACCGGGCTCGCTGGACTGCCGACGGGCAGGTGGTGTTCGCGGGCCGGGTGGATGACCAGGTGAAGATTCGTGGTTTCCGGGTGGAGCCGGGTGAGGTCAGTGCGGTGCTGGCCGGCTGCCGGGGTGCGGAGCAGGTGGCTGTGGTCGCCCGGGAAGAGACGCCGGGTGATGTGCGGCTGGTCGGGTATCTGGTGGCCGGTGACACGGACAACACGGCAGAGTTGCCGTCGCTGGTGCGCCGCTTCGCGGCCGAGCGGCTGCCGGACCACATGGTGCCCTCGGCGTGGGTGGTGCTGGACGCCCTCCCGCTGACGGCGAACGGCAAGCTGGATCGTCGTGCGCTGCCTGCTGCGGATCATGCTGCTGCCGCGGGTGCTGGTCGTGGGCCGTCCGGGCCGCGGGAAGAGGCGTTGTGTGCGGCGTTCGCCGAGGTTCTGGGGGTGCCTGCGGTTGGGGTGGATGACGACTTCTTCGAGTTGGGCGGTCATTCGCTGCTGGCGGTGCGGCTGGTCAGCCGGATCCGCGCCCTCCTGGACGTGGAGATCGAGATCCGGGCGCTGTTTGAGACGCCGACCGTGGCCGGGCTGGCCGCAGGGCTGGACGAGGCGGGAACGGCACGTATCCCGTTGACGGCGACGGCGGCACGGCCGGAGCGGGTGCCGTTGTCGTTCGCGCAGCAGCGGTTGTGGTTCATCGCCCAACTGGAGGGCCCTGGCACCGCCTACAACGTCCCCGTCGTGCTGCGACTGTCGGGAGAAGTGGATCGCGACGCTCTCGGCCTGGCGCTGCGGGACGTGATCGGGCGGCACGAGGTGCTGCGCACGGTCTTCCCGGTCGCCGACGGCCGGCCCTACCAGCGGGTGCTACAGCCGGATCAGCTTGAGTGGGCGATGCGGGTGGCCGAGGTGTCGCCGGCGGAAATGGACGCCGCAGTCGCTGAGGCCGTGGCATACGCGTTCGACCTCACTGTCGACGTCCCGATCCGGGCCTGGTTGTTCGAGGCGGGGCCGGACGAGCGGGTCCTGGTGGTGGTGCTGCACCACATCGCGAGCGATGGCTGGTCGCGGGCGCCGCTGGCGCGGGACCTCTCCACGGCCTATGCGGCCCGCAGGGACGGGCGGGCGCCGCAGTGGACGCCGCTGCCGGTGCAGTACGCCGACTACGCGCTCTGGCAGCGCGATCTCCTGGGTGACGATGAGGACCCGGACAGCCTGATCACCGCCCAGACGGCCTACTGGCGCAGGACGCTGGCGGGCGTGCCGGAGGAGCTGGAACTACCCCTCGACCGGCCGCGGCCGGCGGTGGCCTCGCATCGCGGGCACGGCGTGCCGGTGGAGATCCCGGCGGGCGTGCATGCGCGGCTGGCCGAGGTGGCGCGGGCCGAGGGCGCGACCGTGTTCATGGTGCTGCAGGCCGCGCTGGCGGTGTTGCTGTCGCGGCTGGGCGCGGGGACCGACCTCCCGATCGGGACGGCGAACGCCGGTCGTACTGATGAGGCGCTGGACGACGTGGTCGGCTTCTTCATCAACACGCTTGTTCTGCGCACCGATCTGTCCGGAGATCCGAGCTTCCGGGAGTTGCTGGGACGGGTGAAGGAGACGAGCCTGGCGGCGCTCGCGCACCAGGACGTGCCGTTCGAGAAGCTGGTCGAGGAGCTCGCCCCGGCCCGGTCGCGCGCCCGCCACCCCCTCTTCCAGGTGCAACTCGACCTCCAGAACATCGCCGAGGCCGTGCTGGAGCTGCCCGGCGTGCGGGCGGGCGGCGTCCCGGCAGGGGCCTCAGTGGCCAAATTCGACCTGGAGGTACGCCTCGGCGAGCTGTTCGACCCTGAAGGGCTGCCCGGCGGGGTGCGAGGCTCGGTGATCGGGGCGGCCGACCTGTTCGACCCCGATTCGGTTGCGCGGATCGCGGCGCGGCTGACGCGAGTGCTGGAGCTGCTCGTCACCGACCCGGACTCCCCGATCGAGGCGGTCGCCGTGCTCGACGCGGACGAGTGGCACCGGGTGCTGGAGGAGTGGAACGACACGGCGGCTGAGCACACTGGCGTTCCTGTCGTGGAGTTGTTCGAGGCGCAGGATCCGGGTGCGATGGCGGTGGTGGCCGAGGGGGTCGAGGTCTGTTTCGGGGAGCTGGATGAGCGGGCCAACCGGCTGGCACACGTCCTGATCGGCGAGGGCATCCAGGCCGAGTCGGTGGTGGGGGTGTGTTTGGAGCGTGGTGTCGATCTGATCGTGGCGTTGCTGGCGGTGTGGAAGGCCGGGGCGGCGTATGTGCCGATCGATCCCCGGCAGCCGGTGGAGCGGATCGCGTTCATGCTGGCCGACAGCCGGGCGGTGGTGACGGTGACGAGCGCGGAGATCGCCGAGGAACTGCCCGCGGGCCGCAGCCGCATGCTCACCCTCGACGACACCTTCACCAAGATGCGACTGGCCGCCGCGCCCGCGACCAGGCCCGAGCGGGTGATGCTCGGCGAGCAGGCCGCCTATCTCATCTATACGTCGGGGTCGACGGGCCGGCCGAAGGGTGTGGTGGTGACGCAGGCGGGGCTGGCCAATTACGTGGGCTGGGTTGCTGGTGCTTATCGGGTGGGTGGTGGGGCGCCGTTGCATTCGTCGATGGCGTTCGACCTGACGGTGACGAGTGTGTGGGTGCCGCTGGTGTCGGGGGCGGCGGTGGCGGTGAGTGCGGAGGGCGGTGCTGAAGGACTGGCGGGGGTTTTGTCGGATGGGTTGGGGTTGGTGAAGGTCGTTCCGGCGCATCTGGCGTTGCTGGCTGAGACGGTGCAGCGGGATGTCGGGCGGACGTGGGTGGTGGGTGGGGAGGCGTTGTCGGGCGCGGCGGTGCGGTCGTGGTTGGGCCGGTCGCCGGGGTCGGTGGTGGTGAACGAGTACGGGCCGACGGAGACGACGGTCGGGTGTTGTGTGTTTGAGGTGCGGGCCGGTGACGAGGTCGGTGAGTCGGTGCCGATCGGCCGGCCGATCGCCAATTGCCGGTTGTATGTGCTGGATGAGTGGTTGCGGCCGGTTCCGCCCGGGGTGGCGGGTGAGTTGTACATCGTCGGCGCGCAGGTCGCGCGTGGCTATGCCGGACGTCCGGGGTTGACCGCCGAGCGGTTCGTGGCCTGCCCGTACGAGCCCGGCACCCGCATGTACCGCAGCGGCGATCGCGTGCGATGGACCTCCGACGGGCAACTGATGTTCCTGGGCCGAGTCGACGACCAGGTGAAGATCCGCGGCTTCCGGATCGAGCCCGGCGAGGTCGAAGCCGTGGTGAGCGCGCACCCGCTGGTGTCCGGTGCGGCCGTGATCGCCAGGCAGGACACGCCCGGGGACACCCGGCTCGTGGCGTACGTCGTGGGTGATGACGGGCTGCCCGATCTCGTACGCCGCTTCGTCGCCGATCGGCTGCCCGACTACATGCTGCCCTCGGCGATCGTGGCCTTGCCGGCGCTCCCCCTGACCGCGAACGGGAAGGTGGACCGCAGCGCGCTACCCGCCCCCGAACACCCGACCGGCACCGGCCGAGCACCGGCCACGGCTCGGGAGGAGCTGCTGTGCCGGGCGTTCGCCGAGGTCCTGGGCGTGGCCGAGGTCGGCGTGGACGACGACTTCTTCGCACTCGGCGGCCATTCGCTGCTGGCGGTGCGGCTGGTCAGCCGGGTACGGGCGCTGCTGGGTATCGAACTGGCCCTGTCGGTGCTGTTCGAGGCGCCGACGGTGGCCGCGCTGGCGGCTTGTCTGGCGGAGGCGGGGCAGGCCCGGGTCCCCTTGTCGGTGATGGAACGGCCGGAGCGGGTGCCATTGTCGTTCGCGCAGCAGCGGTTGTGGTTCATCGGCCAGCTCGAAGGACCTCGTCCCACGTACAACATCCCGATCGTGCTCCGCCTGGCCGGAGACGTGGACGCCGGGGCCCTCGGCCAGGCCCTGCGGGACGTGATCGGGCGGCACGAGGTGCTGCGGACGGTCTTCCCCGCGGTGGACGGCGAGCCCTACCAGCAGGTCGTCGACGACCCCGACTGGGAGCTGGCCGTGGTGGCGACGGCCGAGCTGGACGCCGCGGTCGCGGAGGCGGCGAACCACCCGTTCGACCTCACCGCTGACGTCCCGATCCGGGCCTGGTTGTTCGAGGCCGGGCCGGACGAGCGGGTCCTGGTGGTGGTGATCCACCACATCGCGAGTGACGGCTGGTCGCGGGCGCCGCTGGCGCGGGACCTCTCCACGGCCTATGCGGCCCGCAGGGACGGGCGGGCGCCGCAGTGGACGCCGCTGCCGGTGCAGTACGCCGACTACGCGCTCTGGCAGCGTGACGTGCTGGGCGACGAGCACGACCCGGACAGCCTGATCGCGGGCCAGGTCGCGTACTGGCGGGACGCGCTGAACGACCTCCCGGACGAGCTGGAGCTCCCGATCGACCGGCCGCGTCCGGCGGTGGCCTCGCATCGCGGGCACGGCGTGCCGGTGGAGATCCCGGCGGGCGTGCATGCGCGGCTGGCGGAGGTGGCGCGGGCCGAGGGCGTGACCACGTTCATGGTGCTGCAGGCCGCGCTGGCGGTGCTGCTGTCCCGGCTGGGCGCCGGTACCGACCTCCCGATCGGCACGGCCAACGCCGGGCGCACGGATGAGGCGCTGGACGACCTGGTCGGATTCTTCGTCAACACCCTCGTGCTGAGGACCGACCTGTCCGGCGATCCGAGCTTCCAGGAACTGCTGGTACGGGTGAAGGAGACGAGCCTGGCGGCGCTCGGCCACCAGGACGTGCCGTTCGAGAAGCTGGTCGAGGAGCTCGCCCCGGCCCGGTCGCGCGCCCGCCACCCCCTCTTCCAGGTCGTGATCACGCTGCAGAACACCGGGGAAGCGCAGCTGGACCTGCCCGAGGTGCGCACCGCCGAGCTGGCCGCCGGGACGCCGACGGCCAAGTTCGACCTGGACCTGCGGCTCGGCGAGACGTTCGACCCCCAGGGGACGCCCGCCGGCGTACGCGGCGCGCTGATCGGGGCGGCCGACCTGTTCGACCCGCCCACGGTGGCCCGCATCGCGGCCCGCCTCACCCGGCTGCTGGAGCAGCTCGTCACCGACCCCCGAACACGCCTCGGTTCGGTGGAGGTACTCGACGCCGACGAGCGGCGGCGGGTGCTGACCGAGTGGAACGCGGCCCCGGTCGAGGCCGAGCCCGCCACGCTGCCCGAGCTGTTCGAGGCCCAGGCGGCCAGGACGCCACACGCCACCGCCGTCGTGTCGGGCGACGTCAGCCTCACCTACGCCGAGCTCGACGAACGCGCCGACCGGCTCGCCAGGCAGCTGATCGGGCGCGGCGTCGGCCCCGAGTCGGTGGTCGGCGTCTGCCTGGAACGCGGGATCGACCTGGTCGTGGCCGCGCTCGGCGTGCTCAAGGCAGGCGGGGCGTACCTGCCGCTCGACCCGGCCTACCCGGCCGAGCGGATCGCGTACTCGCTGGGCGACGCCCGAGCCCGGTACGTGCTCAGCTCGGAGGCCCTGCGCGATCGCCTGCCGGAGGGCGTGCCCTGCCTGCTCGTGGACGACCCGGCCGAACCCGGGGCCGCGCGGCGCGAGCCGCTCTCGCCCGACCACCCCGCGTACGTGATCTACACCTCCGGCTCGACCGGCCGCCCCAAGGGCGTGGCCGTCACGCACGCCAACGTCACCAGCCTGTTCGCGCAGACGCGCGGGCTGCTGGAGTTCGGCCCCGAGGACGTGTGGAGCTGGTTCCACTCCTTCGCGTTCGACTTCTCGGTGTGGGAGCTGTGGGGCGCGCTCCTGCACGGCGGGCGCGTCGTGGCGGTGCCGTACGAGGTGTCCCGGTCGCCGGAGAGGTTCCTCACCCTCGTCGAACGCGAGCGCGTGACGCTGCTCAGCCAGACCCCGTCGGCGTTCTACCAGCTCATGGCGGTCGAGGAGTGCCGTCCCGAGGCGGTCGCGGCGGTGCGCGCGGTGGTGTTCGGCGGCGAGGCGCTCGATCCGGCGCGGCTGGCCGGCTGGTGGGAGCGCCACGGCGACGACGGCCCGCGGCTGGTCAACATGTACGGCATCACGGAGACGACCGTCCACGTCACCTTCCACGAGCTGACCGCCCGCGGCGACGCCCCGGGCAGCGTCGTCGGCCGCGGCATCCCGGGACTCGGCGTGTACGTGCTCGACGAACGGCTGCGCCCGGTGCCGGTCGGGACCGCCGGCGAGGTGTACGTGTCCGGCGGGCAGCTCGCCCGCGGCTACCTCGGCCGGCCGGAGCTGACCGCGCAGCGGTTCGTGGCCTCGCCGTTCGGCCCGTCCGGGGAGCGCATGTACCGGACGGGCGACCGGGCGCGCTGGAACGCCGGCGGCCGGCTCGTGTTCGCCGGCCGCGCCGACGACCAGGTGAAGATCCGCGGCTTCCGGATCGAGCCGGGCGAGGTGCAGGCCGTGGTGGCCGCGCATCCGCAGGTGGCGCAGGCGGCCGTGGTCGCCCGCGAGGACGTGCCCGGCGACGTCCGCCTCGTCGCCTACGTCGTGCCGGCCGCGGGCGCGGACGACCCCGCCGAGTCCGTGCGGAGCTTCGCCGCCGGACGGTTGCCCGGCCACATGGTGCCGGCTGCGGTCGTCACCATGGACGCGCTGCCGCTCACGGTCAACGGCAAGCTCGACCGCAGGGCCCTGCCCGCCCCACGGTACGCGGCAGGCGCCGGCCGTCCCCCCGCCGACGCCCGTGAGGAGCTGCTGTGCGCGGCGTTCGCCGACGTCCTCGGGCTGCCCGAGGTCGGCGTCGACGACGACTTCTTCGCGATCGGCGGGCACTCGCTGCTGGCGGTGCGGCTGATGAGCCGGATCAGGACGGTGCTGGGCGTCGAGGCCGACCTCGCGGCGCTGTTCGACGCGCCCACCGTGGCCGGGCTCGCGCGGCGGCTCGGCGACGAGAGATCGAGCAGACCCGCGTTGCAGCCGATGCGCACCCAGGAGGAGTCCCGATGATCCCGTTGTCGTACGCACAGCGCCGGTTGTGGTTCCTCGGACAGCTCGAAGGGCCGGGCGCGACGTACAACATCCCCGTCGTGCGGCCGCTGCCCGGGCCGGTCGACAGGGACGCGCTCCAGGCCGCGCTCAGGGACGTGATCGGGCGCCACGAGGCGCTGCGCACGGTGGTCGCGATCGTGGACGGCGAGCCGTGCCAGCGGATCGTCCCGCTCGACGAGCTGGCGTGGGAGCTGTCGGCCGCCGAGGTCGCACCCGCCGACCTGGACGACGCGGTCGCCGCGGCCACGCGGCACCCGTTCGATCTGGCCCGCGAGGTGCCGATCCGGGCCCGGCTGATCTCGGCGGGGCCGGACGAGCGCATGCTGGTCGTGGTGCTGCACCACATCGCCGGCGACGCCTGGTCGATGGGCCCGCTCACCCGGGACGTCGCCACCGCCTACGCCGCCCGCCGCGCCGGGAAGGCCCCGGAATGGGAGCCGCTGCCCGTCCAGTACGCCGACTACACGCTGTGGCAGCGCAAGCTGCTCGGCGACGAGGCGGACCCCGGGAGCGTCATGTCCCGCCAGCTCGTCCACTGGCGCGAGACGCTGGTCGGCGCGCCCGCCGAGCTGGCGCTGCCCTTCGACCGGCCCCGCCCGCCGGTGGCCTCCTACCGGGGGCACAGCGAACGCCTGGAGATTCCCGCCGCCGTCCACGCCCGGCTCGCGGAGGTGGCGCGGGCCGAGGGCGTGACCGTGTTCATGGTCCTGCAGGCGGCGC
The DNA here is from genome assembly GCF_040605375.1 of Nonomuraea sp. NPDC005650. Classification (NCBI taxonomy): domain Bacteria; kingdom Bacillati; phylum Actinomycetota; class Actinomycetes; order Streptosporangiales; family Streptosporangiaceae; genus Nonomuraea; species Nonomuraea sp. NPDC005650. The sequence continues at coordinate 21,172 of NZ_JBEXCR010000077.1, forward strand.
TCGCCGTGCTGCTGTCGCGGCTCGGCGCCGGCACCGACGTCCCGATCGGCACGGACGTCGCCGGACGCACCGACGAGGCGCTGGACGACCTGGTCGGCTTCTTCGTCAACACCCTGGTCCTGCGTACCGACCTGTCCGGCGACCCCGACTTCCGCGAGGTGCTGGCCCGGGTCAGGAAGGCGGACCTGGCCGCGTTCAGGCACCAGGACGTGCCGTTCGACAAGGTCGTCGAGCATCTCGCGCCGGCCCGTTCGCTGGCGCGGCACCCGCTGTTCCAGGTCATGCTCACCCTGCAGAACGCCGCCGGCGCCGTCACCGGCACGCCCGCCGCACCCGCACCCGCTGCCGCGCCGGGGGCGCTGGGCGCGAAGTTCGACCTTGAGGTGTCGTTCGGCGAGCTGCACGACGCGGCGGGCGCTCCCGCCGGGCTGCGCGGCGTGATCACCGCGGCGGCCGACGTGTTCGACCGGGACACCGTCGCGGCGCTGGCCGGGCGGCTGACCCGGGTGCTGGGGCAGGTCGCCGCCGACCCGTCGGCACGCCTGTCCGCCGTGGACGTCCTCGACCCCGCCGAGCGGCACCGCGTGCTGGTGGAGTGGAACAAGGTCTCCTCCGCGTCCGTCCCGGTGCCTGCCGACATGCGGCCCCTCGCCACCCGGGCGTACGTCCTGGACGAGTACCTCACCCCCGCGCCGGTCGGCGTCGTCGGCGACCTGTACGTGGCCGCCGCCGGGCTCAGCCCCGAGCAGTTCGTGGCCAACCCGTTCGCCGCCGACGGGACGCTGCTGTACCGCACCGGCGACCGGGCCCGCTGGGCCGCCCACGGCGAGCTCGTCATCGTGCCCCGCCCCGCCGAGGACCGCCGGCTCGTCGCCTACGTGGTGCCCGCGCCCGGGGCGGTCGTGGACGCGGCCGAGCTGAAGGCGTTCGTCCGCGAGCACCTGCCCGAGTCGATGGTGCCCGTCGCCGTGATGGCCCTCGACGAGCTGCCGCTCACGCCGAACGGCAAGGTCGACACCAAGAACCTCCCGAGACCCGACCTCGCGGCGGCGGCCGGCACCGGCCGAGGCCCGCTCGACGCGCGCGAGGAGCTGCTGTGCGCGGCGTTCGCCGACGTCCTGGGGCTGCCCGAGGTCGGCGTGGACGACGACTTCTTCGCGCTCGGCGGCCACTCGCTGCTCGCCATCCGCCTGGCGGAGCGGCTGCGTGCCCAGGGCGTGGACGTGCCCGTACGCGCCCTGTTCGAGACTCCCACCCCGGCCGGCCTGGCCGCGACGGCGGGCGTGGAGCGGGTGGCGGTGCCCGGCAACCTGATCCCCGCAGGGGCGACGGAGATCACCCCCGAACTGCTGCCGCTGGTGGACCTGACCGCCGAGGAGGTGGCGCGGGTCGTGGCCGCCGTCGAGGGCGGCGCCCCCAACGTGGCCGACGTCTATCCGCTCGCGCCGCTTCAGGAAGGGCTCCTGTTCCACCACCTCCTCGCGGAGGGCGGCCAGGACGCGTACGTGATGCCGACGGTGCTGGAGTTCGGCGACCGCGACCGCCTCGACGCCTTCCTGCGGGCGTTGCAGCAGGTCGTGGACCGGCACGACATCTACCGCACCTCGATCGGGTGGGACGGCCTGCGCGAGCCCGTCCAGGTGGTGTGGCGGCACGCGGTCGTGCCCGTCGAAGAGGTCACGCTGGACCCGTCGGGCGCCGACCAGGTGGCCGAGCTGATGGCACGCGGCGGCGCGTCCATGGACCTGGGCCGCGCTCCCATGATCGGCGTGCACACGGCGGCCCTGCCGGGCGGCCGGCGGGCGGCCCTGGTCAGGGTGCACCACATGGTGCAGGACCACATGGCGCTGGAGGTGCTGCTCGCCGAGGTCCTGGCCTTCCTCGACGGCCGCGAGGCGGAGCTGCCCGAGCCGCTGCCGTTCCGCGACTTCGTGGCCCAGGCCCGCGCCGCCGGCCAGGCCGATCACGAACGGTACTTCGCCGACCTGCTCGGCGACGTGACCGACCCGACCGCGCCGTTCGGGCTGGTGGAGGCCCGGGGCGACGGAAGCGGCGTCGTACGGGAGGCGGTGCCGTTCCCCTCGGCGGTCGAGCGGCGGCTGCGCGCGGTCGCCAGGCGGCTCGGGGTCAGCGCCGCGACACTCCTGCACGTGTCCTGGGCACGGGTGGTCGCGGCGGTGTCCGGCCGGGACGACGTGGTCTTCGGCACGGTCCTGTTCGGTCGCATGCACGCCGGGCTCGCTGCGGGCCAGGTGCCCGGCCCGTACATCAACACCCTTCCGGTACGCGTCCGCACGCACGAGCTGACCGTGCTGAGCGCCGTGGCCGCCATGCGTGGGCAGCTCGCCCGGCTCATGGAGCACGAGCACGCGCCGCTGACGGTCGCGCGGCAGGCCAGCGGCGTGGCGGGCGACGCGCCGCTGTTCACCTCCTTTCTCAACTACCGGCACAACACCGGGCGGGGCGGCGACGGCAGGCGGGCCCCCGAGGGGATCCGGCTGCTGCTCGCCCGTGAGCGCACCAACTATCCGCTCGGGGTGGCGGTCGAGGACGACGGGGACGGGCTCGCGGTCACCGTCGACGCGGTCGCTCCCATCGACGCCCGGGCGGTGGGAATGCTGGCGCTCACCGCCGCGCGGAATCTCGTAGCGGCGCTGGAGGACGCGCTGGACGGGGGTCCGGACGCGGCGCTCGGCGCCGTGGAGGTCCTGGACACCGCCGAGCTGGGGCGGATCCTGCGGGAGTGGAACGACACGGCGGCCGAGGTGCCCGACGTGACGTTGACGGAGCTGTTCGAGGGGCAGGCGGGCCGTACGCCGGACGCGGTGGCGGTGGTCGCCGGCGGCGTGACATTGTCGTACGCGGAGGTGGACGAGCGGGCCTCGCGGTTGGCGGGGCTGCTGCGCCGCCGTGGCGTCGGGCCCGAGTCGGTGGTCGCGGTGGCCATGGAACGCGATGCGGACCTGGTCGTCGCCCTGCTGGCGGTGCTCAAGGCCGGGGGTGCCTACCTGCCGATCGATCCGGAGTATCCGGCGGAGCGGGTCGCCTACATGCTGCGCGACGCCGCCCCGGTCGTGGTTCTCGCCTCGCCGGGCACGGCTGCGCTGTTGCCGCCGTCGGAGGTGGAGACGCTCGTCGTGGACGGCACGTATGCCGGCGAACCCCTTCGGAGCGGGCAGAGGCCATCGCCCGACCACCCGGCGTACGTGATCTACACCTCGGGTTCGACGGGTCGTCCGAAGGGCGTGGTGATCTCGCATCGGGCGCTGGTCAACCACCTCGGCGCGGCCGCTGAGCGGGTGCCGCTCGGCGGGGCGGACTGCCTGGTCGCGGTGACGACGGTGTCCTTCGACATCGCGGCCCTGGAACTGTTCCTGCCGCTCGTGCGCGGGGCCAGGGTGCTGCTGGCACCCCGGGAGACGGTACGCGAACCGGCCGCGCTGCTGGACCTGGTGCGGGACGGCGGTGCGACGGTCATGCAGGCGGTGCCGTCGCTGTGGCGGGCCCTGCTCGAGGCCGGCGCCTGGCCGGAGGGGCTGCGGATGCTGGTCGGCGGTGAGGCGCTGCCGGGGGAACTGGCCGCCCGGATCCAGGTCCTCGGCGCGCGGGCCGAGAACCTGTACGGCCCGACGGAGGCCACCGTGTGGGCGACGTCGGCGGCGGTCGGGGAAGGGCCGGTCGTGATCGGGCGGCCCTTCGCGAACACACGGGCATACGTGCTGGACAAGGCGTTGCGGCCGGTGGCTCCCGGGGTGGCGGGCGAGCTGTATCTGGCGGGCGTGCAACTGGCGCGCGGTTACCTGCGACGGCCGGGGCTGACCGCGGAGCGGTTCGTGGCCGCGCCGTTCGGCCCGGCCGGCGAGCGGATGTACCGGACCGGTGATCTGGCGCGCTGGCAGGCCGACGGCACGTTGGAGTGTCTCGGGCGCGTCGACGACCAGGTCAAGGTGCGGGGTTTCCGGATCGAACTGGGCGAGGTCGAGGCGGTGCTCGAACGCCATGACCGGGTGGCGCTGGCGGCCGTGGCGGTACGCGAGGATCCGGGCGGTGGCGGGATGCGGCTGGTCGGCTACGTCGTCCCGGCTGACGGGCACGCCACATCCGACATTCCTGACTTGCGGGAATTCGTCGGGCGGCACCTGCCCGCGTACATGGTGCCGGCCGCGGTGATGGCACTCGACGCGCTGCCCCTGACGGCGAACGGGAAGGTGGACCGCCGGTCTCTGCCCGCTCCCGAGTTCGCGGGCGGCGCGGGGCGCGGTCCGGCGACCCTGCAGGAGGAGCTGCTCTGCGGCGTCTTCGCCGAGATCCTCGGGCTGGCCGAGGTGGGGGTGGAGGACGACTTCTTCGCGCTGGGCGGCCACTCGCTGCTGGCGGTGCGGCTGATCAGCCGGGTCCGGACGGTGCTCGGGGCCGAGGTGCCCCTGCGGCTGCTCTTCGAGGCCCCGACGGTGGCCGGGCTGGCGGCCCGGCTCGGCGGTGTCCCGGATGCCCGCGTTCCGCTGGCGGCGATGGAACGGCCGGAACGGGTGCCGCTGTCGTTCGCGCAGCGGCGGCTGTGGTTCCTGGGACGGCTGGAAGGGCCGAGCGCCACGTACAACATCCCGGTCGTGCTGCGGCTTTCCGGGGGTGTCGACCGGGCGGCGTTGAACGCCGCGCTGCGGGATGTGCTCGGGCGTCACGAGGTGCTGCGGACCGTGTATCTCGAGGTGGACGGGGAGCCGTACCAGCAGGTCGTGAACAGCCCCGGCTGGGAGCTGGCCGTCGCCGAGGTGGCTCCGGCCGAGCTCGACGCCGCGGTGGCGGAAGTGGTGGGGCGGGCCTTCGATCTGACGGCGGACCTGCCGGTCCGGGCCTCGTTGCTCTCGGACGGGTCGGGGGAGCAGGTGCTGGTGGTGGTGATCCATCACATCGCCGGTGACGGTTGGTCGCTGGGGCCGTTGGCGCGGGATGTGTCGGTGGCGTACGCGGCGCGGTGCGGCGGTGTGGCTCCGGGGTGGGAGCCGTTGCCGGTGCAGTACGCGGATTACGCGTTGTGGCAGCGGGAGCTTCTGGGGGACGAGGGCGACGGCGGCAGCGTGCTGTCGCGGCAGGTGGCGTACTGGCGGGAGGCGCTGGCGGGGGCGCCGGAGGAGCTGGCGTTGCCGGTGGATCGCGTGCGGCCGGCGGTGGCTTCTTACCGTGGTCACACGGTGCCGGTGGAGGTGCCGGTGGAGGTGCATGCGCGGCTGGTGGAGGTGGCGCGGGCCGAGGGTGTGACCACGTTCATGGTGGTGCAGGCCGCGTTGGCGGTGTTGTTGTCGCGGCTGGGCGCTGGGACCGACCTCCCGATCGGCGCGGCGAACGCGGGGCGTACGGATGAGGCGCTGGAGGACCTGGTCGGGTTCTTCGTCAACACCCTCGTCGTACGCGTGGACCTGTCAGGGGATCCGACGTTCAGGGAACTGCTGGGGCGGGTGCGGGGGGCGAGCCTGGCCGCCTTCGACCATCAGGACGTGCCGTTCGAGCGGTTGGTGGAGGAGCTGGCGCCGTCGCGGTCGATGGCTCGGCATCCGCTGTTCCAGGTGATGCTGACGCTCCAGAACACCGGTGCGGCGGAGCTGGAGCTGCCGGGTGTGGGGGCTTCGGGGATGCCGGTGGCCGCGGCCGCCAAGTTCGATCTGGAGCTGGGGCTGGCGGAGGTGACCGGTCCCTCGGGGGCGGCGATGGGGCTGCGCGGGTCTTTGGTGGCTGCCGCGGATCTGTTCGATCGGGAGTCGGTCGAAAGGCTGGTCGCGCGGTGGGTGCGGGTGCTGGATGCGCTGACGAGCGCGCCGCGGACGCGGTTGGGCAGCGTCGATGTGCTGGATGCCGGGGAGCGGCGGCGGGTGCTCGTGGAGTGGAACTCGACGGATGCCGAGGTGCCGTCCGGGACGTTGGTGGAGTTGTTCGAGGCGCGGGTGGCGGCGGTTCCGGGTGCGGTGGCGGTGGTTGGGGACGGGGTGGAGTTGTCGTTCGCGGAGGTGGATGGGCGGGCGAATCGGTTGGCGCGGTTGTTGGTGGCTCGTGGTGTCGGGGTGGAGTCGGTGGTGGGGGTGTGTTTGGAGCGTGGTGTCGATCTGGTGGTGGCGTTGCTGGCTGTGCTCAAGGCGGGGGCCGCTTATCTGCCGGTGGACCCGGAGTATCCGGCTGAGCGGATGGCCTACCTGGTGGAGCAGGCTGGTGCTGCGTGTGTGATTGCTTCGGCGGGGGTGGGGCTGCCTGCCGGTGTGGTGCGGGTCGGGGTGGGGGATGCGGCGGGGTTGTCGGGCGAGCCGCTGACGGAGGGCGAGCGCGGCGGCGCGCTGGATGGGGGGAATGCGGCGTATGTGATGTTCACCTCGGGCTCGACCGGACGGCCTAAGGGCGTGGTGGTGCCGCATGCGGGTGTGGTGAATCGGCTGGCTTGGATGCAGGAGCGCTTGCGGTTGGCCCCGGGTGAGCGGGTGCTGCAGAAGACGTCGTTCGGGTTCGACGTGTCGGTGTGGGAGTTCTTCTGGCCGCTGTTGTGGGGTGGGGTGTTGGTGCTGGCGCGGCCCGGGGGGCAGCGGGATGCCGCTTATCTGGCGGAGTTGATCCAGCGGGAGAACGTGCGGGTGGCGCATTTCGTGCCGTCGATGTTGGAGGTGTTCCTGGCCGAGCCGGCCGCCGCGCAATGTGGCGGCCTGGAATGGGTGGTCTGTTCGGGTGAGGCGCTGCCGGTCCACGCGGTGCGGCGGTTCTTCGAGGTGCTGGGTGGGGTGGGGCTGGAGAACTATTACGGGCCGACGGAGGCGTCGATCGATGTGACGGCCTGGCGGTGTGTGCCTGGTGAGTCGGTGCCGATTGGGCGGCCGGTTGCCAATACGCGGGCGTTTGTGCTGGATGAGTTCCTTCGGCCGGTGCCGCCGGGTGTGGTGGGCGAGTTGTATCTGGCCGGGGTGCAGTTGGCGCGTGGCTATGTCGGTCGTGCGGGGTTGAGTGCCGAGCGGTTTGTGGCGTGTCCGTTCGGTGCCGGTGAGCGGATGTACCGGACCGGGGATCGGGCGAGCTGGTCTGCCGACGGTGAGCTGATCTTCGCTGGTCGGGTGGATGATCAGGTCAAGATCCGTGGGTTCCGGGTGGAGCCGGGTGAGGTCAGCACGGTGTTGGCGGGTTGTCCTGGGGTGGGACAGGTCGTGGTGGTGGCGCGGGAGGATGCGCCGGGGGACGTGCGGCTGGTGGCGTACGTGGTCCCCGCTGTGGTCGATGCCGAGGCGGTGCGGCGGTTCGCGGCGGAGCGGTTGCCGGAGTACATGGTGCCGTCCGCCGTGGTCGGGCTGGACGCGCTGCCGGTGTCGGTCAACGGCAAGCTCGATCGCAGAGCGTTGCCCGCTCCCGAGTACCGCGTGAGCGCTCATCGAAAACCCGCAGGCCGCGAGGAAGAGATCTTGTGCGAGGCGTTCGCGCAGGTGCTCCGTCTGGAGAGCGTCGGGGTCGATGACGACTTCTTCGCGCTGGGCGGGCATTCGCTGCTGGCGGTGCGGCTGGTCAGCCGGATCCGGGCGGCGTTGGGGGTGGAAGTGCCGTTGAAGGTCCTGCTGGAAGCCCCGACGGTTGCGGGACTTGCACGACAGCTCGGCCATCTCAAGTCAGCGAGGCCGGCGTTGCGGCCCATGCGTACCAAGAAGGAGTCCTGATGATTCCGTTGTCTTTCGCGCAGCGCCGGTTGTGGTTCGTCGCCCAGTCGGAGGGGCCGAGCGCGACCTACAACATGCCGGTCGTGCTGAGGCTGTCGGGAGAGGTGGACCGGCAGGCCCTGGGGCTGGCGCTCCGGGATGTGATCGAGCGGCACGAAGTGCTGCGCACGGTCTTCCCGGTGGCGGAGGGGGAGCCGTACCAGGAGGTGGTGGCCTTCGACGAGCTGGCGTGGGAGCTGGCGGTGACCGAGGTCGCCGCTGACGAGCTGCCCGCGGCGGTGGCCGGGGCGGCCGCGTACCCCTTCGACCTGTCGTCGGAGGTGCCGATCCGGGCGTGGCTGTTCGAGGCCGCCGGGACGGATGAGCGGGTGCTGGTGGTCGTCGTCCATCACATCGCCAGTGACGGATGGTCGATGGGGCCGCTGGCGCGTGACGTGTCGTCGGCTTATGCGGCGCGGCGCGAGGGGCGGGCCCCGGCGTGGGAGCCGCTGCCGGTGCAGTACGCGGACTACACGCTGTGGCAGCGTGAGCTGCTCGGTGACGAGCAGGACCCGGACAGCCTGATCTCCACTCAGCTGGCGTACTGGCGCGAGACGCTGGCCGGTGTCCCGGAGGAGCTGGAGCTGCCGTTCGATCGGCCGCGGCCGGCGGCGGCGTCGCACCGTGGCCACACGGTGCCGATCGAGGTGTCCGCTGAGGTGCACGCGCGGCTCGTGGAGCTGGCGCGGGCCGAGGGCGTGACCATGTTCATGGTGGTGCAGGCCGCGCTTGCCGCGTTGTTGTCGCGGCTGGGGGCCGGGACGGACCTCCCGATCGGCACGACGGTGGCCGGTCGTACGGATGTCGCTCTGGATGACCTGGTGGGCTTCTTCGTCAACAACGTGGTGCTGCGGACTGATCTGTCCGGCGACCCGACGTTCATCGACGTGCTGTCCCGGGTGCGGCAGGTCGGGTGGACCGCGTTCGCGCACCAGGAGCTGCCGTTCGAGCGGTTGGTGGAGGAGCTGGCTCCGGCGCGGTCGATGGCCCGGCATCCGCTGTTCCAGGTGATGTTCAAGGTGCAGAACAACGCCGAAGCGGTGCTGGAGCTGCCGGGATCGCGGGCCGAGGGCGTGTCCGCGGCCGTGTCGGCAGAGGTCTCGGCAGGGATGTCGGCGGCGAAGTTCGATCTGGACTTCACGGTGGAGGAGGTGCCAGGACCCGGTGGGCTGCGGGGGTCGTTGGTGGCCGCGGCGGATCTTTTCGATCGGTCGTCGGCGGAGGTGGTGGTGGCACGCCTGGTGCGAGTGCTGGAGGCGGTGACCGCTGAGCCGTTGACGCGGCTGAGTGAGATTGAGGTCTTGGCGGCGGACGAGTGCCGGCGGGTGCTGGTGGCGTGGAACGACACGGCGGCCGAGGTGGGCGCGGAGTCGTTGGTGGAGTTGTTCGAGGCGCAGGTGGCGCGGTCGCCGGAAGCGGTGGCGTTGGTGGCCGGAGGGGTGGGGCTGTCGTATGCGGAGGTGGAGGAGCGGGCGAATCGGGTGGCGCGGTTGCTGGTGGCGCGCGGCGTCGGGGCGGAGTCGGTGGTCGGCGTGTGCCTGGAGCGTGGCGCGGACCTGATCGTGGCCCTGCTGGGGGTGTTGAAGGCGGGTGGCGCTTATGTGGCGCTGGATCCGGCGTATCCGGTGGATCGGCTGCGGTGGATGGTGGCCGATGCCGCGCCGGTGGTGGTTCTGGCCTCGGCCCGGACGGCGGGTGTGGTCACGGGTGACGTGGTCGTGCTGGACGATCCGGCCGTGGTCGCCGAGCTGGCCGCCTGTCCAGAGGGCGGGCCGGGTGTTCGGGTGCGGGGTGGAAGCGCGGCGTACGTGGTCTACACCTCGGGGTCGACGGGGCGGCCGAAGGGCGTGGTGGTGCCGCACGCGGGCGTGGTGAGCCTGTGCGAGTGGTCGGGGCGGTGGGTGCTGCCGGGGGAGCGGCGGTGGCGGGTGGCGTTGACGACGTCGGTGTCGTTCGACGCGTCGTGGAACCAGCTGGCGGCGTTGTTCACCGGTCATGAGCTGCATGTGGTGGACGGGGAGACGTGGCTGGACGCTGGCCGGCTGGTGGGCTGGCTGGCCGCCGGTGGGATCGACTTCATGGAGGTGACGCCGTCGTACGCGCAGGTGCTGGTGGAGGCCGGGCTGCTGGAGCGGGCCGGGCTGCGGCAACTGGGCGTGGGGGGCGAGGCGGTGCCGCCGGCGCTGTGGCGGCGACTGGCCGACAGCGGGATCCGCGGGGTCAACTTCTACGGTCCCAGCGAGTGCACGGTGGACACCGCGGTCGCGGAAATCGACGGTGCGGTGGGGCCGGTGGTGGGGCCGCCGGTGGCCAACATGCGGGCGTATGTGCTGGATGACCGGCTTGCGCCGGTGCCGGTGGGGGTGGCCGGCGAGTTGTACGTGGCCGGTGCGGGGGTGGCACGCGGGTATGCCGGTCGCGCCGGGCTGACCGGTGAGCGGTTCGTGGCGTGCCCGTTCGAGGGCGGGGAGCGGATGTACCGGACCGGCGACCGGGTGCGCTGGTCCGCCGACGGCCGGCTGGTGTTCCTGGGCCGGGTCGACGATCAGGTGAAGGTGCGCGGCTTCCGGGTGGAGCCGGGCGAGGTCAGCGCGGTGCTGGCCGGCTGCCCGGAGGTGGCGCAGGCGGCGGTGGTGGCACGCGAGGACGCGCCGGGCGATGTGCGGTTGGTCGCCTACGTGGTCCCGGCCGATCCGCGTGGAGAGGCGGGTTCCGCCGGTTCCCGCCTGGGCGACGTGGTGCGGGACTTCCTGGGTGAGCGGTTGCCGGAGTACATGGTGCCGTCGGCGGTGATGGTGCTGGAGACGTTGCCGCGCAACGCCAACGGCAAGCTGGATCGCGACGCGCTGCCGGTTCCCGGGCATGCGGCCGGGGCGGGGCGCGGGCCCGTCAACGCTCGGGAGGAGGTGGTGTGCGCGGCGTTCGCCGAGGTGCTCGGCGTGGAGAACGTGGGTGTCGATGATGACTTCTTCGCTCTGGGCGGGCAGTCGCTGCTGGCGATCCGCCTGGTGGCGTTGTTGCAGGCGCGGGCGGTGTCGGTGTCGGTACGGTCGTTCTTCCAGGCGCCCACGCCGGCGGGGCTGGCGCGTTCGGCCGGCGAAGTGCGGGTGGAGGTGCCGGACAATCGCATCCCGTTCGGTGCGACGGTGATCACGCCGGAGATGTTGCCCTTGGTGGATCTTTCGGTGGAGGAGATCGGCCGGTTGGCGGCCACGGTCGAGGGTGGTGCGGCGAACATCGCCGATGTCTACCCGTTGGCGCCGTTGCAGGAGGGGTTGCTGTTCCATCACCTGCTGGCCGACGGTGGCGAGGACGCGTACGTGATGCCGACGGTCCTGGAGTTCGACTCCCGCGAGCGGCTGGACGCCTTCCTCGGCGCGGTCCAGCAGGTCATGGACCGGCACGACGTCTACCGCACGTCCATCGTGTGGGAAGGGCTGCGCGAGCCGGTGCAGGTGGTGTGGCGGCACGCCGTCCTGCCGGTCGAGGAGGTGACGCTGGACGCGCCGGGCGATGAGCTGGTCGAGCGGCTGGTGGAGGCCGTCGGACAGGTGATGGACCTGGAGCGGGCCCCGCTGATGAGCGTGCACGTCACCCCGGTGCCGGGCACCGGCCGGTGGCTGGGGCTGGTACGGACGCATCACATCGTGCGCGACCACACGGCGCTGGAGATCGTCCTGAGGGAGGTACGGGCGATCCTCACCCACCGTGACGGCGCGCTGTCCCGGCCGCTGCCGTTCCGGAACTTCGTGGCCCAGGCCCGCGGGGCGGTGCGGCGCGAGGAGCACGAACGGTATTTCGCGGACCTGCTCGGCGACGTGACCGAGCCGACCGCCCCGTTCGGCATGGTGGACATCCGCGGCGACGGTGCCGGGGCGGTGCGGAAAGTGGTGCCGTTCCCGGCGGAGCTGCACGGCCGGCTGCTCGAAGTGGCGCGGCGGGTGGGGGCGAGTCCGGCGACGTTGCTGCACGTGGCGTGGGCGCGGGCGCTGGCGGCGGTGTCTGGGCGGGACGATGTGGTGTTCGGCACGGTCCTGTTCGGCCGCATGAACGCGGGCACCGGCTCCGACCAGGTCCCGGGGCCGTACATGAACACGTTGCCGGTGCGGGTGCGTACCGATGGGGTGGGTGTGCTGGGGGCGGTGTCGGCGATGCGTGGGCAACTGGCCGCTCTGCTGGAGCACGAGCATGCGCCGTTGACGCTCGCGCAGCAGGCCAGTGGGGTGTCGGGTGACCTGCCGCTGTTCACCGCGCTGTTCAACTACCGGCACAACACCGCGCCGCCCAGGGAACAGCAGGACGGCGCCGCTGACGGGGCACTCGACGGGATCAGCCTCGTGTACCTGCGCGAGCGCACCAACTATCCGCTGCTGGTGTCGGTGGACGACGACGGGGATCGGATCTCGCTGGCGGTGGACGCGGTCGCGCCGATCGATCCGTGGGCGGTGGGCGTGCTGGTGCGTACTGCGGTCGGGAATCTGGTGGGGGCGTTGGAGGACTGTCTGGCGGGTGGGCCGGAGGCGCCGTTGGGTGCGGTGGCGGTGCTGGGGGCCGAGGAGCTGGGCCGGTTGCTGGGTGAGTGGAATGACACGGCGGTGGAGGTGGCGCCGGCGACGGTGGCGGAGTTGTTCGAGGCTCAGGTGGTGCGGACGCCGGGGGCGGTCGCGGTGGCCTGTGATGGGGTGGAGGTCTCCTACGCGGAGTTGGACGAGCGGGCCGGTCGGCTGGCGGGGGTGCTGGCGGGCCGGGGTGTCGGGGCGGAGTCGGTGGTCGGGATCTGTCTTCCGCGGGGTGTGGAGCTGGTGGTGGCGGTGCTGGCGGTGTTGAAGGCGGGTGGGGCGTATCTGCCGATCGATGCCGGTTACCCGGTGGACCGCATCGCCTTCATGCTGGCGGACGCGAACGCCGTTACGGTGCTGACCTCTGCCGCCTTCAAAGAGAAACTGCCTCAGGACGTTTCCTGTGTGCTCCTGGACGCCGACGATCTGGAGTCGGCCGCCGGGGAAATGAACGAGCCGGTCAGGGCTCTGCCGGGCCATGCGGCTTATGTGATTTACACGTCGGGTTCGACGGGGCGGCCGAAGGGGGTGATGGTGGAGCATCGTTCGGTGGTGGGGTTCTTGGATTGGGCGGTGCGGGAGTTCGGTGGTGCGGATTTCGAGCGGGTGTTGTTTTCGACGTCGTTGAATTTCGATGTGTCGGTGTTCGAGTTGTTCGGTCCGTTGGTGTCGGGCGGTTGTGTGGAGGTGGTGCCGGATCTGCTGGCGGTGGCCGACGGCGGTCGGGTGTTGGATGGGGTGAGTTTGGTCAGTGGGGTGCCGTCGGCGTTCGCGCAGGTGGTGGCGGCTGGGGTGTTGGGGGTGCGGCCGCGTACGGTGGTGCTGGCGGGTGAGGCGTTGTCCGGTGATGTGGTGGCCGGGATCCGTTCGGTGCTGCCCGGGGCGCGGGTGGCCAACATTTACGGCCCCACCGAGGCGACGGTCTACGCGACCGCTTGGTATGCGGGTGAGGACGTGGGCCCGGTGGTGCCGATCGGTCGGCCGGTCTCTAATACCCGGGTTTATGTGTTGGACGGGGCGATGAAACCGGCTCCGATCGGGGTTGCCGGGGAGTTGTACATCGCCGGGGGCGGTCTGGCGCGTGGGTATCTGGGGCGTGCGGGGTTGACGGGTGAGCGGTTCGTGGCGGATCCGTTCTCGGCGGGTGGGCGGTTGTATCGCACGGGTGATGTGGTGCGCTGGAACGCCGACGGTCAGGTGGAGTATCTGGGCCGGGTGGATGAGCAGGTCAAGGTGCGCGGGTTCCGGATCGAGCTGGGCGAGGTGCAGGCGGCGGTGGCGGCGCATCCGGGGGTGGCGCGGGCCGCGGTGGTCGCGCGGGAGGACACGCCTGGTGACAAGCGGCTGGTCGCTTATGTCGTCCTGCGCGAGGCCACCGTCGAGGAGGTGGCGGGGTTCGTCGCGGATCGGCTGCCGGGTTACATGGTGCCTTCGGCGTTCGTCGCGATGGACGCGCTGCCGCTGAACGCCAACGGCAAGCTCGACCGTAAAGCCCTGCCCGCCCCCCACTACACCGGCCAGGCGAGCCGGGGCCCGGCCACCGTACGCGAGGAAATTCTGTGTACGGCCTTCAGCGAGGTCCTGGCGGTGGAGACCGTCGGCGTGGACGACGACTTCTTCACCCTGGGCGGCCACTCGCTGCTGGCGATCCGCCTGGTGGCGCTGCTGCGGGCACGAGGCGTCTCGGTGTCGGTACGCGCCCTGTTCGACGCCCCCACCCCGGCCGGGCTGGCGGTGTCGGTGGGCGAGACCCAGGTGGAGGTGCCGGAGAACCGCATCCCGTTCGGTGCGACGGTGATCACGCCGGAGATGCTGCCCTTGGTGGATCTGTCGGTGGAGGAGATCGGCAGGTTGGCGGCCACGGTCGAGGGTGGTGCGGCGAACATCGCCGATGTCTACCCGTTGGCGCCGTTGCAGGAGGGGTTGCTGTTCCATCACCTGCTGGCGGACGGTGGTGAGGACGCGTATGTGATGCCGACGGTCCTGGAGTTCGACTCCCGTGCGCGGCTGGACGCGTTCACGGACGCGTTGCAGCAGGTGGTGGACCGGCACGACGTCTACCGCACCTCGATCGTGTGGGAGGGGTTGCGCGAGCCGGTGCAGGTGGTGTGGCGGCGTGCGGTCCTGCCGGTCGAGGAGGCGACGCTGACCGGCACGGACCCGGTGGCCGAGCTGGTCGCCGGGGCCGGCACGTCGATGGACCTGAGCCAGGCTCCGCTGATCCGGACGCGCACGGTCGCCGTGCCGGGCAGCGGCAGGTGGCTGGCCCTGGTACGGATCCACCACATGGTGCAGGACCACACGGCCCTGGAGGTGCTGCTCGCCGAGGTACGGGCCTTCCTCACCGGCAACGGCGGGCACCTGGCGCCGCCGCTGCCGTTCCGCGACTTCGTCGCCCAGGCCAGGAGCGCGACCGAGCGCTCCGACCACGAACGGTACTTCGCGGACCTGCTCGGCGACGTGACCGAGCCGACCGCCCCGTTCGGCCTGGTGGACGCGCGCGGCGACGGCATGGGCACCGTCCGGGCCCGGGTCGGCCTGGAGGACGAGGTCCACACCCGGCTGCTCGAGGTGGCGCGGCGGGTGGGGGCGAGTCCGGCGACGTTGCTGCATGTGGCGTGGGCGCGGGCGCTGGCGGCGGTGTCCGGTCGGGACGATGTGGTGTTCGGCACGGTCCTGTTCGGCCGCATGAGCACCAGCGCCGGTTCGGAGCGCGTGCCCGGGCCGTTCATCAACACGTTGCCGGTGCGGGTGCGTACCGATGGGGTGGGTGTGCTGGGGGCGGTGGCGGCGATGCGTGGGCAGCTGGCCGCTCTGCTGGAGCATGAGCATGCGCCGTTGACGCTCGCGCAGCGGGCCAGTGGGGTGTCGGGTGACCTGCCGCTGTTCACCGCGCTGTTCAACTACCGCCACAACACCTCCGGTGAGCCCGTCGAACAGGGCGGGGACGACGGCCTCGAAGGCATCAGAAGGGTCTACTTCAAGGAGCGCACCAACTATCCGCTGCTGGTGTCGGTGGATGACGACGGGGATCGGATCTCGCTGGCGGTGGACGCGGTCGCGCCCATCGACCCCCGCGCCGTCGGTGTGCTGGTGCGCACTGCCGTCGGCAACCTGGTGGGGGCGTTGGAGGACTGTCTGGCGGGTGGGCCGGAGGCGCCGTTGGGTGCGGTGGCGGTGCTGGGGGCCGAGGAGCTGGGCCGGTTGCTGGGTGAGTGGAATGACACTGCGGTGGAGGTGGCGCCGGCGACGGTGGCGGAGTTGTTCGAGGCTCAGGTGGCACGGACGCCGGGGGCGGTCGCGGTGGCCTGTGACGGGGTGGAGGTCTCCTACGCGGAGTTGGACGAGCGGGCCGGTCGGCTGGCGGGGGTGCTGGCGGGCCGGGGTGTGGGGGCGGAGTCGGTGGTCGGGATCTGTCTTCCGCGTGGCGTGGAGCTGGTCGTGGCGGTGCTGGCGGTGTTGAAGGCGGGTGGGGCGTATCTGCCGATCGATGCCGGTTATCCGGTGGACCGCATCGCCTTCATGCTGACGGACACCGAGGCCGTCACCGTGGTGACGACGACGGACCTGATGGATCGCCTTCCCGCGAACGTGGAACCCGTGCTCATCGACGGCCCGGCGCCGGCCGCCGGGGTAATGAACGAGCCGGTCAGGGCTCTGCCGGGTCATGCGGCTTATGTGATTTACACGTCGGGTTCGACGGGGCGGCCGAAGGGGGTGATGGTGGAGCACTGTTCGGTGGTGGGGTTCCTGGATTGGGCGGTGCGGGAGTTCGGTGGTGCGGATTTCGAGCGGGTGTTGTTTTCGACGTCGTTGAATTTCGATGTGTCGGTGTTCGAGTTGTTCGGTCCGTTGGTGTCGGGCGGTTGTGTGGAGGTGGTGCCGGATCTGCTGGCGATCGCTGACGGTGGTCGGGTGTTGGATGGGGTGAGTTTGGTCAGTGGGGTGCCGTCGGCGTTCGCGCAGGTGGTGGCGGCTGGGGTGTTGGGGGTGCGGCCGCGGACGGTGGTGCTGGCGGGTGAGGCGTTGTCCGGTGATGTGGTGGCCGGGATCCGTTCGGTGCTGCCGGGGGCGCGGGTGGCCAACATTTACGGTCCCACCGAGGCGACGGTCTACGCGACCGCCTGGTACGCGGACGGAGACCTCAAGCCAGCGGTGCCGATCGGCCGGCCGGTGTCCAACACCCGGGTATACGTGCTGGACAAGGTGATGAACCCGGCCCCGATCGGAGTCGCCGGGGAGTTGTACATCGCCGGGGGCGGTCTGGCGCGTGGGTATCTGGGGCGTGCGGGGTTGACGAGTGAGCGGTTCGTCGCTGATCCGTTCTCGGCGGGTGGGCGGTTGTATCGCACGGGTGATGTGGTGCGCTGGAACGCCGACGGTCAGGTGGAGTATCTGGGCCGGGTGGATGAGCAGGTCAAGGTGCGCGGGTTCCGGATCGAGCTGGGCGAGGTGCAGGCGGCCGTGGCCGCGCATCCGGAGGTGGCGCGGGCCGCGGTGGTCGCGCGGGAGGACACGCCCGGTGACAAGCGGCTGGTCGCTTATGTCGTCCTGCGCGAGGCCACCGTCGAAGAAGTGGCGGCCACGGTGGCCGAGCGGCTGCCGAGCTACATGGTGCCCTCGGCGTTCGTCGCGATGGACGCGCTGCCGCTGAACGCCAACGGCAAGCTCGACCGCAAAGCCCTGCCCGCCCCCCACTACACCGGCCACGCCGGCCGAGGCCCGGCCGACCTGCGCGAGGAGATCCTCTGCGGGGTGTTCGCGCAGGTGCTGGGCCTCCCCGAGGTCGCGGTGGACGACGACTTCTTCGCGCTCGGCGGGCATTCGCTGCTGGCGGTGCGGCTGATCAGCCGGGTACGCACGGTCCTCGGCGTGGAAGTGCCGTTGCGGGCGCTGTTCGAGGCGCCCACGGTCGCGGCGCTGGCCGAGCGGCTGGCAGATGCCGACGGCGCACGGCTGGCGTTGACCGCGAGGGAACGGCCGGAGCGGGTGCCGCTGTCGTTCGCGCAGCGGCGGTTGTGGTTCATCAGTCAGCTTGAGGGGCCGAGCGCCACCTACAACGTGCCGATCGTGCTGCGGTTGTCGGGGGACGTCGATCGGGAGGCCCTCGGGCTGGCGCTGCGGGACGTGATCGGGCGGCACGAGGTGCTGCGGACGGTCTTCCCGGTCGCGGACGGCGAACCGTACCAGCAGGTCACCCAGCTCGACTGGACACTGTCGACCGTCCAGGTGACACCGGCCGACCTGGACGGCGCGGTCGCCCAGGCCGTGGGCCACGCGTTCGACCTCACCCGGGAGGTCCCGATGCGGGCGTGGCTGTTCGAGGCCGGGCCGGACGATCGGGTGCTCGTCGTGGTGCTGCACCACGCGGCCAGCGACGGCTGGTCGCGGGCGCCGCTGGCCCGCGACTTCTCGCTGGCGTACGCGGCCCGCCGCGCCGGCCGGGCGCCGGTTTGGGAGCCGCTGCCGGTGCAGTACGCCGACTACACCCTGTGGCAGCGCGAACTCCTGGGAGACGAACGCGACCCGGACAGCCTGATGTCACGCCAGGTCGCGTACTGGCGGCAGGCGCTGGCGGGAGCGCCGGAGGAACTGGCCCTGCCCTTCGACCGGCCGCGCCCGGCGGTGGCCTCGCATCGCGGATATTCCGTTCCGCTGGCGGTCCCGGCCGAGGTGCACGCGAGGCTGGCAGAGGTCGCGCGGGCCGAGGGCGTGACCACGTTCATGGTGCTGCAGGCCGCGCTGGCGGTGTTGTTGTCGCGGCTGGGCGCGGGGACCGACATCCCGATCGGGTCGGCGAACGCGGGCCGCACCGACGCGGCCCTCGAAGACCTCATCGGCTGCTTCGTCAACACCCTTGTCGTACGCGTGGACCTCACCGACGACCCGATGTTCGTCGACCTGCTGGGGCGGGTGCGGGAGCGGAGTTTGTCGGCGTTCGCGCATCAGGACGTGCCGTTCGAGCGGCTGGTGGAGGAGCTGGCCCCCGCGCGGTCGATGGCTCGCCACCCGCTGTTCCAGGTGGTCCTGACCAAGGGCGACACCGTGGACGCGGTGCTCGACGGCCTGCCCGTCGTCCGGCCGGGCGCCGCCTCGGCCGGGGCACGGGCGGCGAAGTTCGACCTCGATGTGATGGTGAGCGAGGCGTTCGACGGTCAGGGGGCGCCGGCGGGGGTGCGGGGGTCGATCACCGTGGCCACGGACCTGTTCGATGCGGTGTGGGCCGATCGTATCGCCGGCTACTGGGTGCGGGTGCTGGATGCGGTGGGTTCGGATCCGCGGGTCAGGGTGAGTGGTGTGGGGCTGCTGGACCTCGATGAGCGTCGTCGGGTGGTGGAGGAGTGGAATTCCACGGCGGTCGAGGGTTTGGACGCTTCGGTGGTGGAGTTGTTCGAGGCGCAGGATCCGGGTGCGGTGGCGGTGGTGGCCGATGGGGTCGAGGTCTGTTTCGGGGAGTTGGATGAGCGGGCCAATCGGCTGGCGCATGTCCTGATCGGCGAGGGCGTCCAGGCCGAGTCGGTGGTGGGTGTCTGTTTGGAGCGTGGTGTCGATCTGATCGTGGCGCTGCTGGCGGTCTGGAAGGCGGGGGCGGCGTATGTGCCGGTTGATCCCCGGCAGCCGGTGGAGCGGATCGCGTTCATGCTGGCTGACAGCCGTGCGGTGTTGACCGTCACCAGCGAGGAGATCGCCGAGGAACTGCCCGCTGGCCGGGCGCGGATGCTCACCCTGGACGACGCCTTCACCAGGATGCGGTTGGCCGCCGC
>NZ_JBEXCR010000078.1:0-37735 GCF_040605375.1 Nonomuraea sp. NPDC005650
ATCGTAGGTCAGAGCACACGTCACGCACCGACAATGGGTCAACTACAGTGCGTGGCGGAGCCGAACGAATCAAGATCTACGAATGTAGTACCCGCCACGCTCTACGCCGTGGCCCCGCACGTCTTCTGCATCCGCCGCTGCTCCGCGAGGGGCGCGTGGCCCACACCCACGACCACGACCGCTCCCTTAAGCCGAGGCTAGAGTAGAACGGCCGCCGAGCGGGGTGAGCTGCATCATTGCGGCGTTCACGTCGGCGCCGGATTGCCTTCCATCGCAGATGGCTATAACTGCAACGAATGGGATGTACGAGAGGGAAGACGTCGGGATAAGGTCCGGATCATGCGCCTGGGTGCGTTATTGAGGGCAGTTGCCGCAGTACTTGCCTGTTTCGCGGTCCTGACGGGCTGTTCAGGAGAGCCGGAGCGACCAACGCTGGCAGAAGCTGCCCGGCAACTCGTAAGCGATGGAGATGCGCTGGTATCCGGAATTGAGTCAGGACTGGCGGGGCTGACGAAGGAGCGGGCGGACCAGGACCGGAACACGTCGTGTCTGAAGGGCGAGGCCCAACGCTACTTCAGAGCCAAGGCAAGCTTCGCAAATCCGTCCGCGGAGAATCCTCCCAGCCTTGTCGGGTTGCTGAAAGGTGATCTCGAAGCCAGGGGCTACACCGAGGTCGTGGACAACCTCGATCTCTGGGAAGACGATCTCAGCGTTGCTGTGGTGGTCAATCCGAAGGCCAAGTTAACCTTCGTACTCCTCGCCCGTAAGGAGCCGGCTCCCAATGTCGTGATCGTCGGTAAGACGGAGTGCTACCCGAGCAACGGCTGAACGCGGTCACAGGGGATCGGGCACCTGTGCGGCCTCGGCACGGAGTTGCTGGGCGCGGCGACGAAGGTTCGCTGCGGTGGCCAGGCATGAGTTTTCGAGCTCGTTCATCTCGCGTTTGAGGCGGACGGCATGGGCCAGGTATCGCTCCGCTGCCGGCCCTTTCCAGAAGAGTTCGCTGTCGCTTGGTTTCGATGGGATGCCTTGGAAGGTGTCGGCCAGGCTTCTGGCGTACCTCGTAAAAGTGGATGCGAGCGCCTCCTTCTCGTCAGCGTCGCGGAGCAGTTGATGCTTAACGGGCATGATCAGCCGCCCCTTCTCTTCAGCGCATCGAGGAGGGCGCTCGATAACCGGCCTTCCATTGCGTCTCTCATGAAACTCATCTGCGATGTCGTCATCGGTGGCAGTCCGTGTTCTCTGAGCGAGCGATCCAGCCAGGAGATCTGCTCGTCGATGAGCTTGCCGGTGACTGCCTCGGCGGTGTCCGGTGTCTTCTTGTCAAGATAGTCCGTGATCATGTCCTTCAGTACGTCTTTGACCTCGTCGAGTCCCTTCGCCTTTCCTGTAGAGACGATCTTGCTGGCGATGGGGAAGTGTTCGTCGAAGTAGTCGACGGGCATGAGGACGTAGCCGGCTATTCGGTCGGCGTACTCATCGTCGCTCCACTCGGCATACGTCGAGCCAGCCAGCAGCAGGTTCGCCAGCGCGCCCGTGCGCTCGGCGAGGTTGATGTGCGCTTCCTGCTTGTAGTTGCTTGGGTCGAAGGGATGGAAGCGACCCATGTCCAGTTCCTTGGTGTACTCCTTTGCTGCCTTCATCAACGTGTTGGCCGCAGTGGAGTCCTGCATCAGCGCGCCCATGAACCGCGCGCTCACCGAGGGATCGAGCTTGTCCCAGGGCGGGCTGGGCTTCAAGTACGGCATCTTCGGTGAATTCCGCTGAGCCTGTCCCCGGGCGAGCTTGTCGAGGATGGGCTTTATGTCCTGCGCCAGCATCCGGCTGATGGGAGAGTTGGAGAAGGTTCCGAGACTGCCACCAACCCAGAGGCCGTTCTCGGACCCGATGCTGTTGATGACGGTGAGCCAGGCGCGTTCCCGCATGTCGTCCAGACCAGAGCCGGGCTTCAAGGCGCCGTGCAGCGCGTTTGCCAGCGCTTCCTCGTAGGCGGGGACGCCAGTTGTCCTGATGGTGTACGCGTCCAGCAAGACCCCCGCCTCTTTCTGGTGTTCGGCCAGTAATCGCTGGAACGCCTCTGGATTGGCCTCGTATGCCTTGGCCAGGTTGTACAGGTTCCAGTTGGGGTCGGTGGGAACTGCGTCGGAGTTCGGTGGGCGGTTCAGTAGGTTGGTCGCCACCCGGTTGAGGAACGTGCCGGACTGCGGGGCCAGCGCGACCAAGGCCGTCAGGATGTCCGACGGGGCCGTCTCCACCATCTTCTGCCACTCGTTCCCGAGTTTTCCAGAGCTCTCCGCGCTGGCGAAAGCTCTGGCCAGCAGACCTGGCGAGGATTCATCGGCTCGCTTGAGCGCGTCTGGGGTCAGGCCTCTGCGGTCTCCCTTGGCCTGGGTGTTCATCCAGTCACGGAACAGCTTCGTGAATGTCTCGGTGCCCAGTGCGGCCAGCAGTGCCGCGGCGTATGCAGGGTCGTCTGCCCTGCACTTGAGCCCCGACAGGGCCTTTTCCACCTGGCTCCAACTCTGACCGGAAAGGTACTGGTCGTGGTGCTTGAGTGCCTCGGTGATTGCGGCCGCGTCCTTCTTGGCCGCCTGCATTGCCTCTGTTGCGCTGCTGAAGGGGAAGGTGCTGGTCAACATCCCCTTTTGCTGCGTCGGCACCATCCGCTTGATGGCGTCGACGCGCCATTTGAGGTCCTGCTGCGACTCATGGAAGAACGCCCACGTGCGGTGCATCGGTGTGACGCCCTCGCGGCCTGCCCAATCCTCCCCCGCCTCGGCAATGGCTGCTTCGAGCCCTGACCGTCCCCTGCCTAGGACATCCTTCCCGGCCTCCATCTGGCGGATCAGTTTGTCGGCCCCGACGGGATCGATCCCGACGAACTCCCCCATGGCCCCTCCCAGAGGGTGTGGCTACACGGCGGGAGTCAAGCACATCGGCCATCTCGGGTAAACGCGTTATACATTCTTATTAGCGAACTGAACCGCCGATGTGTTATTAGTCGTGATAAATCGACATGCGCACGAACTCGGCCATAGTCACCCCGGCGCGCAGAAGCCTGCGTCCGTGACCGCCTTCGATGCCACAGCAGCGAGAGCGACTCAGAGCGGTAGTGGGGTCTCCGCCACAGTAGGCGAACTGGGTCTCGGGCCCCCACCGGCACGGCTCACAGGCCAGCCCAAAGGCATAGCGGTGTATCCAGTAGCGCGCCGACGCCGATGCCTTCATCTGTCGTTTCCAGCAGGTACACCGGGGCGAGGCAGCCCGTATGGCGGGTGCGACATCGGGCGGGGCTGCTCGAGTGAGGAAGTTGGGGTGGTCCTGACCTCCGTCCGTGATCCTCACCTCTCGCACGCGTCTCTGTCAGCGTGCAGCGGCGACGCCACACCTGTGAACGGACAGGAAGTTCTCCTGGTAGACGGCCATCGCGATCCTGGTACATGGTCGCGAGTTCTCTCGGTAGGCGGTCATAAAGGAGGCGGATTGGCGGCCAGCTCGAAGCCACCGACTTTGATCGGGCCGGAGCCGAGCGGAGACTCAACGATCGCCAGGAGGTGGCAGGCATAGGGACGTGGTTGGGGGCGATCGGGGCCGCAGGGCCTCCTTCGTCGGCCCCACGGCATCGGAACACGCCCGTGCTCTCCCGATGAGGACGCTGTAGGTCCGTGCTGGTCGGCGAACAGCGAGATCTCGCGCGGATCGACAGCCGCCGCGTAATGAGTCCGTCCAACGGTGGCGGAGCTGAAGCTGCAGGCGTTCCTGCCGGTCGACGACCCCACGGCCGCACTCCCTGTCCGCCCCACTGGACCGTCACCGCCGCTCCCGGATAATTGCGTAGATCGTTCTGTCTCCGCGATGGCACAATCGCCCGGTGCGTTTGTGGACGGTCCAGCATCGAGCGGTTCTCGAGTCGCTGGAGGATGCCGGCGAGCTGGTCGGGGACTGGGTCCGGATCATGGTCGGAAACTACCGGGCCTGCTACGAGGAGATGGTGGCGGAGATGGCACGGCGCGGCCTCGACTGTGGGGGCCGGCCTCCGGTGTGGGCGTGGGCCGGGCCGGACACCCGCGATAACAGCGTGGCGCTGACGGCGGAAATGCTGCTCTGCCCGCAGACCCCGGAGGAGTACGCCCGCTATGTCATGCTCGACCTGGACGTGCCAGACGAGGCCGTCCTTCTCAGCTCGTACGGGCGCTGGAACGATTTCATGGAAGCGATCATCATGGGCGAGGAATCGCCGGACATGGATTGGTCGATCGGCCAAGAGGAGCTCAACGGGGTGCAGGCGTGCCTTCCGCGTGTCGCAGCCGGATGGGTGCTCGGCGTCCATCCGTTGGAGCCGTTCAGGCCGGAAGAGGAAGACGAGGAAGACGGAATCGGCTCCTGACCGTGCGCCGGGCGCCGAGTCGCTGGCTGGCACATGTCAGACGCGGTCGAGGAAGTCGTGCGCCGCGGACTCCTTAACGAGACTGTTCGTTCGGATGCTCGTCAACCCCGTCCACCAGGAATTCTCCTGACCGCCCACCAGGAGTGATGTGGCCATCTACCAGGCATGACGTGTCCGCCGAGCAGGATTTCCTGGTGTCCGCATACAACACCCCGTGGGAAGGACACGGCAAAGAGAGCAGCACAGGTTGAACCGACCCCGGAATGGCCGGGGCCGGTGACGGGATGAACGTGGGCTATTGGTCCAAGGCGTTGTTGATTTTGCTGTTGACCTGCTCTTGTTGACCGTCGATGCACTTGGCATAGACGCGCAACAGGACGTCAACGCTGTGGCCAGCCCGCTTGGCGACCTCGGGTGCCGGGACCCCCGCGTTCAACCAGAGCGAGACCGCCGCGTGACGGAGGTCGTACGGCCGGGCAGCCAGGGATGAGGCGACCTGTGCCGGGGTCAGGGCGAGCTTGCGGGCTTCCTGCCAGACATAGGAGTGAGCCGAGCTGGAGTAGGTGCCGCCGGTGCTCGTACTGAAGATTCTTCCGTCCTTGGCGGTGCCGTACTCGGCGATGTGCTCGCGGAGCATGGCGACCAGAACTGGCGGGATCGGGATCTCTCGCGTCTCCTTGTCCGCGCGGTGCTTCAGGCTTCGGGACTCGTGGGTCTCGCCGGAGTTGGTCCAGCGTTTTGTTGCCTGGGGTCGTGCCCTCTCCAGGACGATCTGGCCCCAGCCTGTCTTGGGCAGAGTGCAGTTGCTCAGTCGCAGATCCGCTGCCTCCTCCGGCCGGAACGCCGCGTAGTAGATACAGGCGAACAGGGCCTTGAGCCGGGGACCGCGTTTGCGCCCCACCTTGGGGACGGCGTCGAGGAGCTGCGTTGCTTGCGCCGGGTTGACCACCGTACGCGGATCGATGACCGTGACGGCCTTTGGCGCTGTCCATTTGATTTCGTCCAGCGGGTTGCTGCGGAATACCTTTTGCTCAACCGCGTGCTCCAGGAGGTGATGCAGGACAGCGCGCTTGCGTCGTACCGAGTTCGCCCCCGCCGGAACACCGGCGAAGGTGACCGAGATGGCATCGAGAGCCGTACGAAGGATGTTCGCCTCTCGCAGTGACGACATCGGAATAGACGCTCTCTCCAGCCAGCTCAACGCCGCAGCCTGGGACGTGGAAAGGCTGGTCCGCCTGTTCTCGGGGAGGAGGACGTGAGTCCTGAGAACCTCGCGTAGTTCCTCCGCGGTGGGAGGACGCGGCGCGTCGGCTACCAGAGCAGGGATCAGCGTCAGGAGTGCGTACGCTTCGGTCTCGCGAGTCCTGGCCGCCAAGGTGTTCCACCGCCGAAGAACGTACGCCTGAGCGAACTCCAGGAACGACGGTCCCGCAGTCTTCTGCGCGAGCATCGACACTGGCAGACCAGTGGCGATGTCGAACTCCTCCCCCGCTTTGACCGCCTGGCGCAGGTCGGACATGAACGCGCTGGCCAGCCCTCTGGTCCGGAAGGTCTTGGATCTGTCCTTGCTCGCCACTCGCCAACGCGCGATGTAGGCGGGCGTGCCGCGGTTGGTGCGCTGCTGGATCTGGCCGAGCTGCACGTAGTAGGTGGTGTTCACGCCGCCTCCCGTCGCGAGTCGAGCCATGCCGTGAGGTCGCTCCGCCAGACGCGGAGCTCGAGGTTGGGCAGTTGGACGCAGATCGGCGCACGGCCAAGTTGACGCCAGCGGTAGAAGGTCCGGCGGGACACGCCCAGCTCTTCGAGGACCTGGGGAATGGTCAGCAGCTCGTCACGCCTGATCATCGACCACCGCCCGCGTTCGAAGGGTAGACCGCGGTGCGGTGGCTCTCCCCGACGGCTGGGCAGCGAGAGTCGGGCCGGGTTCCGAGCGCGACACCGACTGACTCACGGGTGAGGGCGTCGCGATGCAGGAGCCAGCTCGGGGCGTGGTCGAGGTGGACGCCGTCTCCACGGCGGTGGACGGGTCGGCGAGAGCAACCGGTCCGCTTGACCTGGTCCGCCCAATCGTCGCAATTCGGGTCGTTGAGCCGATCGGCCATTCTCGTTGTGGCACCGAAATGGGCAAGCTCGTGCAAGATGGGATCCGTCCTCTCCAGTCATTTGGTGTGGGATGGCCCTCGGCCTGGCGGACGTCTTGCCGGATGCGGCCAGGCGAGGGCGCTATGGATGGCGCGGTGGGCCTCGATGCCGGTGCGGGCGCAGTCGGCGCAGGCTCGGTGTTCGGGCCTCCTTGATCACTCGTTCTTGATGTCAATGGAGGAGGTCACCCGCCTGCTCCGTTGACCAGGACGAACTGGATGAAGGTCTGCGGAAGCGCGTTCAGCAGCCAGCCGAGCTGGAAGGCTTCGCCATGTCCCGCAGGCAATCACCCGCGTAGCGGGTGTCCCAGACCGTCAGGGCAGGGATATGGACCACCGCCTCCGACCAGGTCGTCAAGTCCGGTTAGGTGGCGGCGAACGTGGCGTGGGAAAGCCGCACCTCGGCTGAGTCGCCCCGGTTGTTGGCGCCAGGATGCTTGCGCCATCCCCTGAACTGGTCGGGCACGAGAGCGGGACATAGGTTCGTGGTTGGCCCGTCGCGGGTTGGCGGCTGCCCACCAGCCGCGCGCCATACGCACCCTGCCGTCAGCGTCCAGGCGCTGCCGGCGCGCCACGTGAGCCGCTCTGTTAGATCATGCAGCTCTCTGGATGGTCGAAGCGGTCTTGTCGAGCGGGTGAGGCTTGGTGAAGACAAGCAGGTCCTCGTGCGCGGTGGCGTGGATCGGCAGCCCGCGAGCCCGACCCTTACGCGCCTCGTACAGCTGGAAGAATGACGCCCGGTTCAGCAGCTTGCCGTGGCCCAGCCCGCACAGCAGGCACACGATCCGGTCGGCGAACACCAGCCCGGCGCGCTGAGCCACCTTCTGCACGTGGCCAGGCAGGTCGACCAGTTCCCCGCGGTGCCGATACGGACGCACCGTCACCGCGACAACACCGCCGGGCCGCAGCAGCTCGCCACAACCGGAAAGGATCTGGGCGAACCCGTCCAGCAGCACCGGCAGACCCTGGTGAGCCAGGTTGGCCCTGTCCCGGGAGTAGCGCTGATTCCATTTCCGGATGCCTGGCTCACCGCTGTCGCGGCTGGCGCGGATGTGGCCGTGCGTGGCCGACCCGTACGGCGGAGAGGTCAGCACCAGCGCCGCCCGGCCGGTCAGGTCCGGCAGCAACCGGGCGATGCCCCGCGCGTCTCCGGCGATCACCGTGCCGAACCCGGTGGCGCCCTGGCGGCGAGCGTGGGCGAGGTTGGCCACAGCGAGCTTCGCCCAATCCTCCTCGTATTCCATGCCGGCCGCGTGCCGGCCCAGGTGGATGGCCTCGACCAGAGTGGTGCCGATCCCGCACATCGGATCGATGACCAGCTCACCCGGCTGCGTGTAGGTGTCGATCACCTGGGCTGCGATCGAGGGCAGCATCTTGCCCGGGTGTTTCATCGACTCCGGCAGGTACCGGCCTCGCCTTTGAGTGCGCGATTGCTGCTGGCCCGTCGTCCACACCGACGTGATCGACGTCATGACAGCTGTCCCTTCAGCCAAGACCGCTCCCCCGGCGCCGGACAATCCATCTGCTGGTGGTCGGTTCTTTGAGGGGGCTCGACTACGGATGGCGGCGACTCTCGACCTGCGCGAGGTTTGGTAAAGATGAGCACGTCACTGTGCACGTGAGCACTGCCCGGCAGGCCCGCCCTCGCAGAGCCAGCCGTTGGCGCACCCCACCCGAGAAGCTGTTCGAGCTGCCCGCTGCGGACGGGCACCCGCAGGGCCACGATGTGCTGCATGTACGCCAGCCCCGAACGCTTCGCACCGGCGATCAAGCTTGGTGCTGGGTCGATGAGGTCCTGCTCGCCGCGGTGCAGGCCGGTAACAACGACAAGGTGACCGCCCGGCTTCAGCAGCGCCGCCAATCCAGCTGGATCGACCGTCGTCTGTTCCGGCGCGTCGACGTACCGGGCCGTCGTGAGCGGCTGGCCCATGTGCGGGCCTGGGCAGGTGTGGGTGAGCACGACCAAGGCTGCGGCCCCGGCCAGGTCCTTGACGGCGCACAGCAGGGACTCGGGGCGCACGACGCGTAGGTCGGCCACCTCCAGATCGGCGGCGGGGTGGGTGGTGGCCACCCTCTTGCCGATTTGGCCGGCCAGGCGCGGACTAGTGACAGTGGCGGTGGCCTGGCAGCCGAGTGTCAGCGCGGTGGAGATGACGTTGTGGTCGGCGGCGTCCATGTCGATCACGAGATCGCCGAGTTGTGTACAGGCGGTGACGAGGTGGCGGGCCAGGGACTGGCTCACCGGGACGCAGCAGCCACTTCGGCAGACGGGAAAGGTGTCGGCATCGGCTGCGGCCAGCCAGACGCTCAAGGGCAGATGCTTCTGGTGAACGTCGCGACCTGTTCGACGAGGAGCGGTGAGGCCGGTGATGGTGGCGGAGCGGTCGGCGCGTACGGGTGGTATCACGATGATGTGGCCCGTCACCCGGGCCGCCTGGTTCCTGTCACCTAGCTAAATACCGGTGCCGTGGGCCGAGTTGAGACACGGAGGTAAGCAAAGATTCGGTGAGGGCGCCTTGTGTCGCCCAGTTCAGACACGCATGCCCAGCCTTGTCACGTATGGGGTGCTTCAGGAGCTCCACCGAGCCTGCCGTGCAAGCAGGCGCACCGTGGAGAGGCCTCGTCACCTGGACGTTCAACCGGCGCAACCCGCGCTGCCGGAATTCTCGCAGGTCACAGCGCTTCCGGACACGTTCGGGACAAGAATCGGACAGTCATCCACCACTAGTTCGTGCCCCCGTCGATCTGGAGAACGCTGGTGGTAGTCGGAGAGATCCTGGCCAGGGCGAACACTGACGCGCTCTCAAGGATCGGCTCGGAGTGCTCCAAGCTCCTTCAGCACATAGCCGCCCCGCGGGCCGTCCAAATGTTGATCAAGCCATGCCGTCAAGGCGCAGACCTGCGCGATTGAGGCGCGCAATGGGGTCACAGTGGCTCCTTCTCATTCGCCTCAACGGAACGGGCACCCTATGTACGTTCGCCGTGCACTGGCCATCTTCCTCGCCGCCGTGGTGTGCGCTCTTCCGGCTTCCGCTGACTCAGCCGGCGGCTGGAACGATGACGCCGGCTGGGGATCGGTCACCGTCTCAGCCGACCGCAAGCACATCGAAGTCTGCGACTTGAGCAACGACGGTCGAGCCGTACGAGTCGAGTACGCCACCTCCTACCTGCAGATGTGGACGGTGGTCGACTCCAACGGCGCCCGATGGGGCTGCGGGACCAACTCCACCTTCTTCAGCCGAATCGACGTGTTCAAGCTGTGCGAGGGCAGCAAGTACGGTCGATGCCGCACCCCTGTCCGCATTGGCCGGCACTAGCTAACGGGGTTTGACGGTGGTCGGCAGGCTGCGCAGACCGTGGATGTTCGGATGGTGCACGCGGACTGGCATACCGACACCATAGTTCTCGTGGACGGCGGCGACGAGTTCCTCCAGCACGACGCGGGTTTCAAGGCGGGCCAGGCTCGCGCCGAGGCAGAAGTGCGGGCCTGTCCCGAACGCGATCGTGCGGCTGGTGTCGCGTTCGAGGTCGAACGTCTCCGGGTCGGGGAAGACGCGGGGGTCGTGGTTGGCGGCGGCGAAGATCAGCAGCAGCCGGGAGCCGGCCGGGACCACGGTGCCATGCCATTCGACGTCGCGGGTGACCCGCCTCACGGTCATCTGGCCGGAGGAGTCGTAGCGGAGCGTCTCCTCCACCCAGTTGCCGACGCGGCCAGGCTGGAAGGCGATGCTGCGCTGGCCGGGGTGACGGGCAGCCTGATACCAGGCGTTGCCGAGAATCTTCGTGGTGGACTCGTTTCCGGCTACGCCCAGCAACAGCAGCACGGCACCAATGTCCTGGTCGGACAGCCGCTGCCCGTCGATCTCGGCGGCGATGAGCGCGGACACCATGTCGTCGCCCGGATGGGCGCGGCGGTCGGCGATGAGCTGCCCGTAGTAGCCCATGAGTCTGAGTGTGGCATCGGCGGAGGAGGCGGTGATGGCGCCGCTGCCCTCCTCGCGGAGCAGGCTCTCGTTGGACCAGCGGAGGATTTGCTGACGGTCGGCCGCGGGCACGCCGACCAGTTCGCTGATGACGTCGGCAGGGATGCTCTGCGCTAAGTCGGCGATGAAGTCGAAGTCGCCTCCCGCGTCGAGCACGCGGTGCAGGTAGCTGCGGGTGATCTCCCTGATGCGCGGCTCCAGCTCGGCGACCCGCCTCGGCGTGAACGCGCGGGAGATCAGCGCCCGGAACTGGGTGTGGTTGGGCGGGTCCATCGCGATGAATGACTGTCGTTTGGCTATGTCGGGTGACCATAACTCCAGACTGACCCCGTGGCTGTTGCTGTAGGTGGTGTAGTCCCGGCCGGCGGTGTACACGTCGGCATGCCGGGTCAGGGCCCAGAAGTCCAGCGTGTCGTTGCAGTAGACGGGCGCTTTCTCGCGCAGAAGCCCGTACGTCGGATACGGGTCTTCGTGCATGGCGTGGTCGTACGGGCTGTAGATGATGACGTCGCTCACGTAACCCCAATCGATGTGGAGGGAGGACGAGATGGGCCGCGGTTTCAGCTTTACAGGCGGGCCGGAGCCGGGCAACGGCCACCAGGCAGACGGCGGACGGCCGTCCGTCTGCTTCAGCCCGCACGACCATGCTCACGCAGATGACAACAGTGCGGCGAAGGCCACCACGGGGCCACCGAACTGCGCCTTGCCCGCCCTTCAGAAACGGCGGCCAAGGCGCAGTGGCTACGCCTCGCGCCCGCTCGGTTGAGTGACGGGCGGTAAGCACGTCGGGCGGGCGTGCCCTTCTTCGAGAAGCGCGGGTTGACAACATGCCCCCGCATCCGCTTCGTCAGGATTTCAACTCAGCGTCTCCCGCTCCCGCCGTCAAGGTTCGCTCTGACCTCATCCCTACTGGGCCGAGCCAGGGCGATCTCTCCGTCGCTTTGCGAAAGTGTCCGCTTCCGTCGGTTCGACCGCCTCGAACAGCCCCGGCGAGCGCAGGCAGCAAATTGGCCGTCCGCGCACCACCCACGAACGGATACGCCATGTCCATGCACTTCCGGGGCGAAGACATGACCGCTTCGAAGAAGGGACGGTCCGCCGTCCGGCTGCCTTTGCCAGATCCATAAGTCGTGGATCCTGGCCCTCACCGTTCACGCAGGTTGACGCGTTACCGGACTTGGAGCGGACAGCGCTCGGACCGCACTCCTCTCGGCTCCTCCAACGACAGGCTGAGAGGCGTTTACGCAGGTCAGGCCGCGATTCTTTCGCGTCTTGGAACTTTGGATGATCTTTATCCGAGCCGAAGTCTGTCCGGAAGTCGTCCCGTTCCTGTACGTGGGCTCTGGCGCCATGAGCAGCATCCGAACCGCTCACCCCTTTGGGAGCTGCCATGTTCAACGCTCGATCCCAGACCGCCACCGCTGTCATCGCCTATCCCCGCTCTGAAGCGCCCTGCGTCTCGAACGCCGGCCAGGCTTCCTCTGCGGGCACCTCCGCTCCGGTCCACACGCGTCCGCTCGATCTGGCCGAGCGTTCCTTCATGCTGCTCATGCAAGGGCCGCAGCCGTTGGGGATCGACGGGGCCGCGCTCGGGCTCGGCCTGCCTGCTCGCCTCATCGCCTTGGACGAGCTGCGAACCATCCTGCTGCACCCCAGCTGCGATCGGACGACCAGGGACGGAGTCTGGCGGCACCTGATCGAGCAAGCACGCGCCCACCGAGGCGCGTGGATGGTCGCCGCCGTCGCGCTGGCAGCGCCGATGCTGCGCCGCCTGCTCAAGACCCTGAACGAGATGATCAGCGCGGAGTATGAGGACTTGGAAGCCGAGATGCTGGCCTGCTTCATGGAGGCGTTGTACCGGGTCGAGCTGTCCTGGTCTCACCCGCTGCTTCGGCTGTCGCGACTGACCCAGTTCGGCGTTCTGCGTGCCCACGCCGTCGATCAGCCCGAACTACTCTCCGAACCCGAGATGAGCGATGGCCGGCTGGCATTGCGCTATCCGTCCGGTCACGCCGATCTGCTGCTGGCCCGCGCCGTCGAGGCCGGCGTCATCACGGCGGAGGTAGCGGAGCTGATCGGGATGACCAGGCTGGACAGCACATCGCTGGCCGACTACTGCCGAGCTCGCGGCCTGCTCTACTGCAACGAGCTCAAGCGCCGGCAGCGTGCCGAAGCACGCCTCCGCCAGGCCCTGATCAGCGGCGAGCTGTCCAGCACCGCAAAGCCAAGCGGCACGACAGCCAGCGCTACGCGCCACCGCTCACAGTCATGATCGGGCAAATTCCACGGGCCTCGATGTCTGATTTCGGCACTTGAACCCGGTCTTTTAGCAGGTGAAAGGCAGCGCGGACGGCACCGGTCCCGGCCAGGCCGCACCCGGCCACCCGGTTCCTGTCACCACCGGACCAGCCAACCGCCCCGCGCAGAAGGAGGACGCCCACCCGGCCCTGGCCGGGACCGGGCCTCCGCGCTGCCTGTCCCACCCATCGCACGCATCCTCAACGCCATACCGGGAGGCAGCAGTGGTACCACGTTCCCGCTTCACCCCTCGCAAGGTCCTTCTCATCGGCGTCGTCATCGTCGCGGGCACCGCACTCGGCACACTCCTTGAGCTGGCGCTCGCCCACCTCGCCGAGGCCGCTCGCATCTCCGGCATCACAGCCTCGGCATGGGTTGGGCCTGCTCAGGCTAAGGAACCTGGCTCGCTCAACCAGGTGATAGACAACCTGCGCAACGTGATCGTCGGCCTGCTGGTCGCGCTGGCCACCCTCTTCCTGACCGTGGGCGGGGTCCGCTACATCCTGGCCGGAGGCGACCCCGGTGAGGTGGAGGCGGCCAAGAAGACCCTGCGTTACGCGGCTATGGGCTATGGCATCGCCGTTCTGGCGCCGCTGCTGGTCAGCATCCTCAAGGGCATCGTAGGAGCCTGACGGTGCCCCGTCAGTCGCCGCTTCTGCCCGCCGCGAGCCCACGCCGCGTGGTGGTCGTGACAGCGCAACTGCTCGCGCTCATCGTCACCACGCTTGCCGCGATGAGCGCCCCAACGTGGGCGTCTCCGCCACCGACGCCCACGCCATCTTGGAATCCACAGCCCACCCCGCCCACACCTGGGCCGGCCTCCACACCAGCGCTGACTTCACCCACTGGCCCGATGCTCACACCACCGCCCCAGCCGCATCCCACCACGCCGCACTCCATCTCGACGCCAGATCAAACGGCTGCTCCAGACGAGTGCGGTTGGCTCGATTTCGGCTGCAAGATCAATCGGGCGCTGAACGGCTGGTTCGGTTTGATCGTGACCGAGGCGATCCAGCCAGCCTTCCAGGCGGTCGGGACTCTCCTGCTGTCCTCGCCGCCGCCCTCGATGCTGGAGCGGGTCCAGGAACTGTCGGCTCACGTGCGGCTGGTGGCCAACGCGCTGCTGGCGCTGTTTGTGCTGGTCGGTGGTCTGATCGTGATGGCGTACGGCAGCGTGCAGACTTCCACCACCACGCAGGAGATCGTCCCGCGCCTGGTGGTCGCCGTCGTCGCGCTCAACACCTCGCTCACCCTCTGCCAGCACGCCATCGAGCTGGCCAACGGCCTGGTCGCCGCGCTGCTCGGCGGCGGCGTCGACGGGAAGCGGGCCGGCGACCTGCTGGCCAACAAGCTCGCCAACCCGGTCGGCCAACTCCAAGGCCCGCAGATGTTCCTGATCTGGATGATCGGGCTCGCCGTCGTGATGGGCCTCATCCTGGCCTTCATTGCGATTCTGCGGGTCGCCCTGCTGCTGTTCCTGATCATCGCGGCGCCGCTCGCTCTGCTCTGCCACGCGCTGCCGCAAACCGAGCACATCGCCCGGTTGTGGTGGCGAGCGTTCACCGGTGTCCTGATCATGCAGGTGCTGCAGGCGCTGGTGCTCATCCTGGCGTTCAAGGTGTACTTCACCGACTCCACCGACGCGTTCGCCACCCCGCCCGATCAGCCGGTCGTGGCGGTGGTGAAACCGGTCGTCACGCGGGCCATCGACACGCTTGTGCTGATCGGCCTGCTGTTCATCCTGATCAAGATTCCCGGCTGGGTCGCCCGCTCCGTCTGGCAACACGCCCAGCCCCAGCTGCTCCAACGTCTGATCAAGTCCCTGATCGTCTACAAGACCCTGGGCCTGGCCGGTGCCGCTCTGCGCAAGGGGAAGGCCGCCCGTTCCGCCGTCAGAGGCGCGGGAGCCGCACGTCGCTCCCGACCGGTGTCCGGGCCAGGACGGGCCGGACGGCGAGGTCAGAGCGGGCCTCGCCCCAGGAGCGGGCCGCCGAGCATGAGAGGACCCCAGCCGATGAACGCATCCGCCCACACTCCGTCGAGCTCCACCGCCGCAGCAGGCGGTAATCGCGGGCCGCAGCAGCTCGCGCTTCCGCTCAACGTGCCGCCCGCGCCGGCACCGGCCCCTGCCTCGCGTGCACGCGGTCGCCAGCTGGCGTTGCCGTTCCCGGTCACCCGAGTGCCACGGCCACCCGCACCAGCACCGCCACCTGCGCCGAGCGGGCCGTGGATCCGCCCGCGCCCGCCGTGGGTGCAACCCATGCTGCCCGGCATGCCCACCCGTCCTGGACGACAACGGCAACTGCACCTGCGGCTCGATCCGCCACCCCGCCGCGTCCCACGCGGGAGGAGGGATCCGTGAACGAGCCCGAGCCGCTGATCGCGCACATCCCCGCCGACATCGCCCAGCCCGACAAGATCGCTTACGGGCTGACAATCCGCCAGATCATCATCGTCGCTACCGCCGGAGCCCTTGCCGCCGTCGTCTACTACCTGTTCCATCACCTGCTACCCGTGGTGGTCATCGCGGGGTTGGTGCTGCCGATGCTCGCCCTCGGCCTGGTGGTCGCCCTCGGTCGCCGCGAGG
The DNA here is from genome assembly GCF_040605375.1 of Nonomuraea sp. NPDC005650. Classification (NCBI taxonomy): domain Bacteria; kingdom Bacillati; phylum Actinomycetota; class Actinomycetes; order Streptosporangiales; family Streptosporangiaceae; genus Nonomuraea; species Nonomuraea sp. NPDC005650. The sequence goes on from NZ_JBEXCR010000078.1 coordinate 15,397, forward strand.
GCCTGAGCCTCGATCGCTTCTCTCTGGCCGCCCTGCGCTTCGCTCGCGCTCCCAAGCGACTGGTCGCCGCCGCCGGCGAGGTGGTCGAGCCGCCTGCCTGGTGCCGGTTGCGAGGCAAACTGCCCGCACCGCTTCGCCTGCCGGTCCGCGCCATTCGTACTGATGGTGCTTTGGACCTGGTGGACGGCGGGGTGGCGGTGCTCGTGGAGACCACCACCGTCTCCTTCCATCTGCGCACGACCGCGGAGCAGGCGGGCTTGGTGGGCGCGTTCGGCCGCTGGCTCAACTCGCTGGAAGCACCCGCGCAAATCCTGGTACGCGCCCGCCCGATCGAGCTCGATGCCCTGATCGGCACAGTCCTGCAACGCGCCGAGCGGCTGCCTCACCCGGCGCTCGCCCGTAGCGCGACCGAGCATGCGGCGTTCCTGCAGCAGCTCAACGACTCCCGCGAGCTGCTGGCCCGCCAGCTGCTCATCGTGCTGCGAGATCCGGGACCGGCTCACGGGCGCCGCACCACCAGGCGCGACACCGCGGCCGCCGTCGTGCTGCGCCGCGCTGACGAGAGCGCCCGCGCCCTGGCCGCGCTCGGCATCTCCGCCGCCGTCTTGAACGCGTCAGCGGCGTATCGAGTTCTTACCGAATGCCTCGACCCCGGCGGTTGGCATCCCGTGCCGGCGGCCCTCCCCGACGACGTGATCACCACCACTGGCCAGGAGGACTGATGAGACGACACCACGGCCAGCACGACAGTACGGCAGAAGCAGCCACGCTGCTGAGGTCTGCCGCCCTGCAGGTCGGCGCTCGCGGGCTGACTTTCTCTGAAGGAGTCGCCGCGTCCTTCGCTGTGGTCGGCTACCCGCGCGAGGTCGGTGCGGGCTGGCTGGAACCCTTGCTCACCTATCCCGGCCGCCTCGACGTATCGCTGCACATCAAGCCGATCCCGCAGGCGGTCGCCGCAATGCGGCTGCGCCGCCAACTCGCCCGGCTGGAATCGTCCAGCCGGGCCGACGCCCAGCACGGCCGCTTGCAGGACTTCGCCGTCGAAGCCGCCGCCGACGACGCCACCGAGCTGGCCGCCAGCCTCGCCCGAGGCCACGGGCGACTGTTCAAGGTCGGCCTGTACCTCACCGTGCACGCCTCCAGCGAAGAAGAGCTCAACGCCGAACTCGAACGCGTCCGCGCCCTGGCCGCCTCGCTCCTCCTGGATGCCCAGCCGACCACCTTCCGGGCCCTGCAGGGCTGGGCAACCAGCCTGCCCCTCGGAGTGGACTCAGTGCAGCTGACCCGTACGTTCGACACCACCGCTCTGGCGGCCGCGTTTCCGTTCACCTCGCCCGACCTCGCCGCCCCCACCAGCGACAGCGCCATCCTGTACGGGCTCAGCGCCTCCAGCTCCGGCATCGTCGTCTGGGACCGCTTCGCCCAGGACAACCACAACTCCGTCACCCTGGCCCGATCCGGCGCCGGCAAGAGCTTCTTCACCAAACTCGAAGCCCTGCGCCTGCTCTACCAGGGCGTCGAAGTCGCCGTCGTCGACCCCGAGGACGAATACGCCCGCCTGGCCCGCGCCGTCGGCGGCACCCACCTACGCCTCGGCGCCACCGGAGTCCGCTGGAACCCGCTCGACCTGCCCACCAGCCACGGGCCTCACGACGACGTCCTGTCCCGGCGTGCACTCTTCCTGCAAACCCTCATCGCCACCATGCTCGCCACGCCGCTCACCCCGCAGCAGCGGGCCGCACTCGACGCCGCGATCATCGCCACCTACCAGCAGGCCGGAATCACCCGAGACCCGGACACCTGGAACAGCCCCGCCCCGCTGCTGGGCGACCTCGTCACTGCCTTGAAGACCACGAGCGCGGAACTGGCCGCACAGCTCGCCCCGTACGTCTCCGGCTCCTACCGCGAGCTGTTCGACGGCCCGACCACCACCACACCCACCGGCCACCTGATCGTCTTCTCTCTCCGCGACCTACCCGACGAGCTCAAAGCGGTCGGCACCTTGCTCGCCCTCGATGCCATCTGGCGCCGCATAGCCAACCCGCGCGACCGCAAGAAGCGCCTCATCGTGGTGGACGAAGCCTGGCTCCTGATGAAGGAAGCCGAAGGCGCCCGGTTCCTCTACCGGATGGCCAAAGCCGCCCGCAAGCACTGGACCGGGCTCGCCGTCATCACGCAGGACGCCGCCGACCTGCTCGGCACCGACCTCGGCCAGGCCATCGTGGCCAACGCGGCCGGCCAGGTCCTGCTCCGTCAGGCGCCACAGGCCATCGGGGCGGTTGGCGACGCCTTCGATCTCTCCGAGGGCGAGCGGCAGTACCTCCTCACTGCTGAACGCGGCGAGGCTCTCATGGTCGCCGGCCCAGCCAGTCGCGTCGCCTTCCATGTGATCGCCTCCCCAACCGAGACAGAGCTGATCACCACCGACCCTGCTGAGCTGGCCGACCTGGAACGCTGCGACACCGGCGTTCCTCCCGCCGAAGGCCCGCTCGTCTGCGACGACCTAGACGAGGAGGGCGACCCGCTATGAGGTCAGCTACGGACTGCCTGTTGTGCGAAGTCAGCGACCGAGATGTACGCGAAGGGCTGGAGTTCTTGCGTGAGCTGCCAACCTGGCTTCTCGACCTCACCCTCCACCACGGCTGGCGTGTCGCCGTCGGGGTCTTGGCCGTGGTGTCGGTGCTGGCGCTTGCTCGCCACGTCGTCAGCCGGATACGCCACCAGGTGCTGGCGCCGGGCGCCCGGCTGGTCACGATCTCATGCCCTCCGGACAGTGACCCGCAGGGCGCGCAGGTGCTATGGAGCCAACTGATCGGGCTCCTACGTCCCACCTGGAAGCGGCACCTGGCAGGTCAGCCACACCTGGTGTGGGAGTACCTGGGAAGCGCCTCCGGTGTCCGCATCCGGTTGTGGGTGCCTGGCGTCGTTCCGCCCGGGATCGTGGAGAAGGCGGTCCAGGCCGCCTGGCCAGGGGCGATCACCACCACTACGCCCGCCACCAACCCCCTTCCACCGCGTGCCCGGACCGTCGGCGGACGGCTGATGCTCGCGCAGGCCGAGCACTTCCCGCTCAAGGCCGACCATGCCAGCGACCCCATCCGGTCACTGCTCAGCGCGATGAGCGGGCTGCGTGACGACGAGCATGCTCTCATCCAGGTTTTGGCCCGGCCGACCACGGGGCGCCGTCTCAGGCGCGCCCACCGAGCGGCAGCGGTCCTGCGCGGTGCCAGAACCAGCAGCATGCTCGGTCAGGTGATGGACGAGCTTGTGTCCAGCCGCACTCACCCTGGCGAGCTGGCTCGTATGTTCCCTGAACGTGCCGAGCAAGTACGCGCGATTCTGGCCAAGGCAGGCCAGCCGCGTTACCAGGTCGTCATCCGCTACGCCGTCGCCTCCAGCGAAGACGATGAGACAGCCAGGGGCAGACTGCGCGGGCTGGCACACACGCTGGCTGGTGTCTTCGCCCTGTTCACCTCGGGCCATCAGTACCTGCTCCGCGCCCGGCTCTTCCGACCTCACAAAGTGACCGGCTCTCGCCGATTGAGCTCGGGATATCTGCTGTCCATCGGCGAACTGGCCGCGCTCGCGCACCTGCCCTGGGACACCGATGCCCCCGGCGTCACACGCGCCGGAGCCCGCCCTATCCCCCCGCCACCCGCCGTGCCGCGCGGTCCGGGGTCCGAACCGGTCCGGGTACTGGGCGATACCGACAGCGGCCCACAACGCCCCGTGGCGCTACCTGTGGCCGACGCCCGCCATCACACCCACGTCCTCGGCGGCACCGGCGTCGGCAAATCCACGCTGTTGGCCAACATGGTCCTGGCCGACGCCCAGGCGGGCCGGGGCGCGCTGGTCATCGACCCCAAGGGCGACTTGATCATCGATATCCTCACGCGCCTGCCGGAGCGCTCGATCGGCAAGACGGTGGTCTTCGACCCTCAAGACAGCGCCAAACCACCGGCGATCAACATACTCGCCGGACCCAATCCCGCCTTCGCCGTCGACTCCTTGGTCACGATCTTCCACCGCTGCTTTCGCTCCGCGTGGGGGCCACGGGTCGACGATCTGCTGCGGTCAACCTGTCTCACCCTCACCAAGGTGTTGGGTTCCAAGGCCACGCTGGCCGAGGTTCCTCGGCTGCTGACCGACTCCGCGTTTCGCGCCCGCATCACTGCCCGGCTGGATGACGAACTGCTCGCCGGCTTCTGGGACTCCTATCGCGCCCTCACCCCGGCCGGGCAGGCCACCGTCATCGGCCCCGTGATGAACAAGCTGCGTGCCGTCCTGCTCCGCCCTTTCATCCGCCACGCCCTGACCAATCCCACGACCACCGTTCCCATCGGGCAACTCCTCGACGAGGGCGGCCTCGTCCTGGCCCGCCTCCCCAAAGGCATCTTGGGCGACGATGCCGCCAGGCTGTTCGGCTCCATCCTGCTCGCCCACACCTGGCAGGCCGCCACCCGCCGCGCCCACCAACCCGAGGCCGAACGACCTGATGCCGCGCTCTACATCGACGAGTGCCACAACTTCCTCAACCTGCCGGGCCACATCAATGACGTCCTGGCTGAGGCGCGCGGCTACCGCCTCTCCCTCGTCCTGGCCCACCAGCACCTCGACCAGCTCCCCTCCGATCTGCGCGAGGCTCTGTCCGCCGACGCCCGCAACAAGATCTACTTCAATGCCTCTCCCAAGGACGCGGGCGACCTCAAAGCCCACGTCGCACCTTTGATCACCCCGCACGACATGACGCACCTCGGCGCGTTCCAAGCAGTCACCCGACTCATCATCGATGGCCAGCAAACCGCCGCCTTCACGCTGCGCACCCGCCCCCTGCCGCCCATCGCACCCGGACGTGAGCAGGCCATCCGACAGTCCTCTCGTGACCGCTTCGCCCAGTCACTTCCTGCCGAGACCGCCACTCGAAAGCGGAGCGCCCTCGAACACGACCCACGCGCCATCGGCCACTGACCAGACCACGACCGGCACCACACCACACCGCGAAGGAGATCGACATGCCCGCACAGCCCGTCCCCGCCGGACAGCCCCGACTGGACCGGACCGCCCTGACCGCCCTGGCCGCGCGCCTGACCCCGCGCGACTACGACATCCTCACCCATCTCCACCAGCACCGCGTGCTGACCACCCACCAACTGCAGCGCATCTTCTTCGGCATCCCGCAGGCAACCCGCAAACGCCTCGGGACCCTGTACGCGTTCAACGCTGTCACCCGTTTCCGGCCCTGGGCTCCCTATGGCGCAGGATCACGACCCACTCACTGGCTCCTCGGCCGCGCTGGAGCCGCCGTCCTGGCCATCAGGGACGGCATCACCGTCAAGGAGTTCGGCTACAACCCCGACCACCCCATCGCCGTCTCCTCCCACCTGGCCCACCAGGTCGGCGTGAACGACTTCTTCTCGTACCTGCACCATCACGCCCGCCAACCGGGCACCTGCGCGGAGGTGAAGGCGTGGTGGCCGGAGCGGCGCTGCGCCCAGCTCTGGGGCGATCTCGCCCGTCCCGACGCCTACGGCCGGTGGGCCGAGAACGGCCGCGAGATCGACTTCTTCCTCGAACACGACACCGGCAGCGAAACCCTCGCCAAGGTCGCCGCCAAGCTCCACGGCTACGCCAACCTCACCGAAGCCACCGGCATCACCACTCCTGTGCTGTTGTGGCTACCCAGCAGCACTCGCGAAACCAACCTGCGCAGAGTCTTGACCGCGACAGAGGTACCGGTCGCCACGGCGGTGCAGAACGAGGACGGCCCAGCCGGGCCCGTCTGGCTGCCGGTCGGATCCGAGCAGCCCCGGTTGCGGCTGTCCGCCCTCTCAGACGCCTGGCCCCAGGTCGCAACGGCTCGCGAAGAGCAGACCGATGCGTGACCGCCTCGGTCTGAGCAAGGGAGCCGCAACGAGATGAAGTACGCCGCGGCCGGCGCCGCCCTCCTCCTGCTTCTCGTCATCGCCGTCATCGCAGCAGCCGCCACCGTTCTCACTGACGCAGGTGGCCCGGGCGGATTGGCTTGCCTGGACGGCGCGACGAGTAGCCTTCCGGAGCGCGACCCGGTCGCGGCAAGGCCCGACCGCACCAGTCTGGATCAGGAGCAGCAGAACAACGCCGCGCTCATCGTTCAGACCACCCAGCAGCTCGGTCTACCAGCACGAGCTGCCGTGATCGCGGTAGCAGTGGCCCTGCAGGAATCCCGGCTGCGCAACCTCCCTAACGGCCACCTCGACAGCCTCGGCCTGTTCCAGCAACGCCCGTCACAAGGCTGGGGAACCCCAGAACAAATCCTCACCCCCGCCTACGCGGCCCGCCGGTTCTACGACCGGCTCACCACCGTCCCCGAATGGGAGCGACTTCCCCTGACCGAGGCGGCCCAGGCCGTCCAGCGCTCAGCCTTCCCCAACGCCTATGCCTCATGGGAGCCGCTCGCTCAACAGACGGTCGACCTAGTCACTGGCGCGTGCGTGTTGCCGATCTCCGGCGAGCAGGTGGCGGCGGTCATCGCGTACGCCTACGCGCAGCTCGGCAAACCGTACGTCTGGGGAGCCGAAGGCCCGCATGCCTTCGACTGCTCCGGTCTGACCATGCGCGCCTACCAAGCGGCGGGCATCTCGATCCCTCGCGTCGCCGCCGACCAGTGGCGCCACGGCCCCCCGATCCCATCTGGCCAGGAACAGCCGGGCGACCTGGCCTTCTTCAACCTGAAGCCAGACGGGCCCGGCCACGTTGGCATCGTCATCGGTAATGGCCAGATGATCCACGCGCCCAACCGGCGGGAAACGGTAAAAATAGGCGCTTACCGTCGCGGTGACCTGGTCGGTTTCACGCGACCGACCGTTCAACAACCGGCTCCTTGACCGGCCTCGCAAGCTCAAGCACAGTCGCCGCACCGGCAGCCTCGGTCACGTTGAGGTATGTGTCCGCTAACCTTCGGGAAGATCTCGGGGCAGCGCGTGATCGAAGGAGACCGGAGTGGAAACACATCAGGCCGAGGCGTCGCCCTACAAGGTCTTGATGCCGCAGGGCCTGAGCGGGCCGATCGAGGTCATCTCCGAGTACTCCATCGTGCGCATGGCCGTCGTCGAACGAGCCCACGCCACCAAGCTCCACCAAGGGTGGAACGTGCCCGGCGCGTACCTCCTGCTGGACCGGCCTGATGCGCTGGGCCGGTGGGGTGTCTACGTGGGCATGGCTGCACCCGGCACTCTTGCCCATAGGCTGCGCGACCATCTGCGGGCGCGCGACCATTGGTATCGAGCAGTTCTGATCCGCCGGAACAACGAACACCCTTTCCACACCAGCCAAGCCGGGTGGCTCGAAGGCCACTTGTACGACCTGCTCGCCAAAGCCCCGCACGTCCGTCTACACAACGGCAAGCGGCCCCAGGGCCTCACGTTGTCGGCTCACGATCAAGTCGGCATGCGTACTTGCGTGCCTCCGATCATCGACCTGCTGCATTTCCTGAGCCACACGCTCAAACCCGCAATCGCCATGCCTCCGCAAGCCATGGTCAGCGAAGAAGCAGCATCTCCGGCCGAGCTCACGCACTCGGGCACGGCACCAGCCGCCGTACGAACCGCTGAGGCAAGCGCACCTCGCCGGCCGAGATACAGAAGCAGTATTACGGTGCGGGACCTCATCGAGGCGGGGCTGCTGACGCCTGGGGCCATTCTCGTCCCGAAGCCGTCCCACCTGCGCGAGCAGGCTGTGGTCAACATGGACGGCACTCTGCAATTCCGAGGCACCCCACGCGAGAAGCCGTCCGACCCCGCCACAGAACTGGCTGGATCGCAGCAGAACGGCTGGGAGTTCTGGCGAGTCGAAACCCAGCACGGACTGGTCTCCCTCTCCGACCTGCGAAGTGAGCTCGAGCGCCGTCAAGCCGCCTCACGCGCTGTAGCCCAGCCGCGCGCCAAGTAGAAGACCGGTGGTGCAGGAGGTATGCCCCGGCCGCACACCGTGAGGTGCGTGACCGGGGCAGTCCACCTGCGCCACCGGGCTCGGTTACCGCCAGCCCGGGCCCTTCTCACCACCGAAGATGCGGCAGGCCTGTTCTTCCTCGGGGGTCAAGACAATGACCGGCAGCTTGTCCACATCCTGGGTGAGGGCCCTGTGGATGCGGTGCCAGCCGTCGATGATCAGCCACCCGGCCTCCGGGATGGGGACCGCGATCAGGGGCTCGTTCAGGTCCACGGTGGCCGCGTGTGCGTGGTCGATCCGGATCAAGTACAGCATCCCCGCCCATGCCTGCGGGTCCAGCTGCCCTGTCGGCTCGCGATCCGCTGTGAGTTGCTTGGCGGCGGTGATGTTCCACTTCCAGGCCAGCATCTGGAACGTCTCGACCTGGGAGTCGTCGGCGGGGTTCGTCCGTAGGCGGGAGCGTGTGTGGGTGTTCACTGGGTCTGCTCCGTCCCGGCCGGGGGGCGCACCGTAGCCTTGGCCAGGAACTCGCGGGCGGCGGCCCGCTTGATCAGCTCCAGCGCGTAGTCGAGATGCGCGAGGGCGAGTTCCTCGTCTGTGGTACCGCCGTCTCCTTCGGCGGTGGGGCTATCGCCGAGGTCCTGGGTGCGGTAGCAGCTGACCCAGAAGCTGAACTTGGCCATCGCACGGACCATGCCGAGCGCGTGCTGCTCGCCGTATCGAGCGAGGGTGCTCCACCAGTGGAGCAGGAGGTTCGCCCGCAGAGCGGCGCACAGCTCCTGGCTGCTGATCCGGTAGCCGTGGGCAAGCCGGGCGGCAGCACTGGTCGTCGCGTCCTTGTTCACCCGCTGCTGCTGCCGCACCAGGGCTTGCAACGAGGGTTCGTCGAACAGATGAGGGGACGTGTAGTCGTTCATGAGGGTGTTCTCCTTCCAGCCATTAAGTGGCGCTGGTGTGGTGGGGCGTCGTCGAACGAGGGGAGCCGGTCGGCCCGTGCGCGTCTGAGGCGCTGTGCGCGTCCAGGCCCGTGACGGTCGCGAGCGTGGTGTCGTGTCGGGCGGCATGTTCGGCCAGCAGCTCGCCAGAGACGGTCAGGAAACGTCGGGCGGCGGCCCGGGAGGCGTGCGCAAGGGCGTGGTCGAACAGGGTGCCGGGCTGGGTGGAGCCGGTCTCGGCGGTCAGGTAGGTACGCGCCCACGAGCGAACCCGGCGCAGCGCGTGATCGGCCTGCAGGTGCTGCTTGCTGACCTGCTCACCAACCTGCTCCCACCAGGTACGCAGCGCCTGCGTGTAGGCGGTCTGATATAGCGGCTCACCGGTCAGCCGCAGCGCGCGCTGCAACAGGTAGGCCGCCTCGGCTGCTGCCGCGTATGCGGCGTGCTGAGCTGCGGCGAGCGCCTCGTGCATCCGCTGATCGAGCATGACAAGGGAATCCTCAGGCTCGGCCTCCGGCGAGCCGAGCTCGTTCACAGTGCCCAACTGTGGAATCGCCGCTGGACGTTGCGCGTTCGGGTGGTTTCGGCTCGACTCGTCTCGGTCAGTGGGCATGTCCATGGTGTTCGCTCCTCTCAGGTGCGGGATGAATTGGTCTCGGTCCTGCCGAGCCGAGCGACTCCCCGCTCGAACGTTCTCGAAAGTGAGAAGCTTTGGATCTAGAGCTTGAGAGCGCCAGGCTCCAGTGGCGGCCTCTCACAGCTGCTGCTCGGAATCCCGTCCGCCCGGGTTTGGAACGAAGGTCGCGCGGGCGTCTGGACGGGGCGATGTCGTGGAGACCCGGCCGGTGAGCGAGGCGGGCCCGGCCAGCACATCGGCCAAGGATTGGGTGGTGGCCAGGAGCTGCTGGGCGGCCTGCCGCCGGGCTTGGGCCATGGCCTGGGCGAACAGGTCTGCATAGAGGACCGGGCTGCCGGTCAGGAGGTGCTGTTCGGCCAGGCGGCGGGTGCGCATGATGGCCTCGGCCCCGTCGAGCCCCTCACCGTTGATCATGTCCATTACCTGCTGCCACCAGCCGCAGACGAATTGGGTGACGGCGAGTTGGGCCAGGTCCTCGGCGTAGAGGCCATGGCCGGATTCGGCGGAGTAAGTGAGCTTGTCGATCGCCTCACACGCCTCGAGTGAGGTGTGGGCGTAGTGTGTCTCGGCCAGGGCTTCGAGCTGTCCCATGATCTTCTCCTTGGAATACGTGCGTGATGGAACCGGTACCGGAGCTCCGGAAGTGGGCGAGATTCCGGTACGGCCCACGCTGCGGGCCGTACCGGGTGAGGACCGTCAGGCCGTGGCGAGGAGCTTGAACGCGCGGATCTTGATCTTGGTGTTGTCGTGGTCGTCGAGCAGGGCACGCTCGGCCCGCACGATCTCGGGCTCGCGTCGTCCGATCACCGGGCTGCGGTGGTCGAGCCGCTCGGTGACTGCGTTGTAGGCGGCCCAGCGGGTGTTGCGGATGGGCTCCTGCGTAGGCGCGGTAGTGAACAGGTATTCCAGCTCGCGCATCGCCAGTTCGTGATTGCGACGCGTGAGCTCCTTGGCGTCCGGCGCCAGCGGGTGCAGGATGTTGGCGAACTGGCGGAACTCCTTGACGTCCATCGGAATGGCGAGGAGTTTCTCGGCTTCTTCGGCGAATGCCTGACCGTGCCGCCAGGTCAGCTTGAGTGCCTCCCGAGCCTCGGCGATCCGTCCGCCGATGTGGCCGGTGTGGCGGACCTTGAACATCGAGGCGTGGTTGCGCAGCGCGGCCCGTTCGGTGTTCGCGCACACCACCCGTACCGGAGTGGCGACGGTGGTGAACGCGCCCCAGCCGTCGTGGCGGGAGAAGGCCGCCAGGTACAGGTCGAGCCGGTCGTGGCCGCCGACCATGAGCGGTTCGGGGAGGCGCATGGTGACGAAGACCCGGCGTCCACCGTTCAGGGAGCCGCCGGTGTCGAAGATCGCCCCGGACTCGTCCACCAGGGTCTGCAGGAAGTCCGCGACCTCCTCGTTCTGAACGATCTTGTAGTCCTTGCCGACCATGCCGAGGCGTTCGGGCTGGCCGGTCACGGGGTTCGTACGGACGATGAGGAAGTCCTCGTCTGCGGTGACGGGCTGTTCGGTGTCGGGGTCGGTCACCTGGCCGACCGCCACCTTGCGCACGTTCCACCCGGCGAGCTGGGCGTTGGTGAGCAGTTCCTCAGCGGTCATCGGCCCGGGTGCGGTGTACCCGAGCCGGTGCCAGCCGGGCTTCCCGGCGGCGGCGAACCCGGCCGAACCGTTGTCGAAGATCTCGATCTCATGAGCCATGGCAGTTGCCTCCTTGGGCAGGTCGTGAATGGTCGAGCGGGAAAGGTGTGAGGTTGGAAAGGGGCTCTTGCGCGACTTGTCGGCGCGCTGTCCGACTTCGGTCACCGGGCAGGCGGGCCGATGCGGCCCGCCGCACTGGTGTGTCATTCCGAGGCCGGGATCTCCGCGAGGCTGAACCGGCGGGGGCGTTCGCAGGTCAGCTGGGCCTGGCCGAGGCTGACCAGCCGGTCCAGGGCGTTGGCCACTGCGCCGGACGAGGCGTCGAGCACCCGCCCGATCTCGTACGGGGTGAAGTCCTTACCCGGGTGCTCGGTCAGGTGGCCCAACACGCGGTCACGCAGCGCGGCAGGGCGGACCTGCCCAGCGTTCCCACTGCTACGGCTGCCGGAACGGCCTGCCGTCGGCCTGGCCGGAGCGGTGGTGCCGGTCAGTACCGCGCGGGCGTTGCGATGTGCCTGCGAGATCTTGGCCATGGCCATCTCCAAGCGGCCCAGTGCGAGGACCGCGCCCCCTTCACCGTCCATTGCGCGAACCGTCCCGAGGATCAGGTCGGCCAGCTCCACCAGCTCCGCGCACGCCTCCACCCGGGCCAGGTTCTCCGGGTCGGATTCCTGTTCCTCGGAGCTTTCGTCTGCGTCCGCAGCCGGGTCGTTGGGAATGGACACACCGTCCAATCCGGGAGTCTCATCACAGGTGGTCGGCTCGGAGTTGTCGGATACGGGGTACCACTCGTCCTTGGTCCGGTCCTCCTCGTCTCCGCGAGAGACAAGCCCAGCCGCCACCAACCGGTCGAGCACCTTGATCACGCCCGTCTGAGTCAGTCCCGCCATCACGCCGATCGCGGCAGCGGACCAGCCGGGGTTGCCCTCCAGCGCGGCGAGGACGGCCTCCTGATGCGTGTCCAGCCCGGTGGTGTCCTCCGTCGTGTCCGACGAGGTGTCAGACACGACGGCTATCGCTGAGGCTTCCGCTGTGTCGGGGAGATCGACGCGCTCGACCGGCTCCGGGGTGTTCGCCGTGTCGTCGGTGTCCGCCGGGTACCACCGATCGGGAGTCCGTCCCCGGCCGTCGTGCCCTCCCGCTATCCGCTTGGCTCGGCCGTTCCTCTCCAGCTCGTTGAGGATCTTGCCCGCTGCCACCCGGCTCATCCCCGCCGCCGCACCGATGGCTGTCACCGACGCACCGGGGTTGGCCAGCAGCGCGTCCCGCACCGCCTCCTGACGGGCGTTCGGGCCGTCGCCCGTCGCAGCGTCCGGGGCCGGAGTGGGGGCGGTTTCAGCGGCACTCAGGGCGCCGTCCGACGCAATTCCTGCAACGCTGCCGGGCGCGATTTCCGAGACCTGAATTCCCATTGCCGTTGTTCCTTCCGTGCGGCTACGGCTCCCGTTTCCGTGGGCCGGTTTTGGTGTGTGGCTCGACGATGTCTCGCACGATGGACCATGGCAAGCGGTCGTCGCATTTTTTACGTCACCCCAACGGCTGGAGAGGCTGTCCTCATTAGATTTTCGCGTAAGCTTCGTAAACGCCTCGCGGCAAAGCTGAGCGGAGAATGCCGACTTTTCGGCCTGCGAGTCCGTCTTCAATCAGGAGCTGCCCACAAGCGGAAGCCAAGAGATGCAAGGCGGCGTCCACCTGCGGAGACTCTCCAAGGCAGCCAGCGTCATCGGGACAGAACTATGTTCTACTCTGGCACTTTAAACACAAAGGCGCATGGCCGGCCCAGAATAAATTCCGCCCCACAGAACGCCTGGAGGCGTTCGGGGTCAGGCACAGGAGACAGCAGCCGCCCAGCAAGAAAATCACCAGCCGCATATTGCGCCCTCGCTTCTAAGCGAGTCGGGCCGCACACCGCACCGTCCGGAACCGCCCTGACCGTGGAAAACGCCCTTATCAAGGGGTCGCGGTCTTAAGCGCACACGGGAACGCTATTTGCATTTCCACTAGTGATTTCCTGCGCGACCGACATCAGCCTCGCCATCAAGCGCAGTCACAGATCTCAGCACGCTGGACACCCGCCATCGGGCCCGTGTTTCTCGTCAACCAGCACTATCTCGATGCTCGGTGTCAAGCTCGATCGGTGGCGCGGTGCCAACTGCCGGGCCCCAATCCACGCCACGTCAGGAGACGGCCGCAGGCACCGAGCCGCCTCAGGCATTGGAGGTGCGCGTGCGTCGACGCGACCATGGCCACTTCACCGGCCACCAGCTTGTTTCTCTTGGCGGATCAGCAACCGCCGCCCATGTCCCGGTACCTGATCGTCGTGCACACAGCACTGCATCGCTAGCGACAGCACGATGCGACTCCAGCTGATGCAGTCCAGCGGCTTCAAGCAGCCCCGGATCGGCTCTGGGGCCAGCTACTCCCCCATCCCTCCGCGCCGGTCGGCGATCATGAGGCAAAGCCGCCCGCAATTCGTTGGGCCCAGGGGCGACGATCACCGCGGACTTGCCTTGCAGGGCCATCCACCGATAACGCACCACCAAGAACGCCCAGTCAGGGTGCTCCCGCCGCAACCGCCGCAGTTCCACCTGCGCCCACGGCTCTTGCCCGAACGCGGACACCTGGTCGCCCCTGTCGCTCACGCCGGCTCCGGGAGCGACGCTGAAGGGCTCCACCAGGCGCCGCTCTATGTGGGCCGCCCTAGCCACAAGCGCACGGCCTGCCTCGTGTACTGCCGCCGTTTCTGAGGTCTCGGGTGGGATCAGACTCAGCTCGGCCCATACCGCGTGTCCGTTGCGGGGATTTCCGGACACGCCGACGTCGGCCGTGAGCCGAGCCACGCTCGCCAGCCCGTATCCGCCCTCCTGCTGTCCCGGCTCGGAGTGCCGAGCAGCCGCGTCAGCCCGGTCATAGTCCAGCACGGCTCCCCCGCCCAGGTCATAGACAGTGACACGCGCGGAGTGCGGCGTACGCGTGACCTCCACCATGAAGAAGCCTCCCGGCAGGCCAGAGCGGCTGTGCCGGAGAGCGTTGCTGATCAGCTCCGCTGCCACCCACTCGGCGTCATCACCACGCGAGGTGTCCTCCAACAGGATCCTCGCCAAGCGACGAGCAGGAGCCGCCTGATCACCTCGGCCCGGGAACACGCGCCGCCAGCACATCCCGCCCATCGCTGGCGCGGGCCATACGTCAGCTATAGACAGATCCTGCTCGGGGCCAGAGACGTCGTCTTGGTATCTGGCGTGAGCCGCCTCGTTTGGCACGTGCAGCCGCTCTGGATCATGTGCTTGCGGGCTCGTCTGCTGATCGTGATGGTGGTCCACCGCTCGTCACCTCCGTGACGCCCCCGACCGCTCCGGGAGCGGCCAGCACCATCAACCACCTCCACGCCCGAATCACATCCCCAGCGCACCACCCCTCCATGGATAGGCGCCCACCAGCGGCTTCACCCCATAGACAGGGGTGATCATGCCGCGTCCGGTGTATCGATCACCCCAACCAGCGGCTTGAGCGTCTCCAGCGAGTCGCCCTACGGTCCACAAACCCACCGGATCACCAGGAAGGAACGTGGACACCATGTCGGGCAATGGCTACCAGGCTCTCCTCGAGTGCCGACGCCGCAGCCGCCTGCTGCGCGAGCGTGGCTTCACCATCGACCAGATCGCCATCGTCCTCAGTCTCGATCACCAGGTCAGCCCGCTCCGGCTGTACCGGTACGCCGCGGGACTCACCGCCAGCCAGACCGTCGCCGCCTACGCCACCCTCGCCCCCAGCCGAGCAGCCGGCCTTCGCGAAGCCCGCCTCTACGAATACGAAAGCTGGCCCAACGCAGGCCGCCGCCCTCCGGCTCACGCCCTGTGCCTCCTGGCCCGTATCTATGGCACAAGCCCCGAGCGCCTGGTCACGCCGAGCGTGCTCGCCACCTACCCCGCCTACGACCGGCAGACCCTCAATCGCGCGATGACTCCCTCGCGTTGACCCGGCTAGTTGATGAACTTCTGGTAGAGCTGTCGAGTCTGCGGGCTCGGTTGCGCTTCGATCTCCCTCAGCCGCTCGGTGAGCTGCTGCAGGGTCAGCTCCAGCGCGGGCAACCGACCCAATTCCCCCTGGATCATCATGATCTGGCGCCACAGCACTTCGTTATAGGGATCGATGCGATCAACCGCCAGCGTCAGCGCGCCAAGCGCACGGTCGGCGTCGTCCTTCCGCACCAACTCGGCCAACCGTAGAACCGCGCCGACCGCCTGCGTCGTGGCAGCCTGTCGCAGCGGCAGGCACCACAGGTCGTCCCTATCGGCGAGCAACGGCCCTTGATACAGGTCCAGCATCCGCCACAACGCCCTCCGCCTGACGAGCTCGCTGTCGGCGGAATTGGCCTCCACGTACGCTTCCTCGAACCGCCACCAGTCCACGTCGAAGTAGGCGGCGGACAACCTCCGTCGCATCCCAGCCTTGACCACGAACTTCACCGCGGGCCCGAGCCCCATCGCCTGCCGCATGGAGCCGTTGACATCGCGCACCGCCGTCTCCAGCCGCCGGACACCACGCTCGCCCTCACCTGGCCACAACCGCTCGATCACCGACTCCGACAGCTCGCCGTCTTTCGACGTTGCCAGCAACGCGAACAGCGCCCGCCCTTCAGCCCGTCCGAATGAAACCTCCTTCCCCGCCACGGTCACACGCACGGCCCCCAGCACCTCCACCTTGGCCATGGTTCGGGACGCAGTCGCGCTCACCGGCGCTACTGGGCTCTCGGCTTGGTCCGGTCCAGCTTCCGGCTGGGTCAGCTCCTCCACAACTGAAGCCATGGGAGGAGCCGTCGCCGCCTGCTCCACGAACGTGGCCATACCTTCCGAGGCGGTTGGCGTCGCAGGTGCAGCCAAGCTTGGGAGAGGGGCGGCCGCCTCGCGGGGCCCGGCCTCCGCCGCTGCGACCGTATGGTTCTGGCGGATGCGGATACGCGTCCAGCGCATACCCAGCGCGCTCATCAGCATTACTGCCAGACTGAAAAGTACGGCCCCTATCGGCAGAGTCCAACCTGCTTCCGCGGTCGGCTCGGCCCGAACGCGAATACTGGGCCCGCCAGAAGCCTCTATCGGAGTCGGTCTCTTCGGCGGAGCCGATGGCAACGGCGATGCGGGAGATGCGGCCTTCGGGAGCTCATCCCCGTTTTTACGACTCCGGCGCCTGAGTCTGTCCGATCCTGCGCCCTCCTTGCCAGAGGCGACCATGTGCGGCCGAAGCCCTCTCTGCTTGCTCGGTATCTCTCCCTGTCGGCGCTCATCACGGGGTGGGGGCAGGTCCCTGCTCGTTGCCGGTCTTTTCCTCTTGGCCGAACGCGCAGGATCGCTGACCGCAGCATGGCCATCAGACACCTCCGGCATGGCCGCCGCTGTTTCTGCCGCGTCATGGGGACGCGTAGCGGACGGCTGGTGGCGCCGCGACTCCTCCAGTCTCTGGACGAGGTTTGGAATACGGCCGTTTCGGAGGTCCTCGTTGACCGTGGCGCACCATTTGTCAATGTCGAAGATCTGCCGGCCCTGCCTGGAAACCGGCGGGCAATAGTAAGGTTCGTCCGGATCGGTAAGCGCAACCCCACTCACACTAAGGCAAATCGCAACAGTTGCTATGGCAGGGTAGCGAGCGAGAGAGAATTGATCGGCACCCCTATCCCTTGTGAGAGGGTTTCCCCGAATCATGAGGCACCTCCACAAGAACCGATTGCATTACATCTGGTCTAGCAGCTCCATCCCCGATATTGATCATGGGTACGCAATAAAGATCACCAAAGAATGACCTTGTCTACCGCTCCGGACTCCACCAGGAAGCGCACGGAGGATAATCCAGGCCTCGAACGCAACAGCGACCGCCCCGTAGATCGCAGACGACCGCCATGACCACCAGGTCGCGATCACGAGGAGACCTCATCGTTACCGATCAGCCCAAATCGTCGATGAACGGCGGCAGCAGTGACCGATGTCGCAGTCGCGCCACCCCCGCCCTCTACGCGCCGCCCAGGCCGCTAGAAGTGGAACACAGGACTAGTCGCAGCGTCGAGCACGCAAGCGTTCGAGAACGTCTTCTGCCAGTTGACGCGCCGGTTCTGCCATATGCCCGTCGCGGTCGCGGTGACCGGGTCGTTTTGCCTGGTACAGGGGTGCGGATTGCCTGGGAGGCGATCGATGTTGCCGTCGACAGCAGTAAGGAGGGCACACGTGAGGGCGCCATAGGGATGCTGGTCAGCTCGAAGCGGACACTGGATCACAATCGCTCTGAGCCAAGTGCCGCCGTTGCCCGTGACGGAGAGGAACAGACCGTTCGGCACGGCCGCCGCCTGAGCCGGGAGCGGGGCGAGGACGACAGAGGCTGCGGTAGCGATACAGGCAACCGGCAAGGACAAACGCATTGACGCTCCACACGAGAAGGAGACGATGAGTAGTCACTACGCTACCGTTTGTTATTTGCCGGTGTCTGGTAACTCCTTGGTAAGCCTTTGACGGACAGCTCTTGTCGCCATGCGACGGTCTCGCCATCGATGCTGTGGGCTCCCCCAGGCCAGAGATCGTGGATGCCGCCTACCTCCGAGCGCGCACGAGGCGGGTGGTGCGAGCGCCGTCTGAACGAGCCGGCTGAGAAACGAGATGCCTCCCTTGTGATGAGGAGGGTCGGGGATTTTGGAGCTAGGAAACCTCGCCGGCAAAGTCCTCGCGGCTCCGGCCCTTCGAAGTGCCTCGCCCACGTACTGGGTCGCAGAGACAACAGTGGTCAAAGCTGTACGGCCGAGCGCACGACTCCCGCCAAATGCCGGCGCTGTAGGGATCCTTGGAGTCGGGGTTGATGTGTCGTGCGACCACGAGCGCCACAACCGCTGCGGCTCCTTTCTCGATCAGCGCGGAGGCGGCGCTTTGCACGTGAGCGCCGGACACGAACAAGTCGTCCACCAGCAGAACCCGCTGCTTGTCCAGCCTGTCGCCCCGGATGCGGAATGCCTTCCGATGAGACTTGCGGTTGGCGAGCACCGGGGCGCAGGTGTCGACGACCTCCAGAAGGAAGGGCCGATGAAGGCCGGCCAGTGCTCCAACCCTGCTGACGACCCGCGTCATAGTGTCGAACGCCTCAGCGGGCTGCTCGGTTCGGGTGCTGGGAATCGTGGCCACCACGGTGAAGGGGCCACCGGCACACCCTTGAAGGCAGCGGCCATGCTTCTGGAAGAAATGGGTCACCGTCGCGGCGAGGAAGTCCGGCCGTCGCCGGCGACCTGAGGTGCCATTAGGATCGTTCTTCCGAACCAGCACGTCGTACAGCTGGGTGTTCTTGGCCGTCAGCGAGATCGGCACCACGTACTCGGTGTGGCCGTACAGGTCCTCGGTGGTGCGTTTACAGCTCGCACAAGTGGGCCATGGCACACCGTCCCCGCGGTCGTTCGGACCGGAATGACAGATGCGGCACACCCCCGCCCGAGTGGGCGGGACGGGGCGAAACAGCGGCAAGAAATCATGGGTGAACGCCTCGGCGCCACCCATGATCAGCAGGTGCTCGTGCGAGGGGTCATATCTACAAGATTGACCGCCTGCTTGGAGAGGTCGTCAATGTCTTGGACGGCAGTCATACCTCCCCGGGAAGCTGCCTGGTCGACCCACGACTGTTCCTGCTGGAGCCGGTGGGACACGAACACATGCTTGCCGGTCTCCAGTGCTCGCTCGACAAGCTGAGAGGAGAAACCGGCAGCCAGACCGTCGACGACATACAAGCAGTCGGCTAACCCGCAGGTCACGACGCGCACGAGTTCAGCAGTGCGGGAGGTGGGAAGAGCATCGGGCCAGAAGGGCGTGACGACCGCGCCGCTCTCGGCTATCTGCTCGGCCACACTGCCGTACTGTCCGAGGGCGGACTGCTCGGAGATGCCGCCGGCCAGCACCGCCAGCGCGCGCCCGCCCACCGCGAGCGTCGCCTCGTGAACCGCAGCATCCAGGTCCGTACCAAGCGGTGCCACGACGGTCAGCCCGGCCTCAGCCAGGGCCCGCGCCGCGGCGACCGCATGGCCGGTCTCGTGCTCGCCAACTACGGCGATTGCCCGGTCGTCACCGACCGCGAAGCTGCCGCGGACCCACAGAAATGGCTGGCGGTCGTAGGCGAAGCGCAGATTGGCCGGATAGCTCTCGTCAAGCACTGTGACGAGATGCACGCCATCGGCGCGCATGGCGGCGATGAGGGCACGCGCCCAGTCCAGGTCCTCTCGCTGGACACATGCGGCGATGGCGGCGGCGTGCGCCCGGTCGTCCTCGTCCCGGCTCGGGCAATAACCGTCGAGGAGCTTCAGGGCACTGCCTGCGTCGAGAATGACGCGTGCGGTGTAGAACCAGGGCTTGTCCTGGGTGGCTCGGGTGAGTGCGAGGACGGCGGCCTGCTCATCAATCGGGATCACTGTCATCACCATCTCGAACGTCGTTTCGGGAGGAACGTACGCTCCGACACCGACAAATACGGCAACGGGATGCGCGGTTCTGTGTTGGCCCTATCGTGCCGACGCCGGCAATACGGCGCCCCATGATTGGCGTGAACGGGCCATGCGGATTCAGGGTGTTGACAGCCCCGAGCCACCCTGCTCGGGTCATATCGACGCCAACAGAGACGGCTTCCACCTCGCGGCAGGCAGGCCAGCTCCACACTTACAGCGGAGCCTTACATGTCGTACAGGGCGACACCGCCGTCCAGGAAGACCCCATTAAAGGAATGCCGGGGCGATCGCCAGCGGATCAACCTTCATGCCTCGTCGGCATCAGGGCTGCTAGCTCACGACCTCGCTACCATCCGAGCCGGGTCTTGCACCTGGCCGCGAACATATCCACGACGTCCAGGGGAAGACGTCCTTACCGCGCTTCGCCCTGCATGATCTGCCGCCACAGCGTCACGGCATCACGGACTCTCACCCATGGACTATCAACGACAGACTGGGGGGACACGGAGCGGTCATACCGCCGCACGAACCCCAATCCGCCAGCCACGCACCGTTCGAAGACCAGAGGCGAGCACTCGCAAGTATGGTCCCGAACCCGGACCCAGACCCGATGCGCACCCGGTTGGAGGGGCGACCACTTGACTCGTATCGCATCGGGGCGAGGCGGGACAGGGTGCAGGCTGTGATACTCACCGAACTCACCCACAGGTTCACCCTCCTCCGTGCCGAAAGAGTGCCCTCGCCTAGCCATCGATGCCGATGAAGGACGCGGGCGAGGGGGAGGCGTTAGTGGGCGAGTAGCCGGCTCTGGCCACATTGTGCGCCCTTACGGGGGCAGCCAGAGCACACATGTGAAGCCCCACCCGGAGGGGCCCTGGTTCGTCGCTCACCAACGCCATGCGCAAAACCTATACTCACCTGTCCTAGCATGTCTATAGCATTCTTAGCCATGCCTGTTCTATGTCGGAAGGTCCAGAGATACCTAAAGTCGTCCTGTGATCGAGTGGGACCCAAGGCTCTACAAGTGGGAGCAGATAACGAATGTCGTCGCTGAGCGCATCGAGAGCGGCGAGTACCCACCCCTCGCCTTGATCTCCGAGGTGAAGCTTCAGGAGGAGTTCGATGTTGCCCGCATCACCGTGCGGAAAGCGATGGAAGCGCTCAGAGACCGTGGGCTGATCACCACCAAGCCAGGCAAGGGCTCCATCGTCGTACCTCAGTAGCTATGTCGGGCGTTGCATCGACGAGTATGTTGCGGAGCTCGCTCAGCCACGGCAAGGCGCCGAACATTGGACCCTCGGCTTAGTAGGCTCCTGGCCCGTGAGCCAGCGCATTGACTACCACAACGACCCGAACGCGCCTGCCGCTAACAGTCTCGTCCCTTCCGTGAACGTCGTGGTCACCAACGACGCCGGCGAGGTGCTGCTGATCCGACGCTCCGACAACGGCAACTGGGCCCTCCCCGGCGGAGCCATCGACCTCGGCGAATCCATCCCTCAGGCAGCCATCCGCGAGACCTTCGAAGAGACCGGAGTCACCTGCCAGATCACAGGACTGGTCGGCACCTACAGCGACCCCCGCCACGTCATCCACTACACCAGCAACGACGAGGTCCGCCAGGAGTTCTCCCTCGTCCTCACGGCCCGGGCCATCGGCGGTCAGCCGACTCCAAGCACAGAATCGAGCGAGGTGCGCTGGGTACCGCGGCACGAGCTCGACATGCACAGCATGCACAGCTCCATGCGCATGAGGATCAGCCACTACCTCGAAGAAGACGGACCGCACATCGGCTAGATCAACCACAGGCAGAGGCTGTCAAGCATCAAGCACGACGGATGCGACAACGACGACGATACATTAACCGCGGGTCAGCGCGGCATGGGTCGCGTCCTCGGAGCGGTGTAAAAGGCTCGACGAGGTAGGTGCCGTGAGTGGATCTTAGGCGGCCTCGGTAGCGGGTGCCAAGGCCGGGTCGTCGGTCGGGCGGAGCTGCGCGGGCGGGTGGAGCAGTGCTCGGCGGAGGTCCTGCAGGATGCGCAGGCCCTTGCTGGTGCTGGTGAAGCCGCGCCAACCGCGGGCAGCACGGTCCAGGACGGCCCACACCAAGCTGACGCAGGAGGTCTCGCCGGGGAAGCGGCCGATGACCTTGACCCGGCGTCGGGTCTCGCCGAAGGTGCGCTCGATGAAGTTGGAATGTCGCACGCGCTTGTGGTGCTCGAGCGGGAAGCGCAGATACGGGGTCAGTGACGCCCGGTCGGTCAGCAGGCACTTGACCGCTGCCGGATAGCGGCGGCCCCAGGTCTCGGCGAAGGCGTCGATGCGCCGCTGGGCGAGCTCGACCAGCGGCTGGCCGGCTTTGACGTCCTCGCCCAGGTCGCTGATGTCGAAGATCTTCCAGAAGTCGGCCTTCACCTCGGCCTGGTCATCGCAGGAGACCTTCGCGACCACGTTTCTGGCGCGGTGAACGAGACACCTTTGGCGCAGCGAGACGGGGAAGACCTGCTCAGCCGCGGTGATCAGGCCGGGTGCGCCGTCAGAGATGATCAGCAGCGGCGGGCGCAGGCCGCGGGCGATCAAGTCGGTGAGGAAGTCGTTCCAGGCGTCGGTGGACTCGGCGCCGGCGGCGGCCAGGCCGACGAAGACCGGTCTGCCTTCGGTGGTGATGCCCCAGGCGGCCAGGATCGGCTCGGCCCGGCTGCTGGCCTCGTGCATCTTGAAGTGAGAGGCGTCCAGGAACAGGTA
>NZ_JBEXCR010000079.1:0-37026 GCF_040605375.1 Nonomuraea sp. NPDC005650
CCTTGACCAGCCGGGCACCGGTGATCCGGTTGCCGGCATCGACTGTCTTGCCGACGGGCAGGTCCTTGGTCCAGCGGAACCGGACCCGGCCGACCCGGGGAATATTGACCATGCCCCAGCGGCGGTGCACCCGCGTGACCTGCAGGTCCCGGCCCTGCGGGATGTCCACTGCCATCACCGATCGCAAGCGGCCCTTGAAGGCCGGCGCCTCGGCCCGGCCCTGCCAGCAGTTCTTCCACGCCTGGAAGTACGTCTTGAGGACGGCCTGCGCGGCCTGGGCAGGCAGCACGGCGAGCCAATCGATGTCCTGGCGGGCCTGCCGGATCGCCGCATCCGCCGCGGCCGGGGACCTGCGGCACGTCGGCAGCATCGTCCACCACTCGTTCAACAGATTCCACAGCGCCCGGGCCGGGGTGGCGGCGAGCTGCGGTTGTGCCACCGGCGGCAGGTACTGCTGGTTGGTGGTGGAGCGGCGGATCGCCATTACGCACCTCCTGTCACACTGCCATCACCCACCGCAAATATTACCTAGCGTCACCAAGGTTTCCATAGTGTTTTCGAAAGTGGGGTCGCCGCTCTGTTCGGTCCGGAACGACCAATTCTCCACGCCACGCTGCAGGTAGGTGGACCTGTCGGTGGACTCTGTGTCTCCCATCGCAACCTCCCTCTTGGTATATACCATGTGGTGTAGACCGCAAGGTATCGTCCAAGCGGGCTATGGTGTCAACCATGGGGACGAGAGTTCACAAGACCGCGACATCACCGCGTTACGTGACGATCGCCGCGGAGCTGCGCGACCGCATCACCGGTGAGAAGCTCGGCCCGCACACGCTCATGCCGTCGGAACGGGAGCTCGGCGAGACCTACGGCGTCAGCCGGATGACCGCCCGGCAGGCCCTGGCGCTGCTGGAGAAGGAGGGATACGTCTACCGGCGGCCGCCGCGCGGCACGTTCGTGGCCGAGCCGCGGGTGCCGTTCCACATCGGCAGCTTCTCCGACGAGATCATCCTGGCCGGGCGGCGGCCGTCGGCGCAGCTCATCTGGGCCGAGGAGCGCCCGCCGACCCCGTCGGCGCGGGCGGCGCTCGACCTGGCCGGCGACGAGACCGTGCACGCCCTGCACCGGCTGCGGTTCGCCGACGACGAGCCGATCGCGCTGGAGACCACCTATTTCCCCAGCGCCCTGACGCCCGGGCTGCTGGAGCGGACTCTCACCGGGTCGCTCTGGCACATCCTGCGCGCCCACTACGGCGTCGTACCGGTCGACGCCTCCGCCGTCATCGAGTCCATCGTCATCGACGACGCCTCCTGCGCCCGGCTCGAAGTCCGCAGCGCCTCCAGCGGGATCCTCCTGACCCGCCGCACCTACACGGCCGAGGGGCGCTGCATCGAGTTCGCGCGCGACGTGTACCGGGCCGACCGCGCCTCGTTCAAGGTCGAGGCGCGGATCCCGGTGCCGGTCGAGAACGCCTGAGCGCTCTGTCGGGCGGTGTCGCCGCCGTCGGCGAGCAGCGTGCTGGAGCAGGTGGGCCGTACCCTGGCGGACCTGAGCGGGACGCCGCACTTGGGTCGATCTTCGCTTACTGTGCATCTCGGGGGAAACGCTGCGGGAGAATATCCGGGCCAGCGCATACGCAAGCGCGGCGTTCCGGGGGAAACACGGAGGACGACGTCGGGAATGAGCATTCAGACGCACGAGAATCTCGGCCCTTACCGGGTGGTCAGGAAGATCGGTGAGGGCGGCATGGGGGTCGCCCACCTCGGTCTCGACGCCGCGGGCCGCGAGGTCGCGATCAAGGTGCTGCACCCGCATGTGGCGGCCGACCTCAAGGCGCGCGACCGGCTGTTGCGCGAGGTGGAGACCATGCGGCGGGTGCGCAGCCCGTACGTGGCCGAGGTGATCGACGCCCAGCTGGCGGGCGGCCGGCCCTATGTGGTGACCCAGTTCGCCGCGGGCCGCACGCTGGAGGACACCGTGCTGGCCGACGGTCCGCTGGAGGCGCGCGAGGTCATCAGGCTCGCCCAGGGGCTGTGCCAGGCGCTGGTGGACATTCACGCGGCCGACGTGATCCATCGGGACCTCAAGCCGTCCAACGTCATGCTCGTCGGCGGCGAGCCGCTGGTCATCGACTTCGGCATCGCCCACCTGGTGGACGCGGCCCGGCTGACGCAGACCGGGATGTTCGTCGGCACGCCGGGCTACCTGGCTCCCGAGATCATCCGCGACTCGCAGATCACCCAGGCGGCCGACGTGCACGCGCTGGCCTCGACGGTGTTCTTCGCGGCCACGGGGCTGCCGCCGTTCGGGACGGGGACGTTCGAGGCGGTCTGCTTCAACACCATGGAGGGGCGGGCGCAGATCGACAAGGCGCCCGAGTGGCTGCGGGGCTGGCTGAGCCGGGCGCTGCAGGTCGATCCGGCGGCCCGGCCCGGCGCGGGGGAGCTGCTGCGGATGGCCAGGGCGCTCGATCCGGCGGGCCGCCAGGACCGGGCCAAGCCGCCGGCGAGCCGTACGCTGACCATGGACATCGTCTCCGACCTGCTCCCGCCGGTCGAATACGCCCCGAGCCGCCGGGAGGAGCGGCCGCCGCCCTACGTGCCCGCTCCGGCGCCGACCCTGCAGGCCGGGCAGCCGAAGGAGCCCCGCCCGGCCCCGCCGCCCGCGGAGCCCTTCGAACTCCGGCGGTTCCTGGCCGGCAGCGGCTTCGTCGGGGTGCTCGTGCTCGTGACGCTGGTGGCGGCGACCGTCGTCACGCCGGTCACCGTGGGCCTGGTGGCGGCGGCGCTCTCGCTGGCGTTGCGGGCCGGCGATCACTACTTCGCCGAGACCCGGCGGACGCTCTCCAAGTCCGCGCTCATCGCGGTCGGCCACATGTTCCTGGCGCTGGCGTTCGGGACCGTCGTCGCGAGCCTCCTGCACCTGTCCGGCCGGCTGAATGCCGGCCACGCGGAGTCCCTGGCCGCGGGCGCGTTCACGCTGGGGCTGTTCGTGCTGCCCGGCGCGGGAGCGGTGCGGCGGGCCGCCTCGCGTGCCCTCGACCGACTCCTGCCGGGCCGCAACGCGCTCGTGGTCTCGGTGGCCGTGATGGGGCCGGTCGCGCTGACCTCGGTGATCGTGGCCCTGGTCCAGGCGCTCTAGGCCTTGCTCGCGGGTACTCGTTTTTGAGTACTCTCTTGCGCATGTCTAGGTAGTCGTGTTTGAGTACTCATATGCGAGCAACGCGCCTCTTCATTCTCGGCGCCCTGGCCGATGGCGGTCCCATGCACGGGCACAAGATCCTGGCCTCCGCGCAGCTGGACCGGGTGGAGCTGTGGGCCGACGTCAAGCCCGGGTCGCTGTACGGCGCGCTGCGCCGGATGGCGGACGAAGGCGTCGTCGAGGTGGTCCGCACGGAGCAGGAGGGCAACCTCCCCGCCCGCACGGTCTACGGCATCACCGACAAGGGCCGGACCGAGCTGGTCTCGCTGATCAGGTCCGTCCTCGCCGACACCAGGCTCCGGCCGGACCCGATCCAGCTGGTGCTCCTGCACGGCGGCGAGCTCGGCCCCGACGAGCTGCGCACGGCCGTCCAGGGACGGCACGCCGCGTACGCCGAGCAGCTCGGCTTCTGGCGCAACCTGCGCGCCGAAGCCGAGCCGTACCTGACCAGGCTGGAGGCCGTCGCCTTCGACTACACCCTGATGCAGCTGGAGACGGAGCTGGCCTGGCACGACCGCCTGCTCGCCGAGCTCGCGAACCCGGCTGAGCAGGCCTGACGCCTCCGGGCGCGCCCGGAGGCGCGCCCCCGACCAGAAAGTGGGAACCCATGTCCTCTCGGCGTCTGCGCGTCGCCGTGATCGGCGGCGGGATCGGCGGGCTCTGCCTGGCGCAGGGCCTGAGGCGGGCCGGCGTGAACGTCACCGTGTACGAACGGGACCTGACCGCCGACTCGCGGCTCCAGGGCTTCCGGCTGAACATCGAGCCGACCGGGAGCGTCGCCCTGCACGCCTGCCTGCCGCCCGCCCTGTGGGAGGTGCTGGTGGCCACCGCGGGCGACGCGGGGGCCGGGATCAGCTTCCTGGACGAGCGGATGCGGCCGCTCATCCGCATCGGCCAGGACGACCGTGACCCGCTGGCCCTGGCGACCGGCCGGGGTCGAGACCCGCTCGATCCCACCACCGGCGAGCACGCGGTCAGCCGCGTCACGCTGCGCAAGCTGCTGCTGGCCGGCCTGGACGACGTCGTGCGCTTCGGCAAGGAGTTCACCGGCTTCGCCCGGGCGGACGACGGGACGGTCACGGCGACGTTCGCCGACGGCACCACCGCGACCGCCGACGTGCTCGTCGGGGCGGACGGAGCCAACTCCCGGGTGTGGGCGCAGCTCCATCCCGAGGCCGGCCGCACCACGCTGCCGGCGACGGCCGTGGCCGGCAAGCTCTTCCTCACCGAGGAGAGCCGGCGATGGCTGCCGGAGCAGCTCCTCACCGGCAAGAACGTGTTCTGGCCGCGCCGGGACTTCCTGTTCACCGCGATCTTCCGCAGGCGCGAGGACCCGGCGGCGATCGCCACCAGGCTCGGCGACCGGGTGCGCGAGCTCGGGCTGGACCCGGAGCAGCTGCTGGCGGACGCGCATGACGACGACTACGTGTTGTGGGCGTTCATCGCGCACCGCGACTCGCTTCCCGCGGACTTCGTCGTGAGGGCCCAGGCCGACCCGGCCGTGGTGCGGGAGATGCTGGCCCGGCGGACGGCCGGGTGGCATCCCGACCTGCGCCGGCTGCTCACCGGCTCGACCCCTGACACCCTCTACCAGACCGAGTTCAGCGCCGCCGAGCCGCTCAAGCCGTGGGAGTCGGGCAACGTCACCGGGCTCGGGGACGCCGTCCACCACATGCCCCCGGTCGGCGGGCTCGGCGGCAACACGGCGCTGCGCGACGCGCACCGGCTCTGCGCCGCGCTCACCGCGGCCGACCGCGGCGAGGAGCCGTTGGCGCGGGCGTTGCACGCCTACGAGGCGGACATGCTGCGCTACGGGTTCGAGACGGTCCGCGAGGTCGTCCGCAACACCGATGGCGCGATCGTCCGCAGTCCGCTGAAGCGGTCGGCGGCCCGGTGGTTCTTCCGCGCCTGCGGGGCCGTGCCGCCGCTGGGCCGGGCGGTGTTCGGGGAGAGCTGAAGTTCTGACGCCGTGGACAACATCACGTCACGTTGTTAGGTTCGAGGACAGTTGACAGCGGTGTCAGTCCTTGTCCCCCCACGAGGAGCGGAGATCGTTGATGGTGTCACGACGCACTTTCCTCCAGGCGAACGGCATGGTCCTCGCGGCCGGCGGCCTCGGCCTCACCCTCCAGGGCCCCGCCGCCGCGCGAACCAGCCCCGCCGCCCCCCTCCTTCCGAACTTCGGCCGTCCTGCCCACCTCGACTTCGCCGACCTCACCACCCTCCACGGCGACGACCAGCTGCTCCTGACCACCCTCCAGGGCGTCGTCAACCGCCGCCGCCCGCGCCTCTACTTCAACTACGACGCCGCCGCCTACGACCAGCGCTGGTTGTCCAGCACCGGAGCGGCGGTCACCCGCCACGACCAGCCCCTCGACCTGGTCGCCCGCTACCGGGCCGAGGTGCGGGGCGCGATCCTGCACGATCCGGACGTCCCCGACTCGGTCAACGTCGCCACCACCCTGGCCGGGCTGGAGGACGCCGTCGCCGCCACCGCCGAGCAGGCCGCCGCGCACGGCCTGCGCACCGTCGTGGACCTGCGCGGCCGCTTCGACCCGGCCGACGTCCTGGCCACGTACCGGTGGCAGCTCGACCACCTGTTCCCCCGCTGCACCCACGCCCTGCTCGCCGGTCTCCCGCCCACCAGGACCGTGCGGGTGGACGGCGTGCGGTGGCGCGAGCTCGCACGGGAGACCGAACGCGTCCGGGACGCCTCCAACCGGGCGGTGCGCACGTTCGACCTGAGCCAGGAGCTGGCGACCGCCCAGGACGGCGTCTACCTGCGCTTCCAGGACTCGCTCGGCGACGACGGCTGGGGCGGGTCGGTGGGCTCGGTGAAGGTGACCGCGGACGGGACGCAGATCGCGGCGTTCACCCCGGGGACGGACGCCGAGACCCCCTTCCTCTTCGACGGCCTCAACTCCGCCATCGGCGGCGACGGCAACCGCTTCGCCGACGGCGGCAACTACTTCATCTACCGCTTCGCCGCCCCCGCCGGGGCCGGGCGACTGCTCGTCGAGGTGGACCTGTGGAACCAGTACCTGGTCACCGCCGCCACCACCGCCCCCACCCGGGTCGAGCCGTTCCCGTACTTCCGGGACTACGCGGTGGCCACCCGGGCCATGGTCTTCTGGCTGCCACCCAGCGGCGCGACCGGTGAGCTGCTCGACGAGATCTTCGGCCGGGTCGAGCCCGCCACGCCGTACGCGGGGTGGTTCTCCAACGACGTGGCGGGCGAGTGGGGCGGCGTCGACCGGGCCTCGCAGCACGCCGTCGAGGTGGTCCCCGCCGACTACTACATGAACGCCACCGTCCACGCCGGGGTCTCCGCCAGGATCTCCGATCAGGTACGCCCGCGACCGCCGGCCAGGTTGCGCGATCGCGTCTACCTCACGCTCACGTTCGGCGAGGGCGACAACATCCAGTACTGCCAGCGCCGGATGCGCGAGATCTGGGACGACCCCAAGCGCGGCGGCGTGCCGGTCAACTGGACGGTCAGCCCGCTGCTGGCCGACATCGGGCCCGCGCTGCTGGCGTACTACCAGCGCACGGCCACCGCCGCCGACCTGCTCGTCGCCGGTCCGTCCGGCGCCGGCTACACCTACCCGGGGTCGTGGCCGTCGGCGGCGCTGGCCGCCTACACGCGGCTCAGCGGCCGGTTCCTGCGCCGTACCGGCCTGGATCTCGTCTACGCCTACAACCACCGCAGGCCCGAGGGCGACGGATGGGTGGCCTTCGACGAGCGCATCGTGGCCGCGTACCGGCGAGACACCCCGGTGCGCGGCATCATCCAGTCGTGGGAGACCGGCGACCTGCTGATCGACCCGGCGGGCCTGCCCGTGATCGGGAACTTCTCGCCGCAGGGCAGGGCGCAGGAGTACCGGGACACGCTGGTGCGGCGGATCGAGGGATGGGACGGGAGCGAGCCGCTGTTCATCGCGGGCGCGGTCAACGCCTGGAACTGGACGCCGTCCGACGTCGCCGAGCTCGCCGGGATGCTGGCGGACCCGTTCGAGATCATCCGCGGCGACACGTTCTTCGCGCTCTTACGGGAACATCTGTCGGCCTGAAAGTTTCAGAGTCCCAAAAGCATTTCCCCATGGCGGCAGGCCGCTTCCGCCGATGCTTATTGACAAGAACGCGCCAGATCCCCACCGTACTCGTTGTTAAGGTTCACATTCGTCAGTGGTCCAGGTGAACCATGGCCCGGTTCGAGCCGCAACGGAGGAAGCGGATGCACTTACGAGGACTACGCAGGGGCCTCATCGCCGGGGCCTTAGCCGTCTGCATGGCCGGCGTCGCGGTGGTGAGCTCGATCACGGCGCACGCCGCCGCGGTCGGCTGTCAGGTCACCTACACCGTGGGCTCGCAGTGGGCCGGTGGCTTCAGCGCCAACGTCGCGATCAAGAACCTCGGTGATCCATTGACGAGCTGGGCCCTGCGCTGGTCCTTCGGCGCCTCGCAGACGGTCAGCCAGGCCTGGAACGCCGTCGTGACGCAGAGCGGCAGCGCGGTGACCGCCTCCAACGCCGGCTGGAACGGCTCCCTGGCGACGGGCGGCAGCGCCTCGTTCGGATTCAACGGCACGTGGAACAACTCCACCAACCCGGTGCCGACCGCCTTCACCCTCAACGGCGTCACCTGCACGGGCAGCGTGACCCCCACCCCCACCGTGACCCCCACGGTGACCCCCACCGTCACGCCGACCTCGGGCCCGCCCCCGTCCCGGACCGTGCGGGTCTACTGGCTCAAGCCCGCAGACGTGGCCTACGACCAGCGCTACCCGGACGGCATCGCGAAGGTCATGCAGGAGGCGCAGCGCTTCTTCAAGCAGCAGCTGGGCAAGACGTTCACGCTGAACAACCCGGTCGTCGAGGTCGTCAACGGTGACCAGCCGCGCACCTGGTACGAGAACACGCCGAACTGCGGGGAGAAATACTGGTGGACGGTCTGCAACATGCAAGCGGAGCTGCGTCGTAAGCTCGGCCTCGGCGCGCCGGACAACCGCTGGGTCAACGTCGGCGAGATCAGCGCCGAAGGCGACGGCGCCGGCGGTGGCGGCGGCAACGGCTGGGTGATCCTCAGCGGCCACGACGCCGACGGCGCCGCGGGCATCAACGGCGCGATGAACCGGTGGTACGGCGGCATGGTGCACGAGCTCGGGCACGCGTTCGGCCTGCCGGACGCCACCTCGACCGACGGGACGTGCATGTCGGCGACCTTCTACTCCTACCCGAACTGCATCTTCAACCAGACGCAGAAGAACGGCATGCTGAACGGCCCCTACGGGAGCTTCCTCACCTGATCTGACCGTTGCCGGGCGGTGTGATCGGTCGTCACGCCGCCCTTCGGCTTTTGTGCCGTCGATTTCGCCGGCACTACCATTCGGTCATGATCTTAGGGCTCGCGGGATTACTGATAATCGCCGTGGTCACGGGCATTCCGCTGGCACTCGCAGCCGGATCCGTGGCGGTCTCGGCGGTGTCCGCCCCACGCGATCGGCACGCGCCTATTCGCCGGAGATATATGGCCGGGGGATTCTTCCTGTCATTCTTCGGTCTCTGGGTGATGGCATTCGGCGGGTGGACGGCGAGTCGAGCATCGCACTACGGCACCGTCGACTTCTTCGGGCTCCTGCTGGTGACCCTCATAGGCGGCGGCCTGCTTCTCATCGGGTTAGGGCCGTTCGCCTCGTGGCTGCCGGGAATCGTCGGCCGGCACGCGGAGCGGCTGCCGCTGCCCGTTCGCCTGGCGGCCCGCGACCTGGCCGGTCGGCGTGCGGCCGCGGCTCCCGCGATCACGCTGACCATGGTGGCGACGGCCTCCGGCCTCGCGTTGGCGATCATCGCGACCGGGGTGACGGAGCAGAGCCGGGCCGCCTACGTCCCCCAGGCCCGGCCCGGCACCCTCCTGGTGGGATATTTCTCGCCGGAGCAGGCCGGGGCCGTACGCGCGGCGATCCAGCGGGAGTTACCCGGCGCGCCTGTCATCCAGCGTGAGACCTGGAAGGATGATTCACTTGATTTCCGGCACTTCGACGTGCGCCTCAAGGACGTCTACCTGACGGAAGAGTCCATGTACCCGGCCGAGGCCATCGGCGACGAGAGGCTGCTGCGGTATCTCACGGGCGACCCGACGACGCCGTACGACGAGGGCACGGCCGTGGTGATCACGGCCGCCGACGTGAAGGCCGACTCGGTCGACGTCGACTACGACCTGACCGGGAAGGGCGAGCCTGAGACGGTCAAGACCATCCCGGCGACCGTCGTGAGGACCGCCCACCCTCAGATGGAGACGATCTTCGTCCCGGCGAAGGTCATGCGGGACATCGGCTACCGGCTGCGGCCGGACGAGCTGATCGTCGATCCCTCCCTCCGCCGCGTCTCCGCGGGCGAGCAGGAGCGGCTCGACGATCGGCTGGGCGAGCTCGCGGACACCTACATCGAGCGGGGATACCAGCCGTCGACCGGCTGGATGGCCGTCGCCGGTGCGGCGTTCCTCGCCGCGCTCGGCTGCGCGTGGGTCGCGGGGGGCGGCAGGTCCGCGAGCTCCCGGCCGGTCCGCGTGCTGAGACGGGTCGGAGGCGGGTCGGCGGCGACGTTCCGGTGGTTCGGAGCCTCCCGTACGGGGCTCGGCGCGTTGTGCGGAACGGCGCTGGGCGCGGTCGCCGGATTCCCCATCGGGATGTCGCTGGTCTGGCCCTTGACGGCGCCGACCACCTGGATATCGCCGCCGCAGGTGTCCTTCGAGCCCCCTTGGCTGACGATCGCGGCCGTGATCGTCGGGCTGCCCGTACTCGCCGCCGCCCTCGGCGGACTCCTCGGTCCCGCGCGAAAGGGCCCCTGAGGAGGCGCGTGAGACATCCGGCCCGAACCGGTTCCGGGGGATCGATCGCCGGCGCGGGCGTCGGGGCTCATCTACATCATCACTGTCAGTCGGCTCCGGCACCGGCCCGGTAGTCAGGGTCAGCCGGCTCCGGGCGGGTGCTCGGTGGTGATGGGCGCGGGGAGCAGCTTGCCGAACGGGACGGCGCGCAGGGCCCGGAGGCGTTCGGCGGCGCGCGGGTGGCCGTGCTCGGCGGCGAGCCGGTAGTAGAACCTGGCGATGTCGAGCTTGGCCGGGCCCTCCTGCTCGTAGACCCGGCCGTAGGTGAAGGACATGTTCGCCGCGAACTCGATCGGACGCGGGTTTCCGGCGAGGGCTTCGGCGTCGGGATGACGCTGCTGCACGGCGGCGTGGATCCAGTAGCGGGCCTGGGCGGACTCGCCGGTCAGCAGGTGGATGATCGCCAGGCGGTAGGCGGACTCGGTGTCGCCGTCGCCCGCCAGGCGGACCAGGCGCGCGACGGTTCTGCTCGTGCGCCGCTCGGCCTCCTCTGCGGGTGTCCGGTAGAGGTCGTACGAACCGGTGGCGTGGGGCCGGGACGGTTCGTTCCTGGCGGCGCGCCAGCGGGCCTGCCACTGCTCCACGGTGTCCAGGGCGTCCGTGGGCAGGCCGGTCAGCTCGGCGTGGCGATGGCAGACCATCACGAAGGAGGCGACCAGCCCCCAGTCGGGCAGGCGTTCCCGCTTGCCGTTGAGGATGTCGCTGAGTGTGCTCCCGGGCAGTTCTTTGGGGATGCCCGGCGCGCGCGACAGCCGTTGCATCTGGGAATAGCTCGGCTGGCCGGCCGATTCCCGCAGCTCTATGAGCGCGGCTATGAAGGCGGGATGGGCTCCTGCCCGGAGAGTGTCAGTCATCGTCCTTGGTGGCGTCGGAAGGTCAACTTCTGTCGCCATATTTCCAGAAAGAGTCTCGCAGTCCGGGACACTTTCCAGATTCCATCTCATCCGGTCGCTGTGACCACTCCAGTCGGCCACCAGCTCACCAGCCCCAGGAGCCGTGCCCGGCGCCCGACCTATAGCCGGATAAATCCGGATGAGTCCGGACGATGTCGGAAGAGTGCGGAGGTTTACGTCCTGTCGGTTCATTTTCTGATTTGTACGGCTCCGTCCGAGCACGTTTGAACCGCTGGCCGACGGCCTTCCCGAAGACACATGGTTGCCGCATTCATCGCCGCTCTTCGGGAGGCCAGCGTCCTATGCCGTTACTCACGGCTCGCCCGTCAAGCCTCGCGTACTGCGCGGACGCTCCCTGCCTGGCAGACGAGCAACTGCGGGTCACGCTCTTGACGACCTGGGTGCTCGCGACGGGACGCACTCCGCCCGCCGTACGCCCTGAGGACCTCACCCCCGAAGAGCTCATCGACTTCTGGGCCGACCACCGCATCTGAGGAAAGAGGACCGATGTTCACCACGCGTCAGCTGCTCACGCTCACTCTGACGATCATGATCGCCGCGATCACCTGCGCGCTCGTCCTGGCCACCGGCATGGAATGGCCGGGCGCCCTGCTCAGCGGCGGCGGCGCGGGCGGGGCGACGCTGGCCGCCCTGCCCAAACTCCTGAACCGGCGCGACTGACGCCCGCCGATGAGGGACTAATGGCCCTGGGGCGGCGCGGGCGCGGGTGATGCGATGGGAGAAAGGGGAGGCCGACATGATCATTGCAGGTGTCGACGGATCGCCGGAGTCGCTTGCCGCGGTGGCCTGGGCGGTGGACGACGCGCAGCGCAGGCACGAGCCGCTGCGCATCGTGCACGCCGTGAACCATGATCCGTACCGTTTTTCGAGGTTCCACGCTTCTCCCGAGCCGGACGTGCTCGACCGCATGGCGCAGACCCTCGTGAACGACGCGGCCGAGCTGGCGGGAGATCGCCAGCTGGACGTCGAGGTGTCGACGGAGATCGTCGAGGGGCCCGCGGCGGTCGTTCTGCGCGAGCAGGCCAAGGACGCGACCGAGATCGTCATCGGCAGCCGGGGGCTGGGCGGGTTCGAGGGGGCCCTGCTCGGCTCGGTGAGCCTGCACGTCGCCGGTCAGGCGCACTGCCCGGTGGTCGTGGTGCGGCCCGAGCTGGAGTCCGTACGCGGTGAGGTGGTGGTCGGCGTGGACGACTCGCCGGAGTGCGAGCCCGCGCTGGAGTTCGCCTTCCGCCAGGCCGAGCTGCGCGGCAGCACGTTGCGCGCGCTCCACGCCTGGCAGCCGCCGGTGCAGCTGTACGCGCCGCAGGTCAACTACGACCCCGACGACGTCACGGCCGCCGCCAACCAGGCCGTCGCCGCCAGGATCGCCCGGTTCCGGGAAGCGTACCCGCAGGTGGCGGTGGTCGAGGACGTGCGGCGCGCCCACCCGGTCGACGCCCTGGTGGCCGCGTCGGCGCAGGCCGCGCTCGTGGTGGTCGGCTCGCACGGGCGCGGAGTCATCCGTTCGGCGCTGCTCGGCTCGGTCAGCCACGGGGTGCTCCACCACGCCCGCTGCGCCGTGGCCGTGGTGCGCTAACAGCCGGCACCTGCCAAAGACGGCCTTCACCCGCTCGTCACGCGCCGCTCGTCACGCGCCGCTCGTCACGCGCCGCTCGTCACGCGCCGCTCGTCACGCGCCGTGCGCATGGCGGCGTGCCGATCGCTGTGCGGGCCGTCAGGGATGAGGACCAATGTCACCCCCATTCGGGACTTCGTCCCCGGGCGCGGAGGGCCCGCCGCGGCGAGGATGGAGGTGGCCCGGAAGCCCCGGTGGTACGGCCGCGCGTGAAGGAGGAGTCATGACCGTCGAAACGCTGGCCGCCGAGCAGGTGATGAGTCGTGTCCTGGTGGCGGTCAAGCCGGACGAGTCGCCGTTGATGGCCTGGGAGCTGATGCGCCGCGCCGACGTGCATCACCTGCCGGTCGTCGAGGGGCGGCACGTGTTCGGCATCCTGACGCGTGAGCAGGTGGCGGCGTCCTGGTCAGGCGGTCCGGAGGAGCAGTCCAGCCGTCAGGTCCGGATGTTGCTCGGGTGCGAGCGCAGGCCGGTGGTGCGCCCGGACACCCCGCTGGCCCGGGTCGCGACGGCGATGCTGGACGCCGGTTGCGACGCCGTGCCGGTGGTCGACGGCGGCGGTCTGATCGGCCTGGTCACGGCCCACGACGTGCTGCTGGCCGTCGCCGGACGGCTCAGGACCGCCGAAGGGCCCCGCGAGGTGGTCACCGGGATGTTCCACCTCGAACCCGTTCTTCCCCCGGCGCCCTCGCCGGAGAGCGTGCCGTGAACGTCACTCGTGACGGTCGTCCCGCAGCCGCGCCGCCAGCGCGGCGGCCTGGGTACGGCGCTGCATGTTGAGCTTGGCCAGCAGGTTGGACACGTAGTTCTTGACCGTCTTCTCCGCCAGGAACAACCTTTCGCCGATCTGCCGGTTGGTCAGCCCCTCGCCGATCAGGTCGAGGATGTGCCGTTCTTGGTCCGACAGCGCGGCAAGCGGGTCCTTGCGGGCGGCCTGCTCGCGCAGCCGCTGCAGCATGGCGGCGGTGGTCTGCGGGTCGAGCAGCGACTGCCCGGAGGCGACCGTGCGGACCGCGCCGACCAGGTCGGAGCCGTGGATCTGCTTGAGCACGTAGCCGGAGGCCCCGGCCATCACCGCGTCGAACAGCGCGTCGTCATCGGCGAACGACGTCAGCATCAGGCACGCCAGCCCCGGCACCCTCGAACGCATCTCCCGGCACACGTCCACCCCGCTGCCGTCAGGCAGCCGCACGTCCAGCACCGCCACGTCGGGCTTCAGCGCCGGGATGCGGGCGACGGCGGACTCGGCCGTGCCGGCTTCCCCGATGACCTCGATGTCGTCCTCGGACTCCAGAAGCGCGGCCACGCCCCGCCGGACGACCTCATGATCGTCGACGAGGAACACACGAATCATGCTTACGACGCTATCCAACGGTCGGCACGACTGACAGGAACGATGGTCCCGACGAGGTAAAGGACGAAGTCCCATTTCATAGAGGTCTTTCGGCACTTGACGGAAGGCCGGGGAACCTGCGCCCACCGCGTGGAAGACCCTGCCTGACCTGGTGCGACACTGAGAGATGTGGAGAGCGAGCATCACCCGGTGGTGCCGCACGTACGCCTCGACGAGCTGCTGGCCGAGCTGCAGGTGCGGCTCAACGCCGTGCTGTCGACCCGGGATCGGGTGCACGTGCTGCTCGAGGCCGTGGTGTCGGTGGGCAGCGAGCTCGATCTGGAGACGGTGCTGCGGCGCATCGTGGAGACCGCGACCAAGCTGGTGGACGCCAGTTACGGCGCGCTGGGCGTGATCGGCCACGAAAACACCCTCATCCAGTTCATCCCGGTCGGGCTGACCGAGGAGGAGATCGCCAGGATCGAGCACTGGCCGCACGGCCTGGGCCTGCTCGGCCTGCTGATCAAGGACGCGCGGCCGCTGAGGCTGGGCCGCATCTCCGACCATCCGGAGTCGTACGGCTTCCCGGCGGGCCATCCGCCGATGGGCACCTTCCTCGGCGTCCCGATCCGGGTGCGTGACGAGGTTTTCGGAAATCTTTACCTGACCGAGAAGCGCGGCGGCGGCGAGTTCGACGAGGAGGACGAGGCCATCGTCGTGGCGCTGGCCACCGCGGCCGGCGTCGCCGTGGACAACGCCCGCCTGTACGAGGTGTCCCGGCAGCGGGAGACCTGGCTGCAGGCGTCGTCCACGGTGACCACCCGGCTGCTGTCCGGCGCCGACCCGCGTCAGGTGCTGAGCCTGATCGCGGCCTGCGCCCGTGAGCTGACCGACGCCGACCTGGTCGAGGTGCTCATACCGGAGCCGACGAGGCAGTCGCTGATCGTGGAGTTCGCGGACGGCGAGGGTGCGGAGGAGCTGGTGGGCGCCGTCTTCGTGGTGTCGGAGACGCTCGCGGGCGACGTGTTCACCCAGGGAGAGCCGATATCCGACACGGACATGCAGAGCGGCCCCCGCCCTGGCTCGCCGCTGCGGCGGATGGGGTACGGGCCGGTGATGCTGGTGCCGCTCGGTGGCGCGCCGAACGTGCGCGGGGTGCTGGTGCTGGCCAAGCGGAGCGGGCGGCTGCCGTTCACCGGCGGGAACGAGCAGGTGCTGCAGGCGTTCGCGGGGCAGGCGGCGATCGCGCTGGAGCTGGCCGAGACGCGTCAGGACGCCGAGCGGCTGGGCCTGCTGGAGGACCGCGACCGCATCGCCAAGGATCTGCATGACGTGGTCATCCAGCGGCTGTTCGCGACGGCGATGACGTTGATGAGCACGATCCGGCTGGTGGAGCGGCCGGAGGCGGCCAAGCGGGTGCAGTACGCGATCGACGAGCTGGACGAGACGATCCGGCAGATCCGCTCGTCCATCTTCGCGCTGCAGGCCTCCGGCGAGGGGGCCGCGCCCAGCCTGCGGACGCAGATCGTGGAGCTGGTGGAGGGCGCCGCGGGCCATCTGGGCTTCATGCCGGGCCTGCGGATGGAAGGGCAGATCGACGCGATGGTGCCCGAACCGGTCGCCGACCATCTGCTGGCCGTGTTGCGCGAGGCCCTGTCCAACGTGGTCCGCCACTCCCGCTCGACCCGCGCCGACGTCCTCGTCGAGGTCGAGGGCTCCGAGCTCGTCCTGGCGGTCACCGACAACGGCGTCGGCCTGGGAGAGACGGGACGCCGCAGCGGCCTGCGCAACATCGAGGAGCGTGCCACCGGCCTGGGCGGCACCGCGGAGCTGGAGACCCCCGAAGACGGAGGAACCCGGCTGCGCTGGCAGATCCCGCTGTGAGGCCGGAGCCGAGGTCAAAGGACGTTGGTCCCACCCGTACGGGGCGTAAGGCTCTGTGCCGCACGGCGGGCAACCCCGAACATGGATCAGAAAGGGGAATCTGACACGGGGGAGCCCTTGATGAATCGTTCGGCAGTGGTGGGGATCGCGGCCGGCGCGGCCCTGGGGGCCGCGGCCGTGACCGGTCTTGCCGCCACCGCCACCGGCATCGCCCAGCAGGCCATCGTCGAGCAGCGGAACGCCACACCGGCGGATCGGGGCGCGACGGGGTCGGAGGGGTCCACGCGCGGCATGAACGTGGGTGACGAGGGCGGCTATCTGGCCCACATGGTCGCTCACGATCAGGAGGCCGTGGCGGCGGCCCGGCAGCTGCAACGTTCGGACCGGCCGCAGATGCGGGCTCTCGGGGCTTCGATCGTCGAGACGCAGCAGGCCGACATCGCCACGATGAGAGCCTGGCTGGACCGGTGGTACCCAGGACTTTCGGGCGCGGCGATCGGCCACCAGCCGATGATCCGCGACCTGTCCGAGCTGTCGGGCGACGCGCTGGACAACGCGTTCTTGCGCGACATGATCCCGCATCACATGGTGACGGTCACGATGTCCCAGCAGCTGCTGGTGTCCGGGCAGGCGCGGCACCCCGAGGCCGTTGGCTTTGTCACCAAGGTGCGCGATGCCCGGCATGCCGAGATGTTCCGGATGCAGCGTTATCTGGCCGACTGGTTCGGCGGCTGGAGCATGCCGTGCGAGATGCGGAACTGACCGGCAGGCCGTACTGACCCGCGGGCCGTGCTCGCGCGGGCACCCCGCAAGCGGCGACCCCGCCTCCCCGCCTGCCTCCGTGCCCGCAGCTCGCGACGCGAACTGCGGGACTCACGCGTTCGGCGTCGTCCGGTCCGCTGTCAGGAGCGGGCTTTGGGGGAACGAGAGCCGTCTCGAAGGACCCCCAGACCCACCATCGTCAGCGCGGCAGCGGCGGCGACGGCCACAGTCAGAATGATCACTTTGCGCATCACTTCACCCCGATTACGGATTGTGACTGACTATTACTGACTGTAGTGTTGCCGGTTGTCTTGAGCTGAATCCCGCGCTTTTTCCTGGATTCGTCAAATGCGCAAAAGGCGTGCCGGTTCAGTGGGTGATACGCCGGCCGGACACCTGCGCGGCGTCGACCACGATGTACTGGTCCCGGTTGCCCGGCGCCCACGTCGACAGGGGCAGCGCCGCCAGCCGGTCGATCTCGTCCGGGTCGGTCACGGGCCGCGCCTGCCCAACCGCCGTGACAGACCAGCCGGTACGCAGCTCGGGATCGAGTTCGTCGGCCTCGAAGGCCACCACGGAGTGCCGGGTGGCGGTCGCCAGCTTGGAATCCATCGAGGTCCGGATCACGATGGAATGGCCGTCGAGGTGGAAGTTGACCGGCTGCACGGCCGGCAGAGCGTGATCGGTGAACACGATCCGGCCGATCGGGGTCGTGGACAGCAGGCCGAGGCACTCCTCGCGGGAGAGCACCTGAAGTCCGGACGCATCGAGCTGCATACCCTCAACATCCCTGCCGGTGACGACTCTGCGTTAGAGGCGAAAGTCCTTCGTTTCCGCGGGTCGCCCGCGTGGCCGGACGTGGCTGCGGCGCGGGTACGGCGGTCCTCTGGCGTACCTCCTGGCTCAGCAGCTCGCGGCGGCCGGTCACTTCCGGTCGGCCAGGAGGCTCACGGGGAGTTCGCGGCGGGCGCCGGTCGGGAGCGCGAAGACGGCGATCAGGAAGGAGAGCAGGCAGAACCCGGTCATGTACCAGCCGAAGGTCACGTCGCTTTGCGTGATGTCGTGCAGCCAGACGGCGACGAGGCCGGCGGTGGAGCCGATGAGCGAGGTCGAGACGTTGAAGTTCAGGGCCGCCGCGCTGGAACGGACCTCCGAGGGGAAGCTCAGGATGGCGGCCGCCATCATCGGCGCCGAGATGAGGTTGTTGATGATGGTGAAGCCCACGACCGCCAGCACGGCGATGAGGATCGAACCGCTGCCGATGCCGATGAACGTGGGCACCGTCAGCAGGATGAACAGCCCGTAGCCGATGAGCAGGGGCACGCGGGCGCCGTACTTGTCGGCGAGGTATCCGCCGTAGATGCTCGGCACGGGGCCCACCACGTACGTGATCATCGACGCCAGCAGGGCGAGCGAGGTGGGGAAACCGGCGCTGATCAGCGCGGTGACGAAGTACGCCTGGATGACGAAGGACCCGATCCGCTGGCCGGCGCTCAGGCCGATCGAGCGCAGCATGTCGGGCCAGTAGTAGCGCACCGCCGTGCGCAGCGGGGTCTGGGGCACCTTCTGCTGCTCGGCCAGGCGCTGCACCGCCTCGAACTCGGGGCTCTCGCTCAGCCGCTTGCGGATGTAGACGGCCACCGCGGACAGGGGGATCGCCAGCAGGAACGGGATCCGCCAGCCCCAGCTCGCGAAGGACTCCGACGACATGCTCTGGGTGAGGAGGAACGCCACCCCGGCGGCGAGGAACGAGCCGATCGAGGCGGTGGAGTTCAGGGTGCCCAGCACGTAGTTGCGGCGGCGCCGGTCCTCGTGCTCCAGCAGGAAGTTCGCCGCGGTCGTGAACTCCACGCTAGCGCCCAGGCCCTGCACGATCCGCGCGGTCAGCAGCAGGGCCGGCGCCACGACCCCGGCGGCCGCGTACGTCGGCAGCAGCCCGATGCCCGCCGTGCCGACCGTCATCAGCACGATGGTGAGGACGAGGACGGGCCGCCTGCCCTTCAGGTCCGCCAGCGGGCCGAGGACCATCGCGCCGAGAGGCCGGATGAAGTAGGAGAGCGCCACCCCCACGTACGCCGCCAGCAGGGCGGCCGTCGTCTCCCCCTCGGGGAAGAAGTGCGAGGCGATGACCGCGGCGAGCGTCCCGTACAGCGTGAAGTCGTAGTACTCGACGGCGTTGCCGATCATGGTGGAGGCGAACAGGCGCCGGCGAGCCTGCGGTGTGCGGACGACGTCCGGGTCGTTGGCTACGGGAGTGCTCATGAGGTCTCCTCGTGAAACGGTGGATGCGGCGGCGAGGTGGTGGGGGTGGCCGAAGTGCCCGCCGGCGCGGGCGAGCCGGTCGGCGCCGGTAGTCTTCGCTGGTGGACGCCTGACGCGGCGGATGCGGGCCGTCGTGGCACGTGCCACGTCCGGCCGGTGACGGACTGCGGTGGGAGCCGTCCGGTAGCTGCTGGGAGAACGTTCTCCAAAGAAGCTAGAATCGGCGTGACGATGTGTCAAGCACTCGTCACCTAGTATTCAAGTGCGGGCCGCTACGATGATCGTCGAGGCAGTGGACGGGCCGCCACCATCGGATCGGGGGAGGCGCACGACGTGGCCGCTGGGCGACCGACGATCATCGATGTCGCACGTGACGCCGGCGTGTCGCCCGCCACGGCCGGGCGGGTGCTGGGCGGTTACGGCACCCCGTCGCCGGAGCTGGTGCGGCGGGTGCAGGATTCGGCGAGGCGCCTGGGCTACCGGGCCAACGACGTGGCGCGCAGCATCGTGACCGGCTCGACCCGCGTCATCGGCGTGGTGGTGAGCGACATCGAAAACCCCTTCTTCGCCCGCGCGGTCAACGGGATCTCCGACCGCGCGCGGGCCGCCGGCTACGAGATGCTGCTGGTCAGCACCAGGATGGAGCTGGCCAGGGAGCGCTCGGCGGTGGAGGCGCTGATGGCCAAGCGCGTCGACGGCATGATCGTCGCCTCGGCCAGCGTCTCCGAGGGCGGCCACCTCCGGCGGGTCCGCGAGGCGGGCGTCCCGCTGGTCCTGCTCGACCGCCGCAACGACGGCGCCGGGGCCGTCGACGCGGTGCTGCTCGACAACCGGGCGGCCGCGCAGCGGGCCGTGAGCCACCTCCTGGGCCTGGGGCATCGCGCGGTCGCGGTCGTGACCTCGGCCACGTCCGGCGAGGGCGGCGGCGAAGGTGGCGGCAGGGGCGGCGGCGGGGGCGGCGCGCCCCGGCGGCGCAGGGCCTCGGCGGAGTTTCCCAGCTCGCTGCGGTTCAAGGGCTACCTGGACGCGCTCGACGAGGCGGGCGTCACCTGCGACCCGGGATGGGTCCTGCGCTGCGACGACGCCGACGCGGCCTGCGAACGGGTCCGCGACCTGCTCGTCACGAGGCCGGACGTGACGGCGATCTTCGCGACCACGAACGTGATGACCGGGGGAGCCTTCCGGGCCATCATGGACGGCGATCGGCGCTGTCCCGAGGACGTCAGCCTGATGGGTTTCGACGACCACGAATGGAGCACGCTGGTGCGCCCGCAGCTGTCGGTGGTCGCGCAGCCGGCCTACGACCTCGGCGCCGCCGCCGGCACGGTCCTGCTCGGCCGGCTGTCCGGTCCGGGGCCGCGCAGCGCTCCCAGCGAGACGATCCTGCAGTCCTCCCTGGTCGTGCGCGGCTCGATCGCGGCGCCGCCCGCCTAGTTCCGGCGCCCGCGGCTGCGCTCCTGAGCGCCGCCTAGCTCCGGGCATCCGCGGCTGCGCTCCCTAGCGCAGCCGGACCCGTCCTTGACGCTGCCGCGCATCAGTGGCTACGTTCAGAGAACGTTCTCCCACGAGTATCTGCCGAACTCCGGCGCGAGAGGAAACGAAGGCGATGGCCCTTCGCATCGGTGTCGACACGGGCGGCACCTTCACCGACATCTGTCTCTACGACACCGAACGCAACGAGCTACGCGTCTTCAAGGTCTCCAGCACCCCGGAGGACCCGGGGAAGGCGATCATCGACGGAGTCGCCGAACTGCTGCGTACCGCCGGCGGCGGAGGGTTCGGCGACATCTCCTACTTCGCGCACGGGACGACCGTCGGCACCAACGCGCTCCTGACCGAGACCGGCGCTCGGACGGGTCTGCTGACCACCCGCGGCTTCCGTGACCTGCTGGAGCTGGCCCGCGGCCGCCGGCCCAGGCTGTACGACCTCCAGGCCGACAAACCCGCCCCCCTCGTGCCGCGCGATCTGCGCCTCGAGGTCACCGAACGGGTCAGGCACGACGGCACCGTACGCACGCCGCTCGACGAGGACGAGGTCCGCGAGCAGATCCGCCGGCTGCGCGAGCAGGGGGTCGAGGCCGTCGCCGTGTGCCTGCTCTACAGCTACGTCCTGCCCGACCACGAGCGGCACCTCGCGCGGTGGATCGAGGAGGAGTTCCCCGGCGCCTACGTCTCCCTGTCGTCGGAGGTGCTGCCCGAGTTCCGCGAGTACGAGCGGCTGTCGACCGTGGTCGCCAACGCCTACCTCGGCCCGAAGGTCTCCGGGTACCTGGCCCGGCTGCGGGAGGGACTGGGCCGGAAGGGGCTGGCGACGCAGCCGTACGTCACCCAGAGCAACGGCGGCGTGGTGTCCTTCGCCGAGGCCGAGAAGTACCCCGTTCGCATGGTCCTGTCCGGCCCCAGCACGGGAGTCGTCGGCGCGGCGCGCCTCGCGACCGCGGCCGGGCATCCGGACCTCATCACCTTCGACATGGGCGGCACGTCCACCGACGTCTCCCTCGTCCGGGACGGCACCCCCAGGACCAGCTCCGGGCTGGACCTGGACGGACGCGCGATCCGCACGGCCATGCTCGACATCCACACCGTCGGCGCCGGCGGCGGTTCTGTGGCGCGCCTGGACAGCGGCGGCCTGCTCAAGGTGGGCCCGAAGAGCGCCGGAGCCTTCCCCGGTCCCGCCTGCTACGGCCACGGGGACCTGCCGACGGTCACCGACGCGAACGTCGTCCTGCAGGTCCTGAACCCGGAGTATTTCCTCGGCGGGCGGATGAAGATCGACCGGGAGGCGTCGCGCCGGGCGGTGGGCACGCTGGCCGCCGAGCTCGGCCTGAGCGTCGAGGACACGGCGCAGGGCATCATCAGGGTGGTCACCGCCAACATGGCCCGGGCGATCCGCGTCATCTCGGTCCAGCGCGGGCACGATCCACGCGACTACGTCATGGTGCCCTTCGGCGGCGCCGGCCCGCTGCACGCCTCCCGGCTGGCGGCGGAGCTCGGCATGAAGACCATCCTCGTGCCCGAGTCGCCGGGGGCGCTGTCGGCGCTCGGCCTGCTGCTCACCGACGTCAGGAGCGACTTCTCACGCACTGCGGTCATGCCGCTGGCGTCCGGGATGGCGACCGCGTCAGTGGGCGACGCCGGGGCGGACTCGTCGGCGGGCGACGCCGGGGCGGACTCGTCGGTGGGTGACGTCGCGGCGGTCTTCGCCGAGCTGGACGCGCAGGCGGAGCGGTGGTTCGAGTCGAGCGACATCGACGAGCCGGCCCGCGGCACGCGCCGCCAGGTGGATCTCCGTTACGCGGGCCAGAACCACGAGCTGACCATCGACTTCCCCGCCGGGCAGGTCACCGCGGAGAGCGTGGTCACGGTGCTCGACGACTTCGCCGCGGCGCACGAGCGCGCCTACGGCTATGCCAACCCTGGCAACCCCGTCCAGGCCGTGACGTTCCGCGTACAGGCCTGGGGCGAGATCGACGCGCGGCCGTCGTCGAGCCCGGTCGTCGGCGCCCGCCCCGAGGGCGAGCAGCCCCGCAAGCGCGCCGTCTACCTCCCTGAGCTGGGCGGTTTCCACGAGTGCCTGGTCCACGACCGGGCGGCGCTCGCGCCCGGGACGGTGATCGAAGGCCCCGCGATCGTCGAGCAGATGGACACCACCACCCTCGTCCTGCCCGGCTCCACCGCGAAGGTCGACGCCCAGCGCAACCTCGTCATCCACCTGTGAGCACCCGGAGCGTCATGAACACCACCGACACGACCCCGCTGGAC
Organism: Nonomuraea sp. NPDC005650; assembly: GCF_040605375.1. NCBI lineage: Bacteria > Bacillati > Actinomycetota > Actinomycetes > Streptosporangiales > Streptosporangiaceae > Nonomuraea > Nonomuraea sp. NPDC005650. The sequence goes on from NZ_JBEXCR010000079.1 coordinate 22,616, forward strand.
CCGATCTCCGTCGAGGTCATCGGAGCGGCCCTCGCCTCCATCGTGGAGGAGATGGTCGAGACCATGGTGCGGGCCGCGTACAGCACGAACATCAAGGAACGCCGCGACTGCACCGCCGGGTTCTTCGACGCTGAGGGCCGGCTGATCGCGCAGGGCGAGCACAATCCGGCCCACCTCGGCGTCCTCATGGGCGTGGTCGGGAAGATCGTGGAGCGCTACCCCGTCGGCGAGATCGCCGACGGGGACACGTTCGTCGCCAACGATCCCCACAGCGGCGGCGGAACCCACATTCCCGACATCGTGCTCGCCTGCCCGATCTTCGCCGACGGCCGGCTGGTGGCCTGGGCGGCGAACCTGGCCCACCACGCCGACTTCGGTGACCGCGGGCACGCGCACATCTTCCAGGAGGGCCTGCGCATCCCACCGGTACGCCTGGTGCGCGCGGGAGAACTGCAGACGGACCTGTTCGACCTGATCCTGCTGAACTGCCAGGTGCCCGACGAGCGCCGGTCCGACTTCCAGGCCCAGCTGGCGGCCAACCGGGCGGCGGTCATCCGCTACCGGGAGCTGTGCGCGCGGCACTCGATCCCGACGATGGCCGCCGCCGCGCAGGCGCTGCTCGACCACGCCGACCGCCAGACCAGGGCCGCCATCCGCGAGGTCCCGGACGGCTTCTATACGTTCGAGGACCGGTTCGACTGCCCCGAACTCGACGAGGAGCTCACCCTCCGCGTGGCGATCAAGGTGCGCGGCGACGAGCTCTTCTTCGACTTCTCCGGCAACCCGCCGCAGGTTCGGGCGAGCGTCAACATGGTGTACGGCGCGCTCGAAAGCACGGTGTACTACGCCGTGAAAACGCTCATCGACCCCGACATCACGCCCAACGCGGGCGTCATCCGGGCGATCCACATCGACGCGCCCCGCGGCAGCATCCTGAACGCCGTCGCCCCCGCCGCGGTCAACGCCCGTACCGAGACCTGCCAGCGGGTCGTGGACCTCATTCACGGCGCCCTCGCCCCCGCGCTGCCCGACCGGGTCACGGCCGCGCACAACGGCTCGAACACCGGCTTCCACTTCGACGGGCTCGACCCGCGGACCGGCAGATACTTCGTCTACCTGGAGACCGTCGGCGGCGGATCCGGCGCCCGCGCCACCAAGGACGGCCTCGACGGCGTGCAGGTCCACGTCACCAACACCAGCAACCTGCCGGTCGAGAGCCTCGAACAGGAGTACCCGCTGACGGTGGAGGCCTACGAGCTGATCGACGGATCCGGCGGCGTCGGCGAGTTCCGGGGCGGCATGGCCATCAGGCGCGTGGTACGGGCCGAGGCCGACGGCATCGGGTTCTGGCTGGACGGCACCCGGTACCGGTCCCGGCCCTGGGGGCTGTTCGGCGGCGGGCCCGGCGCCAGCGGCGGCTGGGCGGTCAGCGAGGGCGCCCGGCCCATCGACCACGGGCACACGGTGCTCAAAACTGGCGACGTCGTCACGATCACCACCCCGGGTGCCGGCGGGTACGGGCCGCCGTCGCGCCGGGCGCCCGGACTGGTCGAGAAGGACCTGCGCGAGGGCGTCATCTCCGCTGAGACCGCCCGCGACGCCTACGGACTGAAGGACTGAGGACGACATGCGGAACGACTCCCCGATTCGCGTCGCCGTCCTCGGCTTCGGCACGGCCGGACGCTTCTTCCACGCGCCCTTCCTCGCCGCCGACCCGGCGTACGACCTGCGTCTCATCGTCACGGGCCATCCGGAGCGCCAGGCGGCGGCGTGCGCCGCCCACCCGGCCGCCACGGTCGCGGCGACCGCCGACGCCGTCGCCGCCCACGCCTCCGACCTGGACCTCGTCGTCGTGGGCACGCCGCCGCCGACGCACGCCGAGCTGGCCGCGAACGCCCTGCGGGCGGGGCTGGACGTCGTGGTCGACAAGCCCTTCACGCCGACCGCCGCCGAAGGGCGGGAGCTGATCGCGCTGGCGGCCGAGCTGGGCCGCCGCGTCACGGTGTTCCAGAACCGCCGCTGGGACGCCGACTTCCGCACCCTGCGGCGCCTGATAGCGGACGGGCGGCTGGGCACGGTCCACGCCTTCGAGTCCCGCTTCGAATGGTGGCGCCCGGACGGGCTCGACGGCTGGAAGGGCGACACCGGCATCGCCGACGGCGGCGGCATCCTCTTCGACCTGGGCACCCACCTGATCGACCAGGCCCTGCACCTGTTCGGCCCCGTGACGGAGGTCCTGGCCGAGGTCAACCGCCGCGACCCGCGCGGCGGCTGCGACGCCGACGACGACACGGTCGTGCTCCTCCGGCACGAAGGCGGCACGAGCTCGCGGCTGACGATGAGCAGCGTCGCGGCCCTGCCCGGCGCTCGGTTCCGGGTTCTGGGCTCGCGCGACGGCTACGTCAAACACGGGCTGGACGGTCAGGAGGCCGCGCTGAAAGCCGGGATGAGCCCCGCCGACCCGGATTTCGGACGTGAGCCCGAGGAATGCTGGGGCCGGTTGGGCCACGGCGGAGCGACGACCCCCGTCGAGCCCGAGCGCGGGGCCTACGCCGAGTTCTACCGCCTGCTCGCCCTCGCCCTGCGCGACGGCGCGGACCTGCCCGTCGATCCCCGCGACGCCGTCGACGTCCTGGACGTCATCGAGCGCGCTCATGCCTACGCCAAGAAGTGAGGAGTCACGTGACAGATCACACCGCGTCCCGGCGCGTCGTCGTCCTCGGGGGCGGCATCCTCGGCGTGTCCACCGCCGTGCACCTCGCACGCGGTGGCGCCGAGGTCGTCCTGGTCACCGAGGCGGAGCTGGCCAGCGGGGCGTCGGGACGCTCGCTGTCCTGGCTCAACTCGGCGGGCGTGCGGTCCGGCCCGTACCATTTCCTGCGCCTGCTCGGCATCGACCGCTACCGCACCCTGTTCGCCGCCGACCCGGCCCTGGAGTGGCTGCGATTCGACGGCGGCCTGTGGTGGACGACACCCGACGGCGCCGAGACGACCCGCGCCCGGCACGAGCACGAGCTCGCCCGTGGCTACGACTCCCACCTCCTCGACCGAGCGGACGTCGGCGGCCGGGTGGACGGCGTCCGGGCGGGCGCGCCCGGCCGGCTCGCGATCCACAACCCCGGTGAGGGCTGGGTCTCCCTGCCGCACCTGATCCAGGAGCTCGCGGACGAGCTGATCCGCCGCGGGGGACGCCTCGTGACCGGCGCCGGCCGCTGCTCGGTGACCGTGGAGGAGGGCCGGGCCCGCGGCGTCCGCACCGCCGACGGCACGTCCTGGCGCGGCGACGCGGTCGTGGTCGCCTGCGGCGCGCAGACCCCTTCCGTCGTCGCGGAGCTCGGCGTGGACCTGCCGGACGCGTCCCCGCTGTCCATGCTCGTCGTCACGGAGCCGGTCGAGACAGCGGCCGTCACGGTGCTGAACACCCCGCGCGCCGCGATGCGCCCCAACCCCGGCTCGACGTTCGCGATCGACCACTCCTGGTACGAGGAGCACATCGTCGAGCACGAGGACGGCTCCTGCTCGATCGACGAGAGGTACGTCAAGGAGCTCGTCGCCGAGGCCGCAGCCCTGCTCCAGGGGGAGGTCCCCCTCCAGGCGGCGTCGTGGCGGCTCGGGCGCAAGCCCGTTCCGGGGGACGGCGAGCCGGTGTTCGGCGAGCTGGAGGCGGTGCCCGGCTGCCACGTGGCCTTCACCCACTCGGGTGCGACGCTGGGGCTCATCGCGGGCGAGCTGACCGCCCACGAAGTGCTCACCGGCGCCAGGCATCCCCTCCTGGAGGAGTTCCGCCCCGAGCGCTTCGCCACCGGCTGACAGCCGGACGGCCGGACCACCCCGCGAAGAGTGGTCCGGCCGGTGATACGGCGTGGTTCAGATCAGCAGCGGCGGCCCCGGTTGATGCAGTCGACGACGGTGCGCATCAGGTTGTCGGGCATGACGTTCGCGAAGTCGGCGTGGTCGGTGATCGGGTTGTGCTTCTGCTCAGGGAAGGCGTCCACGGCGAACGACTGACCCTGCGGCACCGAGTAGGCGAGGGTCATGCGCAGCTGGGGAACCGCCTGGGTGCCCTGGGCGCAGGCGCCGTTCTGGCCGGGGAAGACCACGTGCGTGCGGTGGTTGGCGCTGTCGATGTTCTGCCCGTCCCAGCAGCTGGGGAAGTCCAGGATCCGGACGACCTGGCTGCCGCGCGGGCACAGCGGGTACTTGTCGGTGACGCGGTTCTGGAATCCCGTGCAGGTCCACGCGGCACGCGCGTTGGCCCCGCCGTTCGTCGCGGCCTTGGCGTCACCGGTGATCAGCCTGAGGAACCTCGGCATGGCCACGACCTGGGAGGACGAGTTGCCGCGGAACTGGAGCTGCACGGAGCGGGCCGTCAGCACCCGGCCGATGTTGCCGTGCTCGTCGTCGGCGTTCTCGTTCGACGTGCGGTCTCTGAGCACGGGCCAGAAGTACGCGGACAGGTCGCCCCGCTGGCAGGTCGTGCCCGCCGCGCTGAGGCTCTCGTCGGTGGAGAATCCGTCCGTCGACAGGTTGCCCACGTAGTCGTGGAGGTGGTGCGCCCCGTCGCTCACACCGGGGGTGACGATGAAGTTGTCAGAGTTGTTGTGGCGGTTCTCGTTCCTTCCGCACTGGGAGACGAAGGTGCCGCGGGAGCCGTTCCGGCCGGCCTGCCCGAAGTTGTTGAGGTTGGACTGGCCAGGCTGGACCTGCCGGATGTCGACGAAGTCCTGGGGGAAGGGCCCGATGTCATTGTTGCCCTGGCCGCCGTCGCCCTGACCGTCGCTCGGCTGGGGGCTGGGCGAGGCGTTGCCGCCATTCCCGCCGTTGCCTCCATTTCCGCCGTTCCCGCCGTTGCCCCCGTTACCGCCATTTCCGCCGTTGCCCCCATTGCCGCCGTTGCCGAGGCTGCAGGTGGCCAGGGCGTTGAGGCCGTTGGGGCGCTGGCCGACGCGGCCGATCGCGATGGCGATGCGGTCGAGGGTGGCGGCGCGCTTGTCGGCCAGCGGGCCGAGGATGGCGTTCTGGACGAAGTTGGGGCCTCCTTCTCCCGCTGAGCGGGCGAGTCGGTTGTTGGCCTCCTGGATCTGGGTTTCCAGGAGTGCGAGGTTTCGATCGACCTCAGCCTTGGCGGCCGCGGGTACTTCGGGGAGTTTGTCCGCGACGCTGGGACAGACGATGGTCTGCCCGGACCCCGACCCCGTTCCCTGGGTCGGCTTCGCCGTGTTCCCCGGATTCGGCGCTTGGGTGGGCGAGCCGTTGCCGCCGTTGCCATTGCCCCCGTTCCCGCCATTGCCGCCGTTCCCGCCATTGCCGCCGTTCCCGGCGGTGCCGTTGAGCCTGCAGGTGGACAGGGCGTTGAGGCCGTTGGGGCGCTGGCCGACGCGGCCGATCGCGATGGCGATGCGGTCGAGGGTGGCGGCGCGCTTGTCGGCCAGCGGGCCGAGGATGGCGTTCTGGACGAAGTTGGGGCCTCCTTCTCCCGCTGAGCGGGCGAGTCGCTTGTTGGCCTCCTGGATCTGGGTTTCCAGGAGCGCGAGGTTTCGATCGACCTCAGCCCTGGCCGCAGCCGGTACTTCGGGGAGCTTGTCCGCCACGCTCGGGCAGACGATGGTCTGCGCCGCCGCTGCCGTGCCCGCGTGCGCGGGCAACGAGGAGCCGGCCAGAACAAGTGCGATGCTTCCCCCTAAGGAAACGGCCGCTCGCCACGAACTGAGTCGTCTTCCCCCGAGCGGATTCCGCATCTGTTGCTCCTTCAAGTCTCATGACCCGGGTGGAAGTCCGGTCTCCGGGAGATACGGGAGACCATGAGGAGCAGTTCGATCGGTTGCCGCGAATTATGCTTTACAACTCCGTGACACACGGTTGTCAGGAGCGATGGCCTGCCGGATCCGGCGCCGACGCGACCGCCGGGCGGCCGCGTCGGCGCGCCCGCGTCAGCGGAAGTCGGAGATGCGGAAGACGGCCATCATGTCCTTGCTCCTGGACCCGTTGTAGAAGGAGGCCTCGGCGCCGACCCAGCCGCGGAAGGCCCCGCTGTCATCGATGATCTGCATCATCGGTTTGATGTGCGAGTTGCCCGAGTAGCAGAACGTCTTGCTCTCCATCGCCAGGCAGGTGCACCAGTGCCACATGGTGTCGCGGCGGTCCTGGTTGGAGATCTTGGTGAGGTAGTACTGGATGGAGCTGACGTTCGCGCGGGTGCCGCCGCCGAAGTTGGGGCAGCCGCCGGCCTTCTGGCAGGCGCCCGGGGAGGACGGCTGCAGGTAGGTCAGGCACCAGGTCGTGGTGGCGCAGCTGCGGAAGGAGGACTGCTTGAAGGTCTGGCCGTCGGACCTCACGATGGTGTTGCGCGACCAGGAGATCAGGTCCTGCTTGAGCGTGCCGCCGAAGGCGCGCACGGAGCTCATCGCGCGGCGGGTGCCGAACGAGGCGTTGCTCCCGTAGCCGTAGCCGTTGGTGGCCAGGTCGCTGGCCGCGAACTTCAGCTGGGCGAGCTTGCCGTCAGGCGACGCCTGCACCTGCCACTTCTCGGTCCACTTCTGGGCGATCTTCCATCTGATGCTCACCACGTTGCCGGCCACGGTGTACGTGCCGGTGCGGGATTCGTCCGGGCCGCCGGTGAAGCCGGGGGCGGTCAGCACGTCGCAGGCGCGTACCCGGGTGCTGGAGCCGCCCGCCTTGGTCGCGCAGCTCGAGTCCGGGACGACCCCGGTGGCCTGCCTGCCCTCGGGGTTGCGCTGCCACCAGAGGTAGCCGCTGGCGCTGACCGTGCCGTTGGCCTTGAACTGGTACGTGGCCAGACGCACCCAGTTCTGCGTGGACGCGGCCCGCAGGAAGCCCTGCGTGACCACGAAGTTGGCCTTTCCGCCGGGCAAGGACGATCGGGACGATGCGGCGCCGGCCGGACTGACCCCGGTGGCCAACAGGATGAGCGTCGCGAGCACGGCGGTGAAAACGGCGCGCACAGGGAACCTCCTAGATTACGGTCTCCGCCGATTCTTGCGGGTGAGGCCATCCGATGCCTGCTCGTTTGGATTGTGTTCACAGTCGTTATCCACCCTGAGTCAGGCCCGCCGAGGGACGGGGAGGCGGCGGGGCTCCCCGGGTACGCTGGTCGGGCACGAGATCGCTTCCCGCCCCCGAGGAGGTCCGGCTTCCATGACCACGACGTTCGGCGCGATCGGCAGCGGACGGCGGACCAGGTTCTTCCTGCGGCTGGCCGCCGCGATGCCGGACCGGCTGCGGGTCGGCGGTGTCGTGACCCGCAGCGCGGATCGGGGGAGCGAGCTGACCGCCGAGTGGGGCGTGCCTACCTTCCGCACGATCGACGAGCTGCTCCGGCACGAGCGGCCCGACTACCTCGCCGCGGCGGTGCCGTGGGCCGCGATGCCGGACGCGATCCGCGAGGTGGCCGGGCACGGGATGCCGGTCCTCGCGGAGACGCCGCCCGCGCCCGACCTGGCCGGGCTGCGGTCGTTGTGGCGGGACGTCGGCGGCACCGGCCTGGTCCAGGTGGCCGAGCAGTACCTGCTGATGCCCGGGCACGCGGCCCGGCTGGCGCTCGTCAGGGAAGGCGTGATCGGCGAGCCGACCTCGGTGCAGATCTCCTCGACCCACCTCTACCACGCGGTGTCGCTGATCCGCGGCCTGCTGGGCATCGGGTTCGACGCCGCCGAGGTGCGCGCGGGCGCGTTCGAGGCGCCGCTCGCCGACCCGCTGGGGTTCGGCGGGTGGAGCGGTGACGACACGCCCCGGCGGGCCACCACGACCATCGCCACCCTCGACTTCGGCGGCAGGATGGGCCTGTACGACTTCACCGACAACCAGTGGTGGAATCCGCTGCGGATGCGGCGCATCGTGGTGCGCGGCTCGATGGGTGAGCTGGTCGACGACCGGGTGGTCCGGCTGGTCGACCCCACGACGCCGGTGGAGTCCGCGCTGGTCCGGCGAGACACCGGCGTCGACCTCAACCTGGAGCTGCGCGACCTCAAGCACATCAGCTTCGACGGGCGGGTGGTCTACCGCAATCCGTTCGAGGGCACCTCCCGGTCCGACGACGACATCGCGGTCGCGGACCTCCTCGAGCGCACGGGCGCCTGGGCCCGCCAGGAGGGCCCGCCGCCGTACCCGCTCGCCGAGGCCTGCCAGGACCACCTGATCAGCCTCGCCATCGGGGAATCAGTGCGGACCGGCGGGCCGGTCACCACCGGCAAGGAGGCCTGGGCGGGGTGAAGGAGCGCCGGTCCGTTTCGCAACGTTTCGAAAACGGCCGGGCCTACCTCCCCGCCATGCCGGTGAGCATGATGCCCCTGATGAAATACTTCTGCGCCGCCAGGAACACCACGATGACCGGCACCAGCGCGAGGATGGACACCGACATCATGAGGTTGTAGTCGTCGGAGTACTGGCCGCGGAACAACGAGATGCCGAGCGGGATCGTGTAGTTCTCCGTCGAGCGCAGATAGATCAGCGGATCGATGTACTCGCCCCAGGTCCCGACGAACGACAGCAGCGTCACGGTCGCGATCGCCGGTTTGGACAGCGGGATCATGATCCGCCAGAGGATCCGCAGTTCGCCCGCGCCGTCGATGCGCGCCGCCTCCACCAGCTCCTGCGGGATCGTGGTGAAGAACTGCCTGAGCAGGAAGATGTACAGCGCGGTGCCGAAGAAGTTGGGCAGGAACAGCGGCCAGAAGGTGTCGACCAGGTCCAGCTTGGAGAACAGGAGGAACCTCGGCACGATGACCACCTGCCCGGGGATCATCATCGTGCCCAGCATCAGCGCGAAGGCCATGCCGCGCATTCGCGAGCGCAGCCGCGCGAAGGCGTAGGCGGGCAGGATGCAGGAGACGAGATTGCCCACGATCGACAGCGTGGTCACCACGATGCTGTTGACCAGGAAGGTGCTGAAGGGCAGGCTCGTCCACGCGTCGGGGAAGTTGGACCAGGTGAAGACGTCGGGCAGGAACCTCGGCGGAAACTCCAGCACGGCTCCGGCCGGTTTGAGCGCGGTGGTGAGCATCCACAGCAGCGGAAGCAGGCTCGCCGCCGAGGCCAGGACGAGGAGCGCATAGGCCGTCAGGCGCTGGATCCGGCGGATCCGCTCGGCCTGGGCGGGGGCCGCAGGTCGTTTCTCCACCGGGCGGGCCTGTGCGGGCAGGACCTTGATTGCCATCTGGTGACCTACTTGACCTCGTAGTGGACCCAGCGGCGCGCGAGCCCGAACTGGATCAGGGTGAACACGATGACGAGGAAGAACAGCGCCCAGGCGATCGTCGAGGCGTAGCCCATCTCGAAGTACTTGAAGGCGTAGCGGTAGACGTACAGGCCCAGGACCAGGGTGGAGTTGGCCGGCCCGCCGTCGGTCATGAACAGGATGAGCTGGTAGGCCTGCAGGCTGCCGATGAACCCCACGACCAGGTTGAAGAAGATGACCGGGGACATCATCGGGATCGTCACGTGCCTGAACCTGCTCCACCAGCCGGCGCCGTCGATGTGCGCGGCCTCGTACAGCGAGGCGGGCACGCCCTGCAGCCCGGCCAGGAAGATGATCATCGCGTTCCCGGTGGTCCAGGTCGTCATGATGACCAGGCCGGGAATCGCCCAGGTCGCGTCGGTCAACCACCCGGGCCCCTGCACGCCCAGGAAGCCGATGAGGTAGTTGATCAGGCCGTAGTCGGGATGCAGCACGTGGATCCAGAGCAGGGCGGTGGCGATACCGGAGATCACCGACGGCATGTAGATGATCGTGCGGAAGACCGCCTGCCCGCGCAGTTTGACGTTGAGCAGCAGCGCCGCGGCGAGGCTGTAGACGACCCCGGCCGCGGCGGAGGCGGCGCCGAAGTACACGGTGTTCCGGGTCGCCACCCAGAAGTCGGGGTCGCGGAGCAGCTGGACGTAGTTGTCCAGGCCCACCCACTGCGGCGCCGACAGCAGCTCGTAGCGGGTGAAGCTGAGCACCAGCGACACGATGATGGGCCCGCCGGTGAAGAAGACGAAGCCGATGCTCCACGGCAGGGCGAACAGGTGGAACCGGCGGGCCTCGCGCCGGACGAGCGGGGAGGCGGACATGGTCAGGCGTTCTCCGCCAGCATCGGGGTGACGCGCTCGGTGACCTGCTTGAGCCCCTCGTCCACCGACAGCGACCCCGACATGACCCGTTCCCAGATCGGTTTGGTCAGGTCCTCGAGCTTGGGTGTCGCGGGCAGCCTCAGCACGCCGTCGCTGGTGCCGTACTTGTGCAGCGACTCCTTGGTGGTGTCGATCACCTGCTTGTCGAGCTTGAGGTCCTGGAGGTTCTCCTCGAACGCCGACAGCCGCGACGGCGGGGTGTCGAGGAAGAACCGGTGACCGGCGTAGGAGCGCAGGGAGTTGAGCACGATCCACGCGGCCTCGGGGTTGCGCGACGTGCCGGTGATGCCGAAGGCGCTGCCCAGGACCGGGGTGAACCGGCCCTCGGGACCGCTGGGCACGTGCGTCAGGCTCCACTCGAACTGCTGCTCGGCGGGCAGGGTGAGCAGGGTGACGATGTTCCACGCGCCGCCGACGTACAGGGCGCTCCTGCCCAGCGTGAACGGCTCGACCTTCGCCGTGGCCTGGAGCTCGGCCAGGTCGGGCATCGCCTTGTCCTTGATCAGCAGGTCGATCCAGCGCTTGAGCACGTCGCGGCTGGCCGGCTCCTGGATCACGCACTTGCTCTCGTCGGCCGTCAGGTAGCGGCCGCCGTGGGCGAGCAGGAACGTCGCGGTGAGGTCGCTGGTGGGTTTGGGCACCGGCGTGAACCCGAAGACCTTCTGCGCACCCGTGCCCGAGACCAGCCCGCGCGCGGCCTCCATGAGCTTGTCCCAGGTCCAGGAGGCGTCGGGAGCCTTGGCGCCGGCCTTCTCGAAGATCTTCTTGTTGTAGAAGAGCAGCTTGGGCGCCGAATCGGTGCCCAGCGCGTAGAGCTTGCCGTCACGCTCCCAGTAGCTGAGCGCCGCCTGGGAGAAGTCGGCGCGGTTGAAGTCGGGCGTGGCCGCGATGTAGTCGTCCAGCGGGAGGTACAGGTTGTTCTTGATGAAGCTCTGCCCCCACTGGAACTGCGAGTACATGATGTCGGGCAGCACGCCGCTGGCGGCGCCGGTCAGGTACTTGGTGCGGAAGTCGTCGAACGGCGTGACCTCCACCTTGATCTCGATGTTCGGATGCCGCTTCTTGAAGAACTTGGCGAACTGGGCGTGCCGCACCTCGTGCCGCTGACCCGGGATGATCGCGACGGTGACGGTGACCTTGGACGTGGGCTCGGGCACCTTGGTCGTGGGCCACGGCAGCGACTCGAAGAGCTTCTCCGCCTCGGCGTAGGGGAACAGCGGGCTCTCCGGATGGTCCGGGTTGATCACCGCGGAGTTGCCCGACGCCGAGGTGGTCGGGCCGGCCTGGCGGGAGCGCGTGCCGCTCCCGCAGGCGGTGAGGGGTACGGCGGCCGCCGTCATGGCGGCGAGGCTGAGAATCTGGCGCCGGGTCAGGCCCGCGGTGTTCAGGCCGCGCAGGGGGTTGTCCATTGGGGGGTGTCGCCTTTCAGAGGAACAGCTCGATCACCGGGACGGCAACGTCCGGCGGCTCCACGGGAAGCTCGAGGGTGAGCGTGCCTTCGGGGATGGTGAAGAAGTTCACGTTCCCGTTGTCGACCTTCGGGTCGGGCGCCCACGTGTGGATCTCCGACCTGTCGTTGAGCAACTGCGCGTAGCGGACCTTGCCCGCCAGCCCCGGCAGGTGCAGGTGCCGGTACGGCCAGGCGAACACGTGCACGTAGAGCCGGTCGCCGCGCTGGGTGTAGCGGCAGTGCTCGGGAGCCTGGAACCGGCTGGCCCCCGCGCCGTGGATCGACTGGCTGTGCAGCCGCATCCAGTCGCCGATCTCCCGCAGCGTGTCGAGTGCCCGGGGCTCGAACTCGCCCCGGCCGTTGGGCCCCACGTTGAGCAGGAGGTTGCCGTCCTTGGAGACCGAGTCGATCAGCATGCGGATGAGCAGGGCGGGCGACTTCCACGCGTGGTTGTCCCGGTGGTAGCCCCAGCTTCCGTTCAGCGTCTGGCAGGCTTCCCAGACCGTCGACAGCGGGGCGGGGGGCTGGAACTGCTCCGGCGTGGTGAAGTCGCCCGGCAGCTCCAGCCGGTTGTTGATGAGGATGTCCGGCTGGATGCGGCGGATCTTGTCCACCAGCTCCTCCGAACGCCACTCGGCCTTGCCCTTGCCGCCGTGGACCGGCTTGCCCTGCTTGACCCGGCCGGCGTAGGAGAAGTCGAACCACAGCGTGTCGAGGGGGCCGTAGCGGGTGAGCAGCTCCTCGACCTGCCCGTGCAGGTAATCCGCATATTTCGTGACATCGCGGTCGGGGAACGTGCCGCCCTCGACGTACGCCGGATGCAGCCCGTCGATCGGGAAGTCCGGGTGATGCCAGTCCAGCAGCGAGTAGTAGAACCCGACCCCGAGGCCCCTGCTCCTGAACGCCTCGACGAACGGACCGAGCAGGTCCTTGCCGTACGGCGTGCCGCTCACGCAGTAGTCGGTCAGAGCCGAGTCCCACAGGCAGAAGCCGTCATGGTGCTTGGAGGTCAGCACGGTGTAGCGCATCCCCGCCCGGTGGGCGGCCTCCGCCCATGCGTCGGGGTCGAACAGATCGGGGTCGAAGCGCTCGAAGTATCGCTGGTACTGCTCATCGGACATGTGCTCACGCTGCTTGACCCACTCGTGGCGGGCCGCCAGCGCATATAGGCCCCAGTGAACGAACAGGCCGAACCTGCGCTCCTGGAATTCGTCGAGGCGGGAATCGGACATACGTGACACCCTCTGTCGTGTTAGTGCCGTGCGAAATTTTTCGCAACTATCGACTTGCGGGTAACGTAGGCGAAACATCGGATGTCGTCAAGGGTTGACTGAGTCGCGACTCAGCCGGGCGCTCCGGCTTTCAAATGCGACTTCGGCTGCTGGTGGCCTATGGAATAGGAATCGCCTGCCGGAGCTCCAGCTGTCCTGCCCTGTATCTATGGGTGTTACGACAAGGCGACCACATCCGATGTTTCCTGTATCGACACTCCGCCGCGATCATTACTGACAACGGTTTCAGTCAGCTCTCAACAGGAAGGGGGTGAGCAGGCCGTTGAGTTGGAGAAATGCCCGCTGAGGTAACGAGTTGGAAACGTGACGTTGACACTCCGTGGCCACGTACTGCCATCATCACTGACATCGATTTCAGTTTGGAGCTCACGTGGTCACCATCCATGACGTGGCGGCTCGCGCCGGAGTCTCTCCCGCCACGGTCTCGCGTTTCCTGCGGGGCCAGCGGGTGCGCTCGTACGAGGCGGTGCAGGCCGCCGTCGACGAGCTGGGCTACTGGCCGAGTGCCGCGGCGCAGTCGCTGAAGTCCGGGCGCACCAACACGATCGGCGTCGTCGTCCCGGACATCACGAACCCGTACTTCGCCGCGGTGGTCAAGGGCATGGAGTCCGTCACGCGAACGGAGCCGTACCGGATCCTGCTCGCCAACAGCGACGAGAGCGGCGAGCAGGAGGACGACCTGCTGGCGGACCTGGTGCGCCGGGTCGACGGCATCATCCTCGCCCCCGCCACCGAGCAGGACCAGACGCCGCTGCACGTCCGCGACGCCGACGTGCCCCTGGTGTTCGTGGACCGTGACCTGGCGGGCGGCGAACGGTTCGACGCCGTGCTGGTCGACAACGTGGGCGGCGGCAAGCAGGCGGCCGAGCACCTGCTGGCCCTCGGGCACACCCGGGTGGCCGCGATCAGCGGCACCCTGGACACCACTCCCGGGCGGCTGCGGCGCGAGGGGTTCGTCGGGACGCTCGCCGCGGCGGGCATCGAGGTGCCGCCCGAGTACGACCTGGTCGGCGACTTCAAGGAGCACAGCGGCTACCAGCTCACGCTGTCCCTGCTGTCGCTTCCTGAGCCGCCCACCGCCATCTTCACCGCCAACAACCTCATGACCGTGGGCGCGCTCAAGGCGCTGCACGACATGCGGGTCGACATCCCCGGCCGGATCAGCCTGATCGGCTTCGACGATCTGGACACCGGTCCGCTGCTCAGGCCGCCCCTGACCGTCATCGACCGGCCGATGTTCGAGCAGGGCGTGCTCGCCATGCGCCTGCTGCTGCGCCGGCTCGACCCCGATGAGACCGGTGGCAGCGCCAGCCGCATCGTCCTGGACACCAAGCTGATCGAACGCGCCTCCACCGCCCCGCCGGGCGGGCGGCCGGCTCCGTCACGTACGAGAAAGACCCGATCGCGATGAGCGTTGCGACCACCTCGCTCGCGGATGTGGCCTCTTCCGACGCCGCGTTGCGAGCTTTCCTGCACGGCCTGCCCGGGGTTGACCGGGTCGGCGCGGACCAGCGGGCGGCGATGCTGGGCACCCGTTCGAT
>NZ_JBEXCR010000080.1:0-35435 GCF_040605375.1 Nonomuraea sp. NPDC005650
CGAACAGTTCTATAACCAGCACCGAGCCCATCAAGCCCTGGACCAAGCGGCCCCGCTGCGCCCCGTCCCCGATCCGATCACGGATCCGACGCGGACCATAGACCTGCATGTACGCCGACAAGACCGGCTCGGCGGAGTCCTCCACAAATACTCACATGCCGCTTGACCTGCATGAACGGAATTATCGGCAGGCGCAGAGTTCCTGCGTGCTCAGGCCGAAGGGATCTTGGCATGCGACTTCTTCCATTGCGACACCGTGCTGTTCAAACGCCTGTATTGCCTGGTCGTCATGGAGATCAGCGCCCGCCGCGTACATGTCCTCGGCGTCACCGGGCATCCGACCGGGCCCTGGGTTGCGCAGCAGGCCAGGAACCTGGTGATCGAGCTGGGGGACAGGGCGGAGAGGTTCAGGTTCCTCATCCGCGATCGGGATACCAGGTTCACCGCGATGTTCGACGAAGTCTTCACGGCCGCGGGCATCGGCATTCTCAAGAGCCCACCTCGGGCTCCGCTGGCCAACGCTTTCGCCGAACGCTGGATCGGCGGCTTGCGCCGAGAACTCCTTGATCGGATCCTCATCGTCAACGCCCGCCATTTACGACGCGTGTTGGCCATCTACGAGACCCACTTCAATGAGCATCGCCCACATCGCTCCCTCGGCCAGGCCGCCCCGCTACGAGCCCTTCCCGACCCGGCCGAGGACGATATCAAGGTCATCCGACGTGACCGCCTCGGCGGGCTGATCCACGAATACGTGCAGGTCGCATAGGGCGACCGAGCTCTTGGCACCCACACGCCACAACCTGGGCCACGTTCCTGCGCAGCCAGGCAGGCGCCCTGCTGGCGTGCGACTTCTTCGAGGTCCGTACCCTCACCGGCGCGCGCCGGTACCTTCTGGCGGTCATTGAACACGCTACCCGCCGTATTCGCGTCCTCGGCCTCACCGCCCACCCCACCGGCCAGTGGGTTACCCAACTCGGCCGCAACCTCGCCATGGATCTGCAGGATGTGGGTAGCACGATCAGGTTCCTCATCCGCGACCGAGACGCCAAATTCACCGCGGCCTTCGACACGGTACTGGCCGATGCCGGAGTACGCATCGTCAAGAGCGGTGTCCGGATACCGCGGATGAACTCCATCATGGAGCGCTGGATCCAGACCTGTCGGCGCGAACTGCTGGACCGGACCTTGATCTGGAACCAGCACCACCTCCGCCACGCGCTGCGTGAGTTCGAGACCTTCTACAACGAAAACCGGCCGCACCGCGCCCTCCGGCAGGCAGCTCCACGCCGATCACTTCCCGATCCCAGCACCGGCCCCACTGGAACCGCACCCCTCGACATCCGCCGACATGATCGACTCGGTGGTGTGCTGAAGGAGTACCGGCATGCTCCCTGACCTGGCTGGATGATTATTTGGCACCCGCACCACCACGTCGAACGTCCTCCTCGCCATCGGCCCCCCGTCCCGTGACGAGGGCAAGAATGCTGATCTTCCGATGACCAGGTCCATCCCGACACGCGCGCCCTGACCAGGGTCAATAACGTGATCGAGGTGCTCAATTTACGTGATCGCCGAGGCCTCACTGCTGTTCAATTCCGTGATCGTCGACGCGCAGTCCCGCCGGGCTGGCACCGCTGTTCGTGTTCCCGCTGCTTGGAGCGTGGGCGGGCGGGGCGATCGGACTCATGCTCGGGGCCCTGGTGCCGCCTCAGCGGATCAACGTCACGCTCCAGGCCCGCACCGGCGCGTTTCCCGGCATGCCCGCCCACCGGCGATGTGCTGCCGTCGTCGTCGGCGAACACACCGGCCACGGACTGCGCCGACCCGCTTCCGGCTCTCCGCTGCTCGACTACCGCGGAGAGCAAGCGGCCCGCCATCTCGGGTGACCACGGAACGGCTACTTGCCGCCTGTGGTGGCGATGCCCTTGACGAGGAACTTCTGGCCGAAGAGGAACGCGAAGAAGACAGGGATGAGAGAGAGGATCGACATCGAGAACATCGACCCCCAGTTGGACTGCCCCTGCGAGTCGATGAAGGTACGCAGCGCGATCGGCACCGTGAACATGTCAGGAGAGGTCAGGTAGATGAGCGCCGAGAAGAACTCGTTCCAGCTCGCGATGAAGGTGAAGACCGCCGCCGTGGCGAGTGCCGGGCGCATGAGCGGCATGATGATCTGCCAGTAGATCCGCCAGTGACCGCACCCATCGATCCGCGCGGCCTCGTCCACCTCGCGCGGGATGGCCCGGATGAACTGCACCATAAGAAAGATGTAGAAGGCGTCCGTGGCGAGGAACTTCGGTAGCAGCAGTGGCCAGAACGTGTTGATCAGCCCGAGCTCCGAGAAGGCGATGTACTGCGGCACGATGATCACGTGGATCGGCAGCATGATGGTCAACAGCATGATCGCGAAGAGGGTCCGCTTGAACCGGAAGTTGACCCGCGCGAAGGCGTAGGCCGCGAGCGAGCACGAGGCCAGGTTGCCGACGACCGCGCCGACCACGAGGACCGCCGAGTTGAGCAGGTAGTGCGAGAAGGGGAACGCGAGAGCGTTCCAGCCATGCGTGTAGTTGCCGGCCTCGAAGGTGGTGAGCAGGATGCCGGTCCTGCGGAAGATCTCGTCGTTCGGCCGGAGCGAGCTCACCAGCATCCAGATCAGCGGATAGAGCATCGCGAACCCGAGAACGAGCAGGGCGGTGTGCTTCAGGGTCGACTTCGCCCATCCGAAGCCAACCCCCTTCCGGCGCGCGGTCGGGTCCGCGTCCTCGATCCCGGTGACGACGCCGGACTCGGTTTCAGTCCTCATAGAACACCCAATACTTCGATGCGATGAAGTTCACGGCGGTGAAAGCGGCGATGATGAGGACGAGCAGCCAGGCCATCGCCGACGCGTAGCCCATCTCGAGGTTGGCGAACCCCTTCTGGTAGAGGTACAGCGTGAAGAACATCGTCGAATCGGACGGGCCTCCGCTCCCGCCGGACACGATGAACGCCTGGGTGAACGACTGGAACGCGCCGATCAGCTGTAGCACCAGGTTGAAGAAGATGATGGGGCTGAGCAGCGGAAGCGTGATCTTCCGGAACCTGGCCCACGCGCTGGCGCCGTCCACCTGCGCAGCCTCGTAGTACATGACGGGGATCTGGCGCAGACCGGCCAGAAAGATCAGCATCGGCGCGCCGAAGGTCCAGACGTGCAGCAGGATGATCGTGCTCAGTGCCGTGTCCGGGTTGGAGATCCAGCCCGGACCCTTGATGTCCACGAGCGCCAGGAGCTGGTTGACCAGGCCCGCCTTGCCGAACATCTGCCGCCACAGGATCGCGATAGCCACCGAGGACGCGAGCAGAGAGGGCAGGTAGAAGATCGACCGGTAGAACGGCAACCCCCGCATCCCCCTGTCGAGGACCATGGCGACGAGTAACGCGAAAACAAGCTGGAGCGGCACGGAGACGGCCACATAGGTGAGGGTGACCCGCAGCGAGTTGAGCAGTCGCGGATCCTCGAACATCCGCGTGTAGTTGTCCAGCCCGAGCCACTGGGGTGGCTGGAGGAGGTTGTAGTCGGTGAACGACAGGTAGAGCGACGCGATCATCGGGCCGATCGTGATTCCGATCAAACCGATCAGCCAGGGGAGAAGGAACAGGTATCCGGCCTTGTTGTCGAGTTTGCCGTCGCGCTCGGCCGCGGCCGTCCCACGGCTCGGCCCGCGCGACATGCGCCCGAGCTCACCCAGTGCGCTCATGCCCGCTCCTCGCCGCGCGACCCGACACTCGCATAGCTGATCACCTCATATCCCTCCATCACTCAGGGGTTCGCTCCCTGACCGAGAAAACGTTTCCCCAATATGGCTGGCCATTAGATCAGGTGCCCCGGGGAGCGTCAACACCCTGCGCCCTTGCCCTGACGGCCCTGGTGGGAGATATGAGTGCTCGTTCTACCGCGAGCCCCCAGTTGAGGAAGCGGCAGACACAGCGCCGAGCGAGGGCTAACATCCCTGTGAAAGGGTTTTCCAGGCATGCTCCAAGCAGTTTGCGACAAAAGGACGGCAGGGTAGGCATGGCGAGGGGCGCAGGCGGTAGACCTGTGACGATCACCGCTGTCGCGAAGAAGGCCGGAGTTTCCGTGTCCACCGTGTCCAGGGTGATGAACGGCAACTACAAGGTGGATCCCGGCATCGCCGACCGCGTCCGGGCCGCCGCGGCCGAGCTCAACTACACGGCCAACCCGCTGGCGCGATCTCTCGTGCTCGGCCGCACACAGATCATCTCCATCCTGGTTCCGGACCTGGCCAACCCGACGTTTCAGAGCGTGCTGCGGGGACTCAGCCGCGCCGCCGCCAAGGACAAGTACCACGTACTGGTGGCCGACTCCGTCGAGACCGTCAGCCTGGAGGGGGCCTTGGCGGTGGAGACACGCCGTTCCTGCGACGCGATCGTGCTCTGCGCGCCCAGGATGCCGGACGACCAGCTCAAGAGCCTGCTACCCGAGCTGGAGCCTGCCGTGCTGATCAACAGGGATAGTCCTCTCGCCTCGGTGCCCACATTGGCCGCCGACTACGAGGCGGGCATCCAGCCGCTGGCCCGGCACCTGTACGAGCTCGGCCACCGAAGGATCGCCTACCTGGAGGGGAATACGAAGAGCGTGTCGAACACCAACCGTCTCAAGGGCCTGGAGCGGTTCGCACGCGAGCATCCCGACGTCGAGCTCCTCACGTTCACCTGTGGCGTCGCCTTCGAGCACGGGCATGCGGCGGCCGACGACGTGATCACGTCAGGGGTGACCGGTGTCCTGGCCTACAACGACCTGGTGGCGATGGGACTGCTCAGCGCTCTGCAGGAGAGGGGCGTCCGGGTTCCGGAGCACGTCTCCGTGGCGGGTTTCGACGACATCGCGTTGGCCAGGTACACCACGCCTCCCCTGACGACCGCGTCGGTGCCGATCGCCGAACTCGGTGGGGAGGCGTGGAAGCGGCTGCACGCGCTGCTCCGCAAGGAGACGCCGGATTACGACCTCACCTTCCGGCCTCGCATAGAGGTGCGGGGCAGCACCGGCAAGGCGCCGTCCTGAGCTCGGAGGGCGACCGGTCCGAAGATCGCCGTGCCGTCGCCCGACGAGCCGGGCGGAGCGGTGGCGAACAGGCCGAGCTCCGCCGAGACCCAGTGCCCCTGCGTGGCCTGGAAGCCGTCGAGCCCCGTCACCCAGGAGCCACGTGGCCCGACCCGGAACTGCAAGGTGCACACGCCCTCATCGCTGGAGAGAATGCGCAGCGCGACGGTGGCGGAGGGGTCGCGCAGGGGCGTGCCGAACCTGACGGTCTCTCCCGTGCCCGGTGTGAAGGAGCGTGTCTCGACGCGGATCCCGCCGGCGTCGCGGACGAGGCCCACGTAGGCGTAGTCGGTGCCGAGAATGACGGCACCGGCTCGGGTTCCCAGCTCTGTGGCCTCGAGCCTCAGGGTGGTGGTGAACTCCACGGCTGCCCCGGGGAGTTGCCGGCCCAGCACCTGCGGCAGGCTGCGCAGCGTGCCGAGGTCATTCGGCAGGGCGCGTAGCCCGGCGAAGCCGTCGCCGTCCAGCCGCAGCCAGCCCGGGCGCGGATTGGCCTGCCAGTACCACTGCGGCCCCAGTGTGGTATCGCTGAAGTCGTCGTTCGACGCCGGCCCCGAGGGAGCAGTCAGGGCACGCGCCGGCGCGGGATGCTCGAGCACGGGGCGGCCGTCCGCCCCGATCACTGGCCAGCCCTCCTCGTCCCAGCGCATCGGCTGGAGATGGGTCACACGCCCGAACACGCCGCGGTCCTGGAAGTGCAAGAACCAGTCCTCGCCTTCCGGCGAGGTGATCCACGCGCCCTGGTGCGGCCCGTTGACCGGGGTGCCGGCCTGCTGGAGCACGATGCGGTCCTCGTACGGGCCCAGGACGTGCCGCGAGCGGAAGACCGACTGCCAGCCGGTGCTGACGCCACCAGCGGGCGCGAAGATCCAGTACCAGCCGTCACGCTGGTAGAACTTGGGGCCTTCGAGGGTGAAGTAGCCGGGTAGCAGATCGCCGTCGATCACGGTGGTGGGGGCGCTGAGCGTACGGCGCGCGTCCGGACTGATCTGCACGACGGACAGCCGGTTGTTGACGCCGCTGCGGCTCTTCGCCCAGCCGAACACCATCCAGGCGCGGCCGTCGTCGTCCCAGAGCGGGCAGGGATCGATCACCCCCAGCCCCGGCAGCAGGACGTGAGGCTCCGACCAGGGGCCCGCGGGGTCCTCCGCGGTGAGCACGAGGACTCCACGGTCGGGGTCGGGATAGAAGATCCAGAAGAGCCCGTCATGGTGCCGGATGGAGGGCGCCCACACCCCGCCTCCGTGCCGGGGCAGTTCGAAGTGCGCGTCCGGCGGCACGGCCGGCAGGGCACGGCCGATCGGCTCCCAATCCAGCAGGTTGGGTGAGCGGAGGATCGGCAGGCCGGGGGCTCGGTTGAAGCTCGACGCCACCAGGTAGTACATCTCGCCGACGCGGATGGCGTCGGGATCCGGCCAGTCCGCGTTGATGATCGGATTGCGGTACATGAGCCGCCTGGTCTGTTCGCCCGCCATGACTCCAGGTCTCTCTGTGCTTCCGCCTCGCCCGCTCCGTGGGGACGTGTGGGGCAATTGGCGGTGAAAACGTTTCTTCACTATCTTTGCACGTCTCATCGTCCAGCCGCAGCCGACCGGAGCGCCGAAACTAATGATCATTCGTGAGCTGCGCGTCACGCCCATCGCCTTCGCTGACCCGCCGCTGCTCAACGCCGGTGGTGTCCACGAGCCCCACGTCTTGCGGGCGGTCCTCGAATTGCTCGTCGACGACGGTCGTGGCGGGGAGGTGATCGGCCTCGGTGAGTGCACGGGGCACTCCTGGCAGCTCGATTGGCTGGAGCTCGTCGGCCGGCACCTTCCCGGCATGAGCGTGGCGGAGACGGGGAGGGTAGCCCGGCTGGTCAGCGAGTTGCTGCTCGGGCGGATGGACGGAGTGGACAGGGGGCCGGACGCGCCATGGCGCCGTTGGGCCGGCCGCGCCGCGCCGCCTGGGTCCCGCGGTCCGGCGCCGATCCCGGCGCCCGCTTTCGACGTGCGGCGTGTGTACTCCGCGATTGAGGTGGCCTGCCTGGACGCGCAGGGGCGGCTGCTGGGCGTGCCGGTCGTTGACCTGCTGGGCGGAAGGGTACGCGACACCGTGCCGTACAGCGGCTATCTCTTCTACAAATGGGCTGGCCATCCAGCTGTTGACGGCGGCGTGGCGATCGCGGACGAGTGGGGCGCCGCGCTCGACCCGGAAGGGATCGTCGACCAAGCCAGACGCATGGTCGGCCGGTACGGCTTTCGCTCACTGAAACTCAAGGGCGGCGTCTTCCCGCCGGACGAGGAGATCGCGGCCGTCCACGCCTTGCGGACCGCCTTTCCCGACCATCCGCTCCGCCTCGATCCGAACGCGACATGGACCACCAGGACCGCGCTGAAAGCCGCCCGCGAGCTGGAAGGAGTGCTCGAATACCTGGAGGACCCCGTCGCGGGCGCCGAGGACATGGGCACCGTCGCGGCCGGCACGTCCATCCCGCTGGCGACCAACATGTGCGTCGTCTCACTCGGCACGGTCCGCCCGGCCCTCGAGCACGGCTCCGTGCGGATCGTGCTGGCCGATCACCATTACTGGGACGGCCTGCGCTGCACCATGGCGCTGGGCGCCGTGTGCGAGGCCGCTGGCTGGGGACTGTCTATGCATTCGAACTCTCATCTGGGGATCAGCCTCGCCGCGATGACCCACGTCGCCGCCGCGACACCTTCGCTGCATCACGCGTGCGACACGCACTATCCCTGGAACGGCGCGGACGACGTCGTGGTCGCCGGCGCGTTGTCGTTCGCCGACGGGGCCGTGCGGGTGCCGTCAGGCCCCGGGCTCGGCGTCGAGCTCGACCGTGACATGCTGCATCGACTGCATGCCACCTATCTGGAGCTGGGCCGCGAGCACCGCGACGACACGGCGTACATGCGCCGCTTCGACCCGTCGTTCGATCCTGCGCCGCCCCGCTGGTGACGCGGCCGGATTGGGGCCTCGGGGTTCCGGTGCCGATTCGGGGCAACGTTTCCGAATGCTCCATTGACGTTTCCAACACGTAACTCTAATGTACCGGGAAACGTTTTCTCGCCGCTAGGGAGTCGCAGTGGCACCCAGACTATGCCGAACCCCCCTCCTGATGATGACGGCGTTGGCCATGGCCACGTCCGTAGGCCTCAGCGGCTGCGGAGCCTCCGGCGCCGGTGGCGACGGCAAGGTGACCTTGCGCTTCGCCTGGTGGGGAGGCGACCTGCGCAACAAGATGACCACCGAGGTCATCGCCGCGTTCGAGCAGGCCAACCCGAACATCAAGATAGCGCCGGAGCCCGGCAGCTTCGAGGGCTACTTCGACAAACTGGCCACACAGGTGGCCTCCGGCAACGCCCCCGACGTCATCCAGATGCCCGACGGCTACTTCAACGAGTACGTCGGGCGTGGTGCGCTGCTGGACCTGACCAAACTCCCCATCGACCACACCGACATCGACGACGCGGTGTGGAACACCGGCGTCGTGGGAGGGAAGATCTATGGGGTACCGAACGGCGTCAACACCCACGTCGTGATCGCCAATCCCGATCTCTTCAAGAAGGCCGGCGTCCCTCTCCCCGACGACAAGACCTGGACGTGGGAGGACTACCAGAAGACCGCGCAAGCCCTCAGCGACAAGCTTCCCGACAACGAGTACGGCTCCTCTGCCTTCGGCCTCGACCAGAACGGCCTCGCCGTGTGGTTGCGCCAGCACGGCAAGCAGCTGTTCACCTTCGACAGGAAACTCGGCTTTCAGGCCGCCGACGCCGCACCGTTCTTCGAACTGCTGAAGAAGATGAGCGACTCAGGCGCGGTGCCGAAGGCGGAGGAGGTCTCGGAGCAGGTCGGCGTCACGTTGGAGCAGTCGGGCACGGCGACCGGCCACTATGCGATGGGCTGGTGGGCGTCCAACCAGGTTGCCAACCTCAACACGGCATCCGGCAAGGAGCTCAAGATCCTGCGCCTGCCAACCGTGGACGGCATCGCGGCGAACGCCAAGTTCGCCATCGGCGGCGGCTGGTACACAGCATCCGCCAAGACGAAGTACCCCGACGCCGTGGCGAAGTTCATGAACTTCGTCATCAACGACCGCCGGGCGGGTGAGATCCTGCTCACCGAGCGCGGCGCCCCTGCCAACACCAAGATCCGCAAGGCTCTTCAGGACAGCGGCAAGCTCACCCCAGCCGACAGCCAGTCCATCGACTTCCTGAACGCGCTGTCGGAGGTCGCTATGAACCCGCCTCCGGCCGTTCCCCCGGTCGGCGCGGGCGGATTCCAGGACATCCTGCGGCGCTACACGGTCGAGGTGCTGTTCGGGCGGGAGGCGCCCGCCAGCGCGGCGCAGAAACTCATCGACGAGGCCAACGCCTCGATCAAGTGATCGTGGGGGATACCGAAGATGACAGCCCGGTTCTCGTGGGCCGACCCCGACCGGCGCGCGGTCCCCGGTCCGCTCAGGGATCCGTTCGTCCTGCGCAGTTCCGGCACGTACTACCTGACCGCCACTCCAGCTCCCTACTGGGCTGGCCCTGTCCCCGGAATCCCCCTCTGGTCCTCGCCCGACCTCAGACAGTGGCGGCCCGAGCGGCTGATCACCGAACGCGTCCATATCCCCGCCGACGCCTGTTACCGCGACCGCCTGTGGGCCCCTGAGATCCACGAGATCGACGGCGGCTTCTACCTGACGTTCAACGCCCGCAACGACGCCACCGGCCACCGACACTCGGTGGCCGTGGCCCAGACGGACACCGTCACCGGGCCGTACCGGGTGCTCACACACGAGCGCCCGGCAGTGACCGACGACCTCGACCTGCCCGAGATCGACTTCACCACCCTGGCCGAGGCGGCGTAGCAAGGCGACCTCGCATCGATCGCACGCTTCGTCGGTGGCTCTCATGGCAATCCAAGCCGTCCGCCGTCATCGATGGCTCGACTGTCCGCTTCACGGCCCCTACGGGGCAGTGCTTTCTGGACTGATCCGCTATATTTGCGGGTGGTCGCCCCATGGCGAGTGGTCGCGCTGCACCCCGGTGCAGGGCGGTCCGAGGCTCGAAACCTCCGACACCTTTTCTGGAGCGGGGGCGCCGTGCGACGTCGAAGCGACCGTCCATCGGGTTTGAGCGGTTCTCTCCCGTCTCCACGGCGAAGAGAGCGGCAACGATGACGACAACACCTTATTCCCCGACGGCCCCCTCGACCGAGCTGAAAGGCCGGGTCGTGGTGGTGACGGGAGGCGGCCGAGGGCTCGGCGCGGCCATCGCCTCCCACATCGCGCAGGCCGGCGGCGACGTCGTCTTGGTCGGACGGAACGTGGACGTCCTGAGGGAGCACGCCCGGACCCTGCCTGGCGACCCGCACACCATCGGCGCGGACCTGACCGCGCCCGGGGCGGCCGACGAGATCGTCGCCGCGGTCGTGGAACGCTATGGCCGCCTGGACGGGCTCGTGAACAACGCCGGGTCGGCGCACTTCGGCGATGCGACCTCGATCTCGGCTGCCGAGTACGACGCGATCCTGGCGCTGGACGTGCGGGCACCTCTCATGCT
The DNA here is from genome assembly GCF_040605375.1 of Nonomuraea sp. NPDC005650. Classification (NCBI taxonomy): domain Bacteria; kingdom Bacillati; phylum Actinomycetota; class Actinomycetes; order Streptosporangiales; family Streptosporangiaceae; genus Nonomuraea; species Nonomuraea sp. NPDC005650. The sequence goes on from NZ_JBEXCR010000080.1 coordinate 10,651, forward strand.
CGCGGGCCGAGCGGCCCGTGCCATGACCGGTGGGGGTGCCATCGTGAACATCTCTTCGGCCATGGCCGCGATCGGGCAGCCCGGCACGAGCCTGTACACGGCGAGCAAGGGCGCGATCGACGCCGCGACGCGGGCACTGGCCGCGGAACTGGGCCCGACCGGGGTGCGCGTCAACTCGGTGAGGCCCGGGCTCACCCGCACCACGGCCACGGAGTACGCCTACCAGGACCCGGCCCTTCTTCAGGCATATCACCGCACGGTCCCGTTGGGCCGGACGGGCGATTCCGTGGAGGTCGCGAGCCTGACCACGTTCCTGCTGTCGGACGCGGCATCCTTCATCACCGGCCAGACGATCGCGGTGGACGGCGGTCACACCACCTCCAACCTTGCGGTCTTCTCCTAGGGGTCTCAGGCTGGAGCAGAATTTAGACGAACCCGCCCCTGCCCTGCGGTGACAGGGGTGTTCCGCGCTGAGAAAGGAGGGCAATCCGTCCTGGCAATTGGCGCTGAGGGCTGATCCCGGAGGTCACCGAGGTTAGAGCCCTTGCCGGAGGTCCGCGTACTCGTCGCGAGCTTGTTCGACAGCGTCGGGGTAGCGCCTGCTCGAACTCGCCGAGCTGACGGTGGGCCACCGCGAGGCCGGGCAGAGACCCTGCCTGGCGGTGAGAGGGCCGATCCAGTCGTAAGCCTCCATGGCTTGGCTGAGATCCTTGATTCCCTCAGCCAGCCGATCCACTCGCACCTTGGTCCACCCCAGGTCGGTGTAGGCGTTCCCTCGATGCAGCGGATCGGCGGGCCGCCTCGGCCTCTCTCTCAGCGGCAGCCGGCTCGTCCCGCCAGCGGCCATGCCGATCCAGCGAAGCGAAAAGGCCAGACCCGCCGGGTCATCAGGACCCTGGTCTGGAACGCGGACGACATCGCCCTCGTCTACTCCTTCGAAGGGCCGGAGCGGTGACAGTGTGGCCTCAGCCCCACCTGCCAGCGGCGCAGCTACGGCGGGTGGGACTGCGGGCCTGTCCGGGCGGCTCAGCCGTCCGTGGGCCGGGGGGAGGCGAGGACGAGCGGGTTACGAGGGAGGGCGGCGGTGTCGACGATGGCGCCGTCCTTGATCACCGCACGCTGGCGGCGCAGGTTGCGGATGTCGGCAAGTGGGTCGGCGTCGAGGAGTACGAGGTCGGCCAGTTTTCCGTTCTCGATCGAGCCGAGGGTGTCGAACTTGCCGTAGGACTTGGCCACGTTCGAGGTCGCGGCCTGGATGGCCGCCATCGGCGTCATGCCCTTCTCCACCACGGCCTGCGTCCACAGGAAATGGTCCTGGCCGAGGGTCCACGGCCGCTCCTCGAGCTCCTCAGGTGGCAGTGACCCGAGGACGTCGGGATCGGTACATCCGGCATCGGCGCCGAGGATGATCGGGGCGCCCTCCTTGATGAGCCGCAGCTCGTTCTCCCAGTGCGCGAAGCCTCCGTAGAACATGAACGGGTTGCCGCTCTTCTCCAGATATGCCTGAAACCCGCTGGTCACAGTCTGAATCTCGCTCGCACAGCCCTTCTCGAGGATGGCCTCGATGGTCTCTGCAGGGATGAGCTGTTGGGCCGTGAGGGTCGGGTGGATGAGTACGTCCGCCTCGAGCCGGGCGGCTGCGAGGTGCAGTGCCTCCAAGCTCATGGTGTGGGTCAGCAGCGGCAGCCCGGCCGCCCGGGTCTCTTCCGTGATGACGTCGAGCACCCGCTCGGAGAACGTGAGGTAGCCGCGGTTGGGTTCCGTGAGGGTGACGAGATGGTCGCTGACCGCGACCTTGACCATGTCGACGCCGCGAGCGATGTAGTCGCGGATCCTGGCCCGGACCTCGACCGGACGCATGACGCTCAGTTCGTGGCCGACGCCGGCTTCGAACAGCGCGTCCATCCGGTCGGCGAAGCGCGGGCTGATGACCTGCCTTGCAGCCATCATGAAGTCGGCCGAGAACGGCCCGCCCATCCCGACGATGTTGCCCGCGGCGAAGATCCGCGCGCCCTCCACCTCGCCGGAGGCGATGCGGTCCCGCGCGCGCAGGATCGGCACCATGGCGTCCCAGGTGTCGAACACGGTCGTGACGCCCGCGCGGAGCGCGACCTGCGCGGATTCCTCGATGACCTCGTGCAGGCGCCCCTCGAACCGTGCGAGGTATTCCGCACCGCCGAAGCCCATCATCATGATGCCGTCGAGCAGGTGCACGTTGCCGTTGCAGAAGCCTGGAACGATCCACTTACCCGTGGCGTCGACGGTCTGCGCCCCCTCTGGCACCGTGACCTCTCCCCGTCGGCCCACGGCGGAGAACCGACCGTTCTCCATGACCACGACGGCATCGGGGACCGGGGTTCCCCCATTTCCGTCGATCAGCGTTCCTCCCGTGACTACGACGATTGACATCGCAGATTCCTTTCCTCAGGGGCCCGTGGGCCTGCTGTCCGAACTTGAGGACGTTTTCGCGGCGAGGCTCGCCGGGTTATCGACCCCTATCCAAAAGCGCCGCAGCGGCCACGAAGCGTAAATGATCGGAACGTAGGCGCCGTCGACGAAGGTGTCCGTGCGGCGACGAGCACTTTGGGCGGCCAGGGCTCCGTCCGGGCAGCGGTCACGGAACTCTTCCATTTGGGTGTGGATCTGCCCGAATACCTCGGGGGTGGACCAGGGCGTCGAACAGGCGTTGGCAGCGCGAAGAAGGTCTAGACCCCGATGATCGGCGACAGGCAGAGAAACCTGAGCGAGAAGTTCCCGCAGAGACTCTTGTCGCGCTTGAATTCGGAGGTGTGTCTGCGGTCCGCCAGTCGGTCGAGCGTCCTCGTCCACCGCCTTCGACGCGGGTGATGCCCGACCGGAGCTGTCCTCGGGGAATACTTCAATCATGGTGCGGCTCCTTGTCGGAGATCTGTTTGGATTCAGAGCATCGGCGGGGCTGACCGCGCACTTGGGGCATCGGAACCATCGGGAATCGTGAGCGAGCTCCCACGTGACTGATAAACTACGATATTAAAGGTCTTGGCGGAAGACGCTCCGGTAACATATGTGTTCCGCTGCAGGAGGGGAGGGAGCGTGGATGACCGGACTTGATCGCGCGGGTGCGCTCAGTGCCGCCTTCGCCCCGCTGTCCGACGTCGGCCGGGCCGATGCGGTCATCCACCGTATCGGCGAAGCAGTGACGCTGGGCCTCCTGGTCGACGGCGACCAGCTACCCAGCGAGAACGACCTGGCCGATCAACTCGGTGTCGCGAACGGCACGGTTCGCGAAGCGCTCGCGGTGCTGCGACAGCGTGGCCTGGTCGAGACTCGTCGGGGCCGCGCTGGGGGCAGCTTCATTCGGGCTAACGAGGACGCGCTGGCCGCATTGCACCTGGACAGGGTCAAAAACATCAGCATTGCTGCATTACGGGACCTCGGAGACGAGAGTGCCGCCGTGTTCATGGCGACTGCCAAGCTCGCGGCGGAGCGGGCCCCGGTTGACACAGCGGTTCGGTTGAAGGCCGATCTCGCCGACCTACGGTCGGCGGCGACGCCGGCCGCGGCCCGGCGCGCGGAAGCGCGGTTCCATATCGACGTGGCAACCGCCTCTCAGTCCGTCCGGCTCACCCACGCCACCGTGCGACTGCAGGCCGAGCTCGGACCGATGGTCTGGCTCGCCGGAAACCACCCAGATCCTGACGTCGTCGCGGACCGGTTGGAGGATCTGGTCGTCGCCGTGGCCGCCGGGGACTCTGAGTCGGCGCGATCGGTAGCCGAGGTGCATTCGGCAGCCGCTATCCGAGCCGCCATTGGCACCCACCTTGCCCTCACCGATGACCACTACGACCAGCGGACGGCGCGACGCCCGCGACCGTGACTGTTCTGAGGAGCTTCCCATGACGAGCGGCCTGGACCTCGAGGAGTGCTGCGCGCTCATCGGTGAATCTGCGGGAGTCGTCTTCCGCGCGCTCGACGGCCTGGGCCATGAGGCCGTGCGGTTCTGGACCGGGGCGAGCGACGCCGGCAGCCTTCCCGCCGCGGCTGACACAGATGTCCTGGAATCCGCGATCATGGCCGAACTCACCTCATCGGTTGTGCCGATGAACGGATGTGGGGTTGTCTTCGCACCTGGGCTGATCCGCGACCGCGACCTGATCATGCAGTGGTTTCGGCACGACAGTCACGGTCGGATCCGCCGCCTGTCGCTCGATTTCAACCCCTCAAGCGAGCGCTTCTACGACTACACCCGCATGGGCTGGTTCCGCGTACCGCGGGACGAGGGACGGCCGACCATCGTCGGACCCTACGTGGATATCCACGGATCGGACTTCTACGTGATGACGTTCGCGATCCCGCTCACCTCGAACGGCCGATTCCTCGGGATCGCCGGCGCCGACCTGGCTCTGGTGGAAGTCGAGCGGGAACTTACGTCCCCCCTGCGCGGGCTCGACGTCGAAGCACTGCTCATCACGGAGGAAGGTAGGATCCTGGCCGCCAACACTCCGAGTTGGATCCCAGGCAATCTGATGCCTCGCAACCCGGACCGGCCCATCCGCGAAGCGAAGGTGCCCAACACCTCCGCAGAATGGAAAGTAGTGCTCCTCGGCGACACGATGTGACGCCCTGACGGCCGACTCGTCCGCGCTCGTACGGCTCACCACTCTCGGGTCCGCCCACGCCTGGCTCGAACGCGGAGCATCCCACGCGACTCCGGGCTTCTCGTCCAGGAGTCCGGAGCCGGCTTCGTGGACGTGCGCTGCACCGACACCGAACTGGCCTCTGCGGTTCGCTGCCGTTGCGCCGATCACCTTCGCCCTGGCTCCGCACCCGGGGCGACGTCCTGGGTGGTGTGATGGGCGGCCAATGCGGCGGCCTGGGGGTCGTGGCGCGCGATGATCTCCTTGACACGTCGAGTCGCGAGAGGGCCGAGCGCGTCGTACACCGCGACGAACAGGTCAACGGCCGGCTTCTGCGGCCACCCGCCGGGCAGGAGTTCGGCGGGCAGTTCGGGGTCGAGCCCCGGGAAGGTCCGCCATTCGTCGATGAGGGCGGTGCGGGCAGTCAGCGCTTCGGTGTGCCCCACACGGCCGATGCGGTCCCGGAGCGACGCGAAACGGCAGATGAACGCCTCGTAGCGGGAGCCGAGCTCGGCCAGGTCCCAGGCGCGCAGCGGATCGCCGTCGCCGGCGTCGCGAATCGGTCCGGTGATGATGGTCGCGGACTTCACCTCCAGCTCGGAGATGACACCGGCGGCGGCGTCGGCGCGGTCGCCAGGGGCGAACCAGGCGGCGTCGTAGACGGGGGCGAAGCCCAGCCATCTCAGCCGGGTCCGCAGTGTGGTACGGGTGCTGCGCAGGGATTCGGGGATGGAGAACGACACGCAGGTCCAGGTTCCGTCCCAAGGGAGGGTGGTACGGCCGAAGCCGAAGATGCGGTCCGTGCCCTCGGCCAGCGTCGCCGACCCTTGTCCGCTGAGGCGATACCGGGTGGCCCGGCCGTGGCGGAGCGATTCCAGGAGTCCGCGGCGGTTCAGGCGGCTGATCGCGGCGCGGGCATTCTGCTCGGAGATGCCGAACTCGGCCAGCAGGTCGACGAGTGCGCCGGACGGAAGCGGCTCCTCTCGCTGATACCAGTAGTCGCCCAGCAGGGTGAGCAGCAGGTGCTGAGGTCTGACTCCCGAGCCCCCGCGGCGCTCGTCGATCTCACCGCCGTCCATGTCGTCCATCTTCTCGCACATCATCCCATTAGACGACAAGATTGACGCTCGTCTGTTTTGGTGTCAATAATGCCTGCGTGGATGGTGCAACTCTGCGTGAGCAGTACAGACGCGCGAACCAATACCGAGAGCTGGCATTCGTCAGCCGCCCCTACCTCGGCTCTCCGGGCGCCCCCGCGCAGGCGGAGACCAATGTCAGCAACCTGTGGGCGCATCTCAACGGCGGATTCCTGATGGGATACGAGTACACCCACTGGTGGGAGGAGTCGCTGGCGCTGAGACAGGCGGCCGTCCTGGGGGACTGGAGCTGGCTCAACAAGGTCAGGATCACCGGGCCCGACGCCTCCCGGTTCATGGACTGGATCTCGGTGAAGAGCGTCGCACGACAGAAGGTCGGCCAGACCCTGTTCACACCGATGGTCAGCGAGCACGGCCGGATCGCCATCGAAGGGCTGACCCTCAAGCTGGATGAGGAGGAGTACCTCTTCACCCAGTCCGGAGCACAGTTCTGGCTCGCCGAGGTCAAGAGCCGTACGTCGATGAAAGTCGAACTCGAGGACGTCACGCCGGATTACACCTGTTTCGCCCTGCAGGGCCCGCGTTCCCGTGAGGTGCTGGAAGAGGTCACCGGGGAGTCGTTCACCGACCTGCGCTTCTCGCACTGGCGACGGCTGGAGCTGTTCGGGACCGAGGTGATCGTGCAGCGCCAGGGTGTCACGGGCGAACTCGGCTACGAGCTGCTCATGCACACAGGCACAGGTCGCGCGCACGAGCTGTGGCGCGCCGTCCGCACGGCAGGCGCCCCGTACGGCCTGCGCGAGCTCGGCTTCAAGGCCCAGCTCATCGGCCACACCGAGAGCAACATGCCCACCGTCATCCGCGATTTCCTGCCGGACCGCTTCCCTCGGGAGAAGCTGCCCCGCTTCGCCCGGTTGTGGAGCACCGAGGCTGACCTCGCCGCGATCGACCATGCCCTCACCGAGCATCTGGCCACCCCGGCCGAACTCGGCTGGGGTTACACGGTCGATCTCGACCACGACTTCCTGGGCCGCGACGCCCTGGTCGCCGAGGCCGACGCGGGAGGCCCCGCCCGCCTTTTCCGCGGTCTGCGATGGAACGCCGAGGACATGGGACGGTTGTTCGCCGACCAGTTCCTCGACGTGGACGCGCCCGCTCCGCCCGACCTGCCGTGGGGCCAGTTTCGTATGTCGTACCTCGCCACCTATCACGAGGGTGCCGCGGTGGGCTGGGCCTCCGCCCTCACCTACAGCCCCACCCTGCGCGCGATGATCTCCCACGCCCGGCTCGATCGGAGCGTGGCGCCCGGCGACGAGGTCGAGGTGGCCTACCACGCCACCGGCGCCGGCCCGCAGCGGCGGATCCGCGCCACCGTCACCACGCCGCCGTTCATCCCGAACCTGCGGCGTGACCCCCTTTCCCCGGCCGAATGAGGCGCAGCATGGACTACCAGCTGACCATAGACGCGATCCTCCGCCGCGCCGAGCGCTTCTCTCCCGGCCGCGAAATCGTCACCCGGCTGCCGGACCGCTCCTACCACCGCCTCGGATACGCCGACCTGGCCCAACGCGCCCGGCGGCTCGGCTCGGCACTCACCGTCCTGGGGCTGCCTCCCGGAGCACGGGTGGCCACCCTGTGCTGGAGCCACCACCAGCATGCCGAGATCTACTTCGGTGCCCCGATCGCCGGCCTGGTCACGCACCCGATCAACCCGCGCCTGCATCCCGACGACATCGCCTTCATCGCCACACACGCCTGCGACGCCGTGCTCATCGTCGATGAGAGCCTGCTCGACGTGTATGAGCAGATCCGCGACCGCGTCTCCTTCGAGCACGTTGTGGTGATCGGCAACCCGCCCACCGGGGCGATCGGGTACGAGGAACTCCTGGCCACCGGCGACAACGATTGGCGGCCTCCAGAACCGGACGAACGTACGACCGCGCTGGTCACCTACACCAGCGGCACCACAGGGCGCCCCAAAGGCGTCGAGGTCTCCCACCGGGCCGTGGCCCTGCACTCGCTGTCCAGCGCACTGCCCGGCTGGCTGGGTTTCACCGACGCAGACACGGTGATGCCGGTCGTCCCCATGTTCCACGCCCTGGCCTGGGGCTGGCCCTACACTTGCGCACTCCTCGGCACCAAACTGGTCCTGCCCGGCCCGCTCCTCGATCCGGTGAGCCTGCTGGAGAACATCGAGCAGGAGCGTGTCACCGTCACCGGAGGCGTGCCTACCATCTGGACCAGCGTGTTGCAGACTCTCGACGCCGACCCCGGACGCTTCGACGTGTCCAGCCTCCGGGCTGTGCTGTCCGGCGGCTCGACCGCCCCGCCATCCATGATCGCGAGCTATCAGGAGCGGTACGGCGTTGCCCTGGTCCACACCTGGGGCATGACCGAGTTGACCATGGGGGCGATCTCCGCCCTCCCTTGGGGCATGATCGACGCGCCCCCTGACCGGCAGTCCCGCCAGCGCGCCAAACAAGGCCGCCCCATGCCCTTCATCGAAATCCGCGCACGCGGCGACGCGGGACTCGTCCCCTGGGACGACCAGGCCATGGGTGAGCTCGAAGTCCGCGGGCCCTGGGTCGCCGCCGAATACGCGGACAATCCGGAAGCTTCGACCGAGCGCTGGACCGACGACGGCTGGCTGCGCACCGGCGACATCGTCACCATCGACGAGCACGGCTACATCGACATCCGGGACCGCGCCAAGGACCTCATCAAGTCCGGCGGGGAATGGATCTCCACTCCAGCGCTGGAGAACGCGCTGATGGGGCATCCGGCGGTCGCCGAGGCCGCCGTCATCGCCGTGCCGGACGCCCGCTGGAGCGAACGGCCGCTGGCGGTCGTTGCACTGCGTCACGACGCGAACGCGACCTCCGCCGAACTCCTCGAATTCATCGCCCCTGCGGTCGCCAAATGGTGGCTGCCCGACCGCATCGAGATCATCGAAGCGATCCCCAAGACCGCAGTCGGCAAATTCGACAAAATCGCGCTGCGCCGCCGCTACTCCGCCTCCGAAGGACATCGATGACACACAGGGAACGCATGCGGGTCGCCTGGGCCGACACCGACGCCGGCGGCCGCATCCACCACACCGCTGCATTCCGCTGGGCCGAGGTGGCCGAGCATGCCATGCTGCGTGGTCTCGGCCTCGACTCCGACGCCATCGTCAGCTTCCCCCGCCGCCACATCGAAGTGACATACCACCTGCCTCTGCGCTTCTCCGATGAGTTCGACCTCCTGATCGCTCCCGAACACACTGGACGCACCTCCATCACCTACGCCTGGCAAGCAGTCCAGGGCGATCGGGTCTGTGTCGAGGGCCGCACGGTAGCCGTCCACGTCAACGACCAGGGACACCCCATCACCCTTCCTGAGGCGCTGGCCACCCTGTCCTGACATCGATTCCACGACCAGCCCCAGCAGGTTCTATGCCGGATCCCTCTCACCTGTGCCGTTGGACGAGCCGAGAAGCCGGGAGGCGTCCTGGTGGCCTTGCCCCAGGGCGCTCGGTCGGACGTCGCGCTGCCCGCGTCAACGTCTGTCGCGGCCACCTTGGCCAATCGGTTCGCTGGTGATCGGCCGACGTTCGCGCCGAGGTACGGGATCAGCGTGCCACCGGAGGGCCACGTTGACGACCGGCGACCAGCGGCAGATCCCGAGGATCGGCGTCTCCGCCGCCACCGCCTGCCGGACCGGTGTGCGGTCCTCCTGATCGGTGCCGCGATCCGCACAGTACAGGACCGGGATCGGCCCGGTGACTCGTAGATCACCGGGCCGACGTCGCCGCCCCCGAGCAGATCAAAACGTGCAAAACGTGCAAAACGCTGGGGTGCGACGAAGGACGGTTCTTAGGGTTTTCCGAAGCGCGAGCGAGCGGGCCGACCCGCCGGAAAGCGCTGGTAGTGGAGGTGCAACACGTGGTATCCCGTTCGATCTCATGGTCCCGTCAACAGGTAGGCAGATCAGCGGCCCGCGGTACGGGTGGAGCAGTCGCCGCCCCGCGAGAGGAGAGCGTCGTCGCAGGACTCGGCGCGCTGGATCAGGGTGGCAACGCGGTAGACGCCGCAGTGGCCGCAGCGCTGGTGGCCGGGGTCGTCGAGCCGATGGAGACGACGCTGGCAGGAAGCGGCTTCATGATGGTGCACGCGCCGGACGACGGCGTCTGGGCCGTCGAGTTCGGGCCCCGGGCGCCGGCAGCGGCGTATCCCGGCATGTTCCGGCCGCTGCGCCCGGGCGAGGCGACGGCACCGCTCGGCGTGACCGCGGTGGCGGACGACGCCAACAAGGTGGGACCGCTGGCCTGCGGTGTCCCGCGTACATTGGTCGGCCTGCTGGACGCGCAGCGCCGGTTCGGCCGGCTGACGCCGGCCGCAGTGATCGAGCCTGCGGTGCAGGCCGCCTACGATGGTTTCGCCGCGGACCCCTGGTTCACGTTGACCGCCCTGGCGCAGCTGCCCGCGTTGCGGAAGGACGCCGGAAGCGCGGCGGTGTTCCTGCGGGACGGCGACCTGCCGCTCGGCGCCTGCGGTTTCGTGTTCGCCGGCCCGTCCTTCGGCGAACCCGAGCGGGTACGTCAGCCCGCCCTGGGCGCGACCCTGGAACTGGTCGCCGCGCGAGGTACGTCCGTGCTGACCGACGGCCCAGTCGCCGCCCGGCTGCTGGAGACCGTCGCTCGGGTCGGCGGGCTGCTGTCCGCCGACGACCTGCGGCAAGCGGCTCCGCAATTCACCCGGCCGCTGACCATCGACTTCCGTGGCACGCAGGTGCACGCACCACGGGCGCCCGGTGGCGGGCTGACCGAGCTACAGATCCTCGCGGCCTGGCAGGCGCTTCACCCCGAGGCTCCGCCGCCGCCCGGCTCCGCGGAGTGGGTGCGCGACCTCGCCCTGGTGATCCAGCATGCGTTCGCCGATCGTTACCACTGGCTCGGCGATCCCGATTTCGTGCCGGTCCCGGAGTCCCTGCTGGCTCCGGCCTACCTCGGCGAACTCGTCACCGCGATCCGCTCCGGCGAGCCGCCGGCTCGGCACTGCGGCACGCGGCAACCGTGGGAGGTGTTCGCCTCGCTGGCACTCCACGACCCGTGGCGCGGTGGCGGAACGGCCGCCCCCGTCTGGAATCCGGCCGGCGGATCCGTCCCCGGCTCGGGGACGACGCACATCTCGGTGATGGACCCTGACGGATGGGCGGTCTCGGTCACGCACACCGCGGCGAACCCGTACGGGTCCGCCGTGCTCTGCCCGGAAACCGGCCTGTTGCTCGACTCGGCGATGGTGTGGTTCAACGCCGTGCCCGGGGCCGCCAACAGCATCCGGGGCGGAGCCCGGCCGGTCGCCAACATGGGCCCGGTACTCGTCACCGCGGGCGGGCAGCTCGCCGCAGTAGGCGCTTCCGGCGGGCGCCGGATCATCAGTGCCGTCTCCCAACTGGTCCTGCACCTGGTCGAGGGCGGGGCCGGCGCGGAGGAGGCGGTGAACGCTCCCCGGTTGGACGGCAGCGGCACGGAGCTCCTGATCGACGACCAGCTCACCGATCAGGGGACCGGCCTCGCCGAGTACGGCCTGGATGTCGTCCCGGTGAGCCTCCAGCACCAGCCGTTCTCGATGGACTTCGCCCGTGCCAACCTGGTGCTCAACTCCCCGGGCGGCTCCCTCACCGCGGCCATCGACCCCCACCCCCAAGGCCACGCGGCCGCTCTCAGCAACAGGATCGACAGCCATGACCACTGATCACCGCACCGGCCCCGAGGGGCCCTCCCCCCAGCGGGTCTTCTGGATCTCCTGCATCGGGACCACGCTGGAGTTCTACGACTTCCTCGCCTACGGCATCGCCGCGGCGCTCGTGTTCAACACCCTGTTCTTTCCGGCGGAAGACCCTCTGGTCGGTACGCTGCTTGCATTCGCTACGTTCGGCGCCGGATTCCTGGCCCGGCCGATCGGCGGCGTGGTGATCGGGCACTTTGGCGACCGCCTCGGGCGGCGCAGGATGCTCGTGCTCACGCTGACCATCATGGGTGCCTCGACCCTGCTGATCGGGCTGCTGCCCACCTACGACAGCATCGGCGTGTGGGCGCCCGTCCTGCTGGTGGTCCTGCGCATAGTGCAGGGCTTCGCGGCCGGTGGCGAATGGGGCGGCGCCGCCCTGTACGGCGTGGAGTCGGCTCCGCCCGGGCGGCGCGGGCTGTTCGGCAGCTTCACCAGCATGGGCATCGGGCTTGGTGCCCTACTGTCGACTCTGGTCTTCACTGTCGTGAACGCGATCTTCGCCGACGACCTGGCCGCCTGGGGGTGGCGGATCCCGTTCCTGCTGGGGGGATTGCTGGTGTTCATCGGTATCGTGGCCAGGCGTGGCATGGAGGACACACCGGAGTTCCAGACCGCCGAGCCCGCGAAGCTGCCGGTCGTCGAGGCGATCCGGCTGGCACCCCGCCAGGTGCTGCTGACGTTCGGCCTGAGCCTCGGCTACAACACCCTCGCCTATCTGTCCTTCACGTTCTTCCTCGCCTATGCGAAGGGGGAGGGATACTCCTCCTCCGCGGCGTTGTGGGGGCAACTGCTGTATTCGGTGACCATCTTCGTCGCGGCCCCGCTGTTCGCCATGTGGTCGGACCGGATGGGGCGGCGGTTGGTGATCGTCCTGGGCGGTGCGGCCAGCGGTGTGTTCATGTTCATCTACTTCCCGCTGGTCGGCACCGGGCTGGTACCGCTGATGCTGCTCGCCTTCGCCATCACCGGGCCGCTCATGGCGGCCATGCAGGGACCGCTGCCCGCCCTCGCCGCCGACCAGTTCCCGGTGCACGTTCGCTACAGCGGGATGTCGGCCGGCTACCAGATCGGCGCCGCGCTGGGCGGCGGCCTGGCCCCAACGATCGCGACCGCGCTGTACGCCTCCGGCGACCACGCGTCGTGGCCGGTGGCGGTCTACGGGGCGGTCGCCTCTGTGGTGGTCATCGCCTGCGCTGCGCTGCTGCGCGAGTCCTCCGCCGACGCGACACCTGCCGTGGGGGAGGTGCTGACGGACCGGGACTGACGGCGGCCGGTTGACCCGCGCGCGCAGAGCCGGAAGGGGACGGCGCGCGGCGTCGTCTCCGTGGCCCTGCCCAGCAAGGGGCAGAGCAGGTCGATGAGCTGCTCTGCGGCGATGGAGACATCCCAGCGCATGCCTGTGACGGGCGGCTCGCCGTGCTCGGTGAGCCGCCCGTCCATGCAGGTGGCGACGAGCATGTCGGCCGGGACCGTCAGGCCGGCCGCAAGCACCGTGTCGCGCACCCCGACCGCGAACACGCTGGAGGAGGTGACGATCGCGTCGGGACGCCGGCGTCGGACCAGCAGCGACCGGGCCGCCTCGGCGGCACCCTGCTGCCCTGTCCGCTCATCGGCCTGCTCGATCACGCTGCGCCGGCCTCGGGCCGCGCACCAGCGCACGAAGGCGCCGCGCAGTGCCCGGGTCCAGTGGTTGTCCTCGGTACCTGTGATCATCGCCATTTCCGCCGCACCCGCCTTCGCCAGGTGATCGAGCAGCGTGGCGGTGGCGGACTCATACTCGCAGCGCACGAAGCAGGTGAACTCCGGCCTGCCCGGATCCGGGTCCAGGGTCACCACGGGCCGCCGTGCCGCCAGCAACTCTCCCAGCAGCGGATCAGCCGTGTAGGGGCCGACTATGATGAAGCCATCGATGCTCGCGTGCTGCCCGGTCAGGTCCAGCGGCGGGCGCAAGTGCACCAGCTCGCAACCGGCCGCCGAGGCCGCCATCGAGGCCGCCCCCGCCAGGGTTGACAGTGAGTCGGTCCCCCTCGACCAGCCCGTCACGGCGGCCCGCGGCGCCATGAACAGCCCGATCCGCGGCACGTCGGCTGCGGAGCCGCGCCCCCGGATGGGGACGTAGCCCACGAGACTGGCCGCCTCCATGACTCGGCGGCGGGTCGCGGACGAGACCGGCCGGTGCCCGCTGAAGGTGTGCGACACGGTGGTCAGCGAGACCCCGGCCAACTTCGCGACCTCAAGCATCGACGGGCCGGCGGTGGGGCCGCCGGGCGCGGCTCCCTCGGATAGAGGTTCCATGAGGTCACCCCCGATGTCATAGCGCGTCGGATCGTACTCGATGAAAGGGATGAAAAACCGTACCCGCGAAAGCGACCTGGCGCCAGTCCGCGGACGCGGGTGCGTGTGCCATCGAACTCGGCTTTCACCTGGGCGGATACCAGCCTCAGCGAAGCGTGCGGATGAGTTTCTTGTTGAGGAACTCCTCGATGCCGTAGCGGCCGAGTTCCCGGCCGAAGCCGGACCGTTTCACACCTCCGAAGGGCAATTCGATCCCGTCCGCGTTCACGCCGTTGATGAACACCATCCCGGCCTCGAGTTGGTTTGCTACCCGTTCCGCCTGCTCCGGGTCGTCCGTGAAGACGTAGGATCCAAGGCCGTAGGGCGTGTTGTTGGCGAGCGCAACCGCCTCCTCCTCGGAGCCGACCTTGAAGATCATCGCTACGGGACCGAACAGCTCCTCGCTGAACACCTCGTTGTCCGGAGCGACACCGGTAAGGATCCCCGCGGGGAAGTACGCACCGTCTCGTTCCCCTGTCATCCGCAACTCCGCGCCACCTGCCACGGCTCGATCGACTTGCGATGCCAGGAGCTCGGCCGCGTGCTGGGACGAGAGCGGTGACGACTCTCGGCGTTCGGCGAGCTTGGCGTGGAAGGCTTCTACGAACTCGTCGTAGAGACGGTCGAGGACGATGAACCGTTTGCCGGCGTTGCAAGCCTGCCCGGTGTTGTGCACCCGGGCGCTGACGGCCGCCTGGACCGTCGCGTCGAGGTCGTCTGTGTCGAGCACCAGGAAGGGGTCCGAGCCCCCAAGCTCTAGCACCACCTTCTTCAGGTTGCGGCCGGCGACCTCGGCCACCGCCGCCCCGGCCCGCTCGGAACCGGTCAGTGACACGCCCTGGATCCGGGGATCGGCGATGATGGCGGCTACCTGCTCGTTGGTGGCGTACACGTTGACGTACGCCCCGACCGGGAAGCCGGCATCGAGGAAGATCTGCTCGTACGCAGCCGCCGACTCGGGACACTGAGGCGCGTGCTTGAGCACGATGGTGTTGCCCGCTGCGAGGTTCGGAGCCGCGAACCGGGCCACTTGGTAACAGGGGAAGTTCCACGGCATGATGCCCAACAGCGCTCCCACCGGCGCCCGGCGGATCAGCGCGGTACCGGTGCCGTCGAGGAGGTCGATCGGCTCGTCCGCGAGGAACGTCGCCGCATTGTCAGCGTAGTACCGGTATATGGCGGCGCTGAACCTCACCTCGCCGACCGCCTGGTCTCGCGGCTTGCCCATCTCGCGCATGATGATCTCGCCGAGTTCCTCGGCGCGCTCCTCATGCTGCTCGGCGACACGTCGCAACAGCCGCGCGCGATCGGATACCTGGGTTCCCCGACCCCACGTGGCGTACGCCGCAGCGGACAGGTCGAGCGCCGCCGCGATCTCTGCGTCCGTCGCCGTCGGGAAGGTCTTCAGGACCTCGCCATTACGTGGATCGCGGACTGCGTACTCGGTCATGCTTCGGCTCCTTGGTCACCATGTGGTCAGACGGCCGGGTTCGGTACGAGGCCGTCAGCAGTTCGGGCACGCCGAGACAAGGCACAAGCTTCGACGAAGCCGCCGAAGAGACGGCGGCGGTCCTGCATCGGGCCGTCGTCGTCCTCGGGATGCCACTGCACGCCGATCAGCCACCGGTCAGGGTCTTCAAGACCCTCGATGATGCCGTCGTCGGCTCGGGCGGCGACGACGAGGCCCGCACCGAGGGCGTCGACCGCCTGATGATGACCGGAGCGGCCGACAATGCTCTCGGCACCGAGGAGTGCCTGCAGGCGGGTGCCCGATTGGATGTGGATCCTCTCATCGACGAACAGTGGCCCGACGTCACCACCACGGTGAAGGGCGAAGTCCTCGATGTCGGGGATGATCGTCCCGCCACGGTGGACGTTCAGCAGTTGGGAGCCACGGCAGATGCCGAGGATCGGGCGAGCGGCTTCTTCTGCGGCGGCGATGGCGGTGAGGGCGTCGCGATCAGCCCGGAGGTCCACGCCATAGGAGCGCGGGGCTTCCGAGAGCGCTGAGCCGTAGCAGGAACCGTCGATATCGCCGCCACCCAGTAGCAGCAGACCGTCGCACCGCGCCGGCAAGGTCGGGTCCGCAAGCGGCATCGAGGTGTCGACGAGCTCGTACGACGCCCCGAGCTCGACCAGCGTCTCCAGAGCCACGCGGGTGAATCGCCGGACCAACCCCGCCATCTGCTCGTCCAGGTCGGGGAAATTGAGCGACACCACCACCGCGATGTGCGCCACCGGGTCATGCGCAACCGGCCGCAAGGGCGTCACTTCTTCGAGCCGGACCACGATGGTCATCCGTTGTCCCTTCTCTTCTGGGCCCGCTCCACGAGATCGGCGAACAATGCCGCATCGGTGACGGATGTGAGGTGCAGGTCCTCGGGATGCCACTGCACGCCGAGAATGTCGGCATGCCGATGCTCAATCGCCTCCACGACGCCGTCCGCTGCGGTGGCCGACACCATCAGGGCCGGAGCCAGCTGGTCGACAGCCTGGTGGTGGTATGACGACACCGATACGTGCTCCGCGCCGACGACGGCATGCAGCCGCGAACCGACCACCACCTGGACGTCGTGCACCTCATTGCGGTGGTTCACTGTGGTCTCGTACAAGTGCTGGTGGAGTGTGCCCCCCAGCGCAACGTTGACAGCCTGCATACCACGGCAAATTGCCAGAGTCGGGATCTGCAGGGCAATCGCCGCGTGGGCCGTCCCGAGGTCGAGGTCGTCCTGAAAGTCCAGGACGTCGACAGTCTGCGGGGCTCTGTCCTGGCCGTAGCGCTCTGGTCCCAGGTCTTGTCCGCCCGGCATCAGCAGGCCGTCGAAGCGCCGAAGCCGGAACTCAAGTCCGGTGATCGGGTCGGCGGCGACGCCGTGCACCACAACCGGCTCACCATCTGCGGCGTACACCGCCTCACAGATCGCCTCGGCGGCGAGGGTGGCGCTGAACCGCAGGATAGGCACTGACTCCGCGCGACGGCCGATCACCGCTATCAGAGGTCGCATTCAGGCCTCCGCGAAGGGGTAGTCCAGGGTGGGCAGCCAGGTGTCCCAGGCCGTCCGGTGGCGCCCGTCGGCCACCACACCGGCCAGGGCGCGGTCGAGTTCCGCGAGTAGGTCGGGACGGTCCTTGGCCACGCCGATACCCCATCGATTGCCGGTCTCGACCGTGAAGGCGACCTCGAAGCGCGGGTCGTTCTCTCCCAGCGGCACGAAGACGACGTCGTCATCGACGACAGCGTCGACTGCACCGGCCTCCAGTGCTGCGAGCATGTCGCCGTATACGTCGTCGGAACCATCGTTGCCGAAGGGGACCAGGAGGGCGCCCTCGAAGGTCTGAGCAAGCGCCATGTTGGTGCTGCCATCGATCGCTGCCACGCGACGGCCGACGAGATGGGCCGCAGAGGTGACGCATGCCCCTCGGCGGACGAGCACGCTCTCGTGGAAGATCGCGTAAGGCCTCGTGAAGTCGACCTGGGCCTGCCGGGTGGAGGTGATGCCCTGGCCACAGAGAACAGCATCCGCACCGTGGGCCTGGACGGTCGGGATCATCTCTGCCCACGGCACGCGAACCCATTCGACCGGCCGGCCGAGTTCGGTGCCAAGAAGGTCAGCCACGGCCGGCTCGAAGCCGGTGCGTCCGTTCTCGGCGCTCCACAGCGAGAACAGCGGCGGGGCGTCCGCATCGAGGCACGCCAGCCGCAGCGGCGTCGCTGCGGTCACGGCGTGTCGTCCCAGTACGTCGCACGCTCCCAGTCGGTCACGTGGCCGCAGAAACGTGCCCACTCGTCAGCGTGGTAATCCACGAGCAGCGTGGAGAGCTCGTCACCGAGGGCGCTCGTGATGACATCGTCGCGGCGGAACGCGCTGATCGCCTCGCCGAGGCTCATGGGCAACTCTGGAAACCGGGTGTCCTGGGCGCCCACGTACGACGACCCCTGGTCGGGTTCGCCAGGCTCGATTTCCTTTTTCAGCCCGTCCTCGAAGGCGGCGATCATGACCGCGTGTGACAAGTAGGGGTTCACTGCAGCGTCGGGCAGCTTGTACTCCAGCCGGCCGTTCGCTGAGAGCCGGACCGTGCAGGTCTTGTTGTCCATGCCCCAGTTGATCTTCGAGGGAGCGAACTGACCGCCGTCCCAGTAGCGCTTGTAGGAGTTGACTGTCGAGCCATTGACGAGCATCGCGCCGGCCGAATGCGTGAGGAGACCACCCAGAGCGTGACGGCCCTCCTGTGAAAGGTGCAACTCGGTCACGCCGGGGTTCTCGAGCACATTGACGCCGTCACGCCACAGGCTGAAGTTGTGGTGGCACCCGTTACCCATCATGCCTGTGGCGGGCTTGGGCATGAAGCTCGCCTCGATGCCGAGCTCGCGTGCGACCTGCTTGCAGATCTGGCGGTAGGTGATGAGCCGGTCGGCGGTGAGATCCGCGTGGTCGTACATGAAGTTGAGCTCGACCTGGCCCGCGTCCTCATAGTCGCCTTCGATCATGTCAAGGCCCAGCTCTTGGGCGTACGCGATCACCTTCTTCACGATCGGCCGATTTCGCTCAAGGTGCTCGATGTGGTACGAGGGGCTCGACTGAGGGCGGAATCGGCCCTCCAGGCCTTCTCCCTTCCAGGTCATCTCCGGCTCACACCCAGCACGCATTTCCAACCCGGTCCGCTCCGTGAACTCACGGTGGACGCGGCGCAGCACGCCACGGGTGTCACAGGCATACGGGGCTCCCGCGCCCTCCGCCAGGTGGTCAGGTTCGTAGAGCCGACAGAAGATGCGAGCGAACGAGGTATCCCACGGCAGCACGGCGAAGGTCTCAAGGTCGGGAATCGCGGTGTACTCGGGTGCGTTGACGCCGCCACCCAACAGGATGCCCTCGCGGGTCGTCTGCAGGTTCGCGGCCGCAGTGCGGTGCTGTTGCACTCCCTTCACCGCGGCCCGCTCGAGGTGCCGGGCTGGCATTACTTTGCCGACCACGCGGCCGGTGATCGACACTGACTGGTAGTAGACGTGCTCGACGCCGCGCTCCTTGATCGTCGCGAGGGCGGCGGCCAGATGTGGACTGGACGCATTCTGATGCCGATGTTGGTCGAGGGCACTGGTTGTCATGATCTTTCCCTGTCTCGTCGGGAGGTCCGGGTCGTAAGGTCTGGCCGAGTCGGTCAGACGGTCGGAACCGGGGCGGCGAACGCAGCCCGGAGCTCGCGCTGCCGGTCCGCGGTGAGGTTGATGGCGAGAGTGCCCAGGTGGCGTCCGGCGTGGTGGTAGGTCGCCAGGAGCCCGCCGGCCAGATGCTCGGGATTCCCCTCTTCAACGCGCACTTCGTCTCCCAGAGCCGGCGAGCCGAAGCTCTGGAACCGAAGGTCACCCTGGTCGCTCCAGAACGACGGCACGGGAGCGAACACCACCGGAGCGGGTTCCTCACCGGCGAGCAGGGCGACAAGCGTGGCAGCTGCCCGCTTGGCGGTGTCGGTAGGAGTCGACCAGTGCTCGACGCGTCGAGGCGTGTCATCGAACAGCGGGTTCGGGAAGCGGACGATGTCACCGGTCGCCACAGTCGGCCGAGCAGACCCAGTATGGAGCTGGTTGTCGGTCAACACGCCGTCGGAGAGGTCGAGGCCGTTGCCGGCCAACCACTCGGTGTTGCACACCGATCCCACTGCCTCGACGACGACATCAGCCGGGATCTCCTCGCCCGTGTCGAGGAGCACACCGGTGAGGCGATCAGTACCCGTGAAGGCGATGACGCCCGCGCCGATGACAAATCGGATCCCTGTCCTCTCATGGTGGCGCTGGACCGCGGCGGCCAGGGTCGCTCCGACCACGCGGGCCATGGGCGGGCCGGCCGGCTCGATCACGGTCACGGCGTGGCCCAGTGATCGCAGCGTCGCGGCGGTCTCGCATCCTATGAACCCTGCGCCGATGACGACGACATGCTGTGGTCGGGTCAAGATCGCCTCACGGAGCGCCTGGCAGTCCTCCACGGTCCGGAGCACATGCCGACCGTCCAGAGGACCTGGCACTGCGAGCCTGCGAGGCCGCAGTCCAGTCGCGACCACGAGGCCGTCGTACGAGAGGGAGCGGCCCGCTACGGTGACCAGGACACCGTCGGCAAGATCGGCCGAGGCCACCGGCTCACCAAGCCGGAATTCGACGTCTGCCGTGCTGGCTCGGCGCCTGAAGGCCAGTCGTCCGGCGAGGTCCGCAGCCGTCGTAGCCCGCTGATCGGCCAGCACGTCCTTGGACAAGGGCGGTCGGTTGTAGGGCAGGTACGGCTCAGCACCCACGACCGTGATGGGGCCGGTGTGCCCAGCGCTCCGGAGCTGCTCGGCCGACCTCAGGCCGGCAAGCGACGCCCCGACCACCAGCACCCTGGGCTGGGCAGGCATCAGTCCTCGATCAGGATGGCCTGGACAGGACAGACATCCGCCGCCTCTTCGGCGTAATCCCGCATCGAGGCATCGGGTGCGCCGTTGTACTCGAGATGCCCCTCTTCGTTGATGTGGAAGACGTCCGGGGCGGCGATGGCGCACTGGCCGTGGTCCTGGCATAGCGACATGTCGACAGTGACCTTCATGGGAACTCCTGGTGTGCGTGGTGAGGGAGCAGAGGTGTCAGGGGGCTGGCGTGAACCCGATGGGCAAGGTCACCGGCCCGGTGTTTCCGGAGTCGGGCAGCCATTCGGAACCCGGTAGGAGGCGGATGTCGCGCATCCGTCGTGCCAGCAGGGGCAGCGCCTCGCTCATGTCCGATCGAGCCACGAAGTGGCCGAGACAGTGGTGGGCACCCCCGCCGAATCCGTAGTGCGGCTTGCGGTCAGCCGTGATGTCGAAGCCTGCCGGGAACACGCGTGGATCCGTGCCGGCGGACTCGCTGTAGAGGTGGACCGTGGTGCCGGCGGCGAGGTCGAGCCCTTCGAACGTGAAGTCCTCAAGCGCCTCGCGGGTGACCCAGCGGACGGTCGGATTGACCCGCATGACTTCCTCGACGGCCTTGCCACCGAGATCGGGGCGGTCGGCGAGCAGGGCCCACTGGTCCAGGTTCTGGCTGAAGGTCTGCATGGCCAGGGCGAGCTGGTTGCGGGTGGTGTCGAAGCCACCGAAGATCAAGAGAACCATGCCGTCACGCAGCTCGTCGTCATTCAGCCTGCCGTCCTCGACCCGCGAAGCGTTGACCAGCGCCGTGACGAAATCCCCGCTCGGGTTGGCCCGACGATCAGCGATGAGCTCGTCGCAGTAGTCGTAGAGCCGGGCGAGAGCTCCCTCGATCTTCGGCAGGTCCTCACGCAGAGTCACGCCCATTGCCAGCCCGATTGTGGTCGACTCGCGGGCGATGATCGGCCATTCCTCCTCCGGGAGGCCGAGCATGATCGCGATCACCCTGGCGGCGTACGGCTCGGCGAACTCCTTCACGAACTCGCACTCGTCCTTCTTCGCGTAGCCATCGATGAGCTCGGTGGCGAGGGCCTGGAACCGCGGCACCAGGCCGCCGATCAGCTTCGGCGAGAACGCCGGGTTCATGAGCCGACGGAGACGGTGGTGCTCGGCGCCTTCCTTGTTCAGAATCCAACTGGCCCACCACCGTGCGAAAGGGCCAGATGTGACCCCGTTGTGGGCCGGCCAGGCGACGCTCCCCTGACGCAGCTTGGGGTGCTTGAGCAGCCTGCTCATCTCGTCGTATCGGAGCACCGCGATCCCGTAAGGAGTGGTGGCGTACCAACTCTGCTCGCGGGCAGCGTGTACCGCCGCGGAGGTGATCGAGAACGATGGATCGGCAACATCCAGGACGGGTGTGGCGCCTGCGGTGAAGGCCGGCATGGGCAACCTCCGGAGTCTGTCTGGGGCGACTGGACGCCTAAGCCTCTAAAATTAGAGTTTTATTGTCAAGACGTTGGCCATGGGTGATCCCCTGTTCCAGCGCCGCGTTCGGCGAATCGATGCCTTGACCTTAATGCTCTAAGCAAATAGCTTTTCTGCCACCTTCGCCCGGGCATACCTCGTCCCCGTCGCAGACAGGAAGATCGCATGAGCAGTTCGATCCCGCCGTCGGTGAAACCTGGCGGCCACACCCCCCACGACCACGACGACGCCGAACACCTGAAGGCTCTGGGCTACGCCTCCGAGTTCAAACGAGACATGAGCGCGTGGGCGAACTTCTCGCTCGGGTTCACCTACCTCTCGCCCGTCGTCGGCGTGTACACGCTGTTCGCCTACGCGCTGGCCACCGGCGGCCCCCCGATGATCTGGAGCTTCCTGCTGGTCGGTCTGGGCCAGTTCACGGTGGCGCTGGTCTTCAGCGAAGTGGTCGCCCAGTTTCCGGTCGCGGGCGGGGTCTACCCGTGGGCGCGGCGGCTATGGGGGCGCCGTTACGCCTGGATGACCGGATGGGTCTACCTGGTCGCGCTCCTGGTGACCATCGCGTCGGTCGTGTACGGGGCGGGGCCCTACATCGCCAGCACGCTCGGCTTCGAAGCCAATGTCAACACCACCATCATGTGCGCGCTCGGCCTGTTGGCGCTGGCCACGGTCATCAACCTCCTCGGGACCAAGGTGCTCGCCGTTGCCGCCATGGTCGGATTCACTGCCGAGATCGTCGGTGCGCTCGCGGTCGGGGTCTGGCTCCTGATCACCCATCGAGAGCACAGTCTTGGGGTGCTGTTCGACAGCTTCGGCACCGGCACCGGCGGTGGCTACCTCTGGGTTTTCGCCGCAGCAGCGCTGATCGGCGTGTACCAGTACTACGGCTTCGAGGCCTGCGGCGACGTCGCCGAGGAGGTACCAGACCCCGGACGCCTGATCCCCAAGGCCATGCGCCGGACCATCTACATCGGTGGCGCGGCAGCAACCTTCGTCTGCCTGGCGCTCGTGCTCTCGGTGAGCGACATCCCTGCCGTCATCTCGGGTGAGGATCCCGATCCGGTCAGCACGGTCCTCAACGACGCCTTCGGGGCCACCGGCGCCAAGGTCGTACTCGGCATCGTGTTGCTGTCGTTCCTGTCGTGCGCGATGAGCTTGCAGGCTGCGGCCAGCCGCCTGGCCTACTCTTACGGCCGGGATGGGATGATCATCGGCAGCGCGCTGCTCCGGAGGTTCTCGCCGACCCGGCGCGTCCCACCGTACGCACTGATCCTCGCCGCGGTGGTACCGGCAGCGATTGTGATCGGGTCGAAGATCTCCACCGACGCGATCACGAAGATCATCAGCTTCGCGGCCTTGGGGATCTATATCGGCTTCCAAATGGTCGTCGTGGCCGCTCTCCGGGCGCGACTCAAGGGTTGGGTGCCGTCAGGCAAGTACACGCTGGGGCGTTGGGGTCTGCCCGTGAATGTCGCGGCCCTGATCTACGGGATCGTGGCCATCGTCAACATGGCTTGGCCGCGCACTCCGGATGCTCCGTGGTATGACAACTGGATTGTTGCGCTCTCCGGGCTCGTGGTCATCGGAGCCGGCCTCGTCTACATGATTGTGCACCCCCTGCACGACCGGAGCTCTGGACCGTACGCCGATGCCGTGCCTGAGAATCGGACCAAGGCCTGAACCTTCTCGATCACGTGTCAACGGGGTGGGATCCCGGAAGATCCCGCCCCCTTCCGGTTGCGCAGTGCCCCGTGTCCCCGCGGCGAACGCCGGCGGACAGGCTGTATTCGGGTATCACTCGTAATCCTCACGGCCACGCTGACGTTTGTGTAATGGGCGCTGGGCAAGGGACGGGAGACCTGTGACGGGCGGGAGAGCAGAACCACGTCCGCGGCGGGTCTCCGTCCGCGAGCCGCCCTGCGACTGCCTCACTGGTGCGCGTCGTCCCGGAATTCATACCAAGGCCCGATCACGTGCCGGACATCGCCTGGCCGGCTCGCCGGGCTCCGGACATAGCCCGTGGCCGTCGCCTTCGGACCGGCCGCCTCATGACCGCCCTCGCGGCAGAGATGCCGACCGCACCTGGGACGACCGGCTACGCGATCTTGCCGGAACCGTGGTGCTCATCCTCTCGCCGACGTCGGTATACGTAGGCTCACCACGGCGACCGATCCATACGGAATGCGGCAGACCGCAGCAGCACGTACATCGCGCTTTTGATGTCGCGCCTCGTGTCTCGACGTTCACCGAGGAAGAAGGTCGACAGCCTTCCCAAGGTGCGAAGGCAGAGTCTGCGAGGATAGCCACATGGATGGCTGAGGAGGGGAACTGCAGCGATCCCACATGACAACCTAGCGAGACCGATGGGGCAGGCCGCTTGGCGGCGAAGGGGGTCCTACTTCGGCCAAGCTGTCCCAAGCGTCCGACCGGACAGGCCCGGGATGAGGGCCACCGGCGCCGCCAAGGGGTCACAGCTCGTACATCGGCGCGCACGCACGAGTAGGCCTGTATTCGTCCGGCCGCAGCGCGGTTGATTTCATTTTGTGCCAGGCCTGGCCGTGGGAGGGGAACGCGACGTGTCCGGACTGACGCCACTGATTTCACCCGCGTTCTCGGGTGGCCACGCCGACGAAGTGGTGCAACGAATTGGCGAAGCCATTCATCTCGGTCTCCTCTCTGACGGCGAACGATTGCCGGCCGAGCTTGAACTTGCCTCCCAGTTCAACGTGGCACCGATGACAGTGCGCGAGGCACTTTCGACCCTGCGGGCACAAGGGCTGGTGGAAACCAGGAGAGGCCGAAACGGTGGGTCATTCGTGTGCCGTCCCCTGGCTCCGCGCTTTGAAATGTCGCAGCAGCGTCTGGTCGCGATGACACTTTCCGATGTGCGTGACCTCGTGGACGAGCACCAAGCCATCGCTGGTCAATCGGCAAGGCTGGCTGCAGAGCGCGCATCGGCTGTGAACATTCGTCGGCTCTTTGGGTTCACGGAACAGCTGCGCACCGCAGCCCATGAAGGGGACTGAGGTTCCCCCAGTAGCACGGACACCCGAGGTGAGGTCACTCAGTGGTGTCTGAGGGCCGGTAGAGGCTCTCGAACGTGACGGGACTGTGCA
>NZ_JBEXCR010000081.1:0-35001 GCF_040605375.1 Nonomuraea sp. NPDC005650
CCCCAGCCCACCGATCTCCAGCTCAATCTCCTAGACCTCCTCGACATCGATCCACGAGACCTTCGCTGAAGATCGCTCACGTGCGGAAAACGGGGGCTAGCGGCGCTGGGTGGCCCAGCGGCGGATGGTGGCGATCCGCTCCTGGATCTGCTCCGCCGTCGCCTGCGCGATCGGGGGCCCGCCGCACGAGCGGCGCAGCTCCGAGTGGATGACCCCGTGCGGCTGGCCCGTGCGGTGGTTCCACGCGCCCACCAGGCCGTTGAGCTCGCGCCGCAGCTCGGCGATCTGCTCGTGCGGCGCCAGCGTCTCGGGCGGCTGCTCCTCCGCCTGCTTGCGCCTGGCCGCCTGCTGGTCGGACTGCCGCTTGCGCAGCAGCGTCGCCACCTGGTCGGGCTCCAGCAGCCCGGGCAGGCCAAGGAAGTCCTCCTCCTCCGCCGAGCCGACCGCCGCGCCGGTGCCGAACTCGCCGCCGTCGAACAGCACCCGGTCGAAGGTGGCCGAGGTCTCCATCGTCTCGAACGGGAGCTCGTCACCCAGGACGTCGGGATTGTCCTTCTGGCGGTTGGCCTGCTCAAGGAGGCTGTCGTCGAGCCCGTCCTCGGGAGGCCGCTTGTTGAGCACGTGGTCGCGCTCGACCTCCATCTCGTTGGCCAGCCCCATGAGCGTGGGCACCGAGGGAAGGAAGACCGAGGCGGTCTCGCCGCGCTTGCGGGCCCGCACGAAGCGGCCCACGGCCTGGGCGAAGAAGAGCGGGGTCGAGGTGGAGGTGGCGTAGACGCCCACGCACAGGCGGGGGATGTCGACGCCCTCCGACACCATGCGCACGGCCACCAGCCAGCGGTCCGGCGAGGCCGTGAACTGCTTGATCTTCTTCGACGCGCCGGGGTCGTCGGAGAGGACCACGGTGGCGCCCTCGCCGGTGATGTTGCGCAGGTGGCGGGCATAGGCCCGGGCGGTCTCGTGGTCGGTGGCGATGACCAGGCCACCCGCGTCGGGCACGCCCCTGCGCACCTCCGTGAGCCGCCGGTCGGCCGCCTGCATGACCTGGCGGATCCAGTCGCCCTTGGGGTCGAGCGCGGCCCGCCACGCCTGCGAGAGCTGGTCCTTGGTGAGCGGCGTGCCGAGCGTCGCGGCGATCTCGTCACCGGCCCGCGTGCGCCACTTCATCTCGCCCGAGTAGGCCAGGAAGATGACCGGGCGCACGACGCCGTCGTCGAGCGCGGGGCCGTAGCCGTAGGAGTAGTCGGCGACGCTGCGCTTGAGGCCCTCGGCGTCCTCCTCGTAGCCGACGAACGGGATCGGGTTGTCGTCGGACCTGAACGGCGTGCCGGTGAGCTGGAGGCGGCGGGTGGCGGGCTCGAACGCCTCGCTCACGCCGTCGCCCCACGACTTGGCGTCGCCCGCGTGGTGGATCTCGTCGAAGATCACCAGCGTCTTGCGCGCCTCCGTGCGCGCCCGGTGCAGCGCGGGGTGCATGGCGACCTGCGCGTACGTCACCGCGACCCCGGTGTAGTCGCGCGAGGTCGTGCCCTGGCTGTTCTTGAACTCGGGGTCGATGCCGATGCCGACCCGCGCGGCGGCGTCGGCCCACTGCCGCTTGAGGTGCTCGGTGGGCGTGACGATCGTGATCGACCTGATCACGCCGTTGGCGATCAGCTCGCTGGCGATGCGCAGGGCGTAGGTGGTCTTGCCCGCGCCCGGGGTCGCCACGGTGAGGAAGTCGCGCGGCTCGCGCCTGAAGTAGAGGTCGAACGCCTCCTGCTGCCACGCACGGAGCTTTGGGGCGGTGCCCCATGCGGCTCGGTCGGGATAGGAAGGCGAAAGGTGGGACGCGGCGAAGGTGCTCACCGCATCACCTCTGGGGTTCGTGTGCTTCGCTCTCTCACAGTGACCCGATAGTAATCGGGCCCACCGACAAGACGTGCCGGGAGCCGAGGATTCTGGCCAAGGTCTTCCTCACGTGCTATGCGACTTACCCGATTTCAGTCATGACCGCGTCGAGTGCTTGTCTGCGTGCTGTTTCCTCGGGTTGGAGCAGTCCGAGAAGCATCACCGCGGAGCCCTGGCGAGTGAGCAGGGTCACTCTCAGGAACGCCGGCCGGTTGACCACATCCTGATATTCCGCCCGCAGCGCCCGGGTGTGGCCCCCGGGGAGCTCCTTGTCCTCGACCACGGTCACCCGGTCGCCTTTGAGCAGCAGCCTGGAGTAGAGCTCCGCCGCCTCCGCCGTGGCCTTCTTGGCGTCCTCCACGGCCCCCGGGACCGGCCTGGCCATGACGAGCCCGCCGTCGCCGTCCCTGACCACGGAGGTGAACCCGGTCACGGGCGCCACCGCCCCCTGGCTCCACCCCTGCGGCAGCGTCACCGACACCTTGGCCAGGGAGTCGCTCAGCCGCCCGCCCTCCGCCGACGGCGCCGTGATCCGCAGCACCACGACGGTCGCCCCCGCCACCAGGCCCACGCCCGCCAGGAGGGCCGCCGACACGACCGCCCACCGCCGCAGCGACCGCCCGGACACGACCGCGCGCCGCCCTGGGTCCACCGGGGAGCCGTAGAGCCGCGCGGCCGGGGGAAGCGCGTCCCAGGGCTCGAACTCGCGGTCCAGGCCGTACTCGGCGGTCCTGCGGATCTGCGGGTTCCACGCCTTGCCGGGTTCGGGCGAGCCGGGGTCGGGATCTAGGGGGTCGAGGTCCAGGGGGTCGGGCTCGCCGCGGATCGGGTCCCGGCCGCGCGGACGGGCCTCCCGTCGCGCCGGCTCCTCGGCGGGGTCGGGCACGGCCTCCAGAGGGCCCGTACGCCCCCGCCGCGGCTCCTCCCCGTACGGCGGGCCCCACGCGTACCGCGGAGGAGTGCGGCGATGCCTGGGGCCGGGCTGAGGCGGCCAGACGCGGCGATCATCCTCCATGGCACCTCCCTGTCCGCTGTCCTATCACTCCGCGCGGCGGGGGTCAGGAGAACTGTGATCGGTGTGACAGGAGGGGCGGAATTCAGCGGGTGCGTCCCGCGAGCAGGGTGGCGCCGAGGGCGATGGCGGCCATCAGGAGCGAGATCACGACGAACCCGGTGGCAATCTCGGCCGGGGCGTGCCCGATCAGGTTGACCAGCGCGCCCGCCACGCCGATCGCCAGCGCGGACCCGAGCATGTCCGTGACGGACAGGGCGGCGGAGTTCGCCCCCTGCTCGTTCACTGGGGACTGCCGCAGCGCGGTGACGCTGACCGTGGTCATGCCGAACCCCATCCCGAACCCGGCCACGATCCACGCGGGCACCGCGATCCACCCGCTCACCCCGGGAAGGACGCAGAGCGTGCAGATCAGGATCGCGGCGGTGACGCACCCGGCCCCCAGCCGGATCCTCTTGTACGCCTCCCCGGCCCGCCTGCTCTGCAGGAACGACCCCGCGGACCACCCCAGCGCCCCGGTCGTCAGCGCGACCCCCGCGAGCTTGAGGTCGAAGGACTTCACCTCCTGCAGCGCCAGCGGGATGAAGGAGTTCACGCCGAAGAAGGCGGCCGAGAAGAAGCCGCGCATCAGCACGGTCGTGGGCAGCCCGCGCGCGAGCCGCAGCGCGCCGGGAGGCAGCAGCCGGTACAGCCCGTAGATCAGGAGCGCCAGGCCCGCGACGGTCTCCACGGCCCCCGTCACGGGCTGCCTGTGCAGGAGGTCCACGCCCTGCAGCAGCGCCCCGGCCCCGCCCGCCGTGGCGGTGGCGGCCAGCGTCATCGCGACCGGCCTGGAGCGCGGCCCCTGCGACGGCTCATGGGACGAGGCCGGCATGCGCAGCGCGGGCACCAGCATCACCAGCGCCGGGATGACCAGCGGGATGATCCCGTAGAAGACGTACCGCCAGCCCCACTGCTCGGCCACGAACCCGGCCACGGCCGGTCCCACCATGGCGGGCACCACCCAGGCCGCGGAGACGGCCGCGAAGACCTTGGGCCGCAGTCCCTCCGGATAGACCCGCGCGATCATCACGAGCAGCGCCACGATCGAGGCGCCCGCGCCCAGCCCCTGGACGGCCCGCGCCACGAGGAACAGCGCCGCCGAGTGCGCCGCCCCGGCCAGCGCCATCCCGGCCACGAACAGCACGACCCCCACCAGGAACGGCAGCTGGTAGCCGCGGCGGTCCGACCAGAGCCCCGCCACCACGTTCGCGAACAGGCTGGCGATGAGGAAGGCCGAGAAGCTGATCCCGTACAGGTCGAGGGCGTTCAGCTCGTGGGCCACCGCCGGCATGGCGACGCCGACCGACATGCCTTCAAAGGCGACCAACGTGATCACCAGGACGATGCCGACGGTCGCGGTGCGGTATTCGGGGCTGAGGATGCGGGTGGATTCGTAGGGAGTGTCGAGTGCCTTCGGTCCTGTCACCCACACATCGTAATTTGCCGGAAATCTAGACAGCGGGGATGTTTCGGTACACCGCCCACATCTGGTGCATGCGCTCCGCCTGCCCCGGGGTGAACTCCGACATGCACTTGTCGTGCGCGTAGTCCATGAAGTTGTGCGCCGGGTCCGGGCCGGGGTGCTGCGCGCAGGTGTCCTTGTCGGCCGGGCACGCCTCGGTCGGCCTGGCCTCCATCGGGGTGTCGCCGATGCCGTCGCCGGGCAGCTCGCAGCCGTTCTCGAACGTGTGGAAGAGGCCGAGCCAGTGCCCGATCTCGTGCACGCCGGTGAAGCCGCGGTTGTAGTTGGTCATCGCGCCGCCGGGCAGGCTGCGCCAGTCGATCACGACGCCGTCGAGCCTGGGCGTCTCGTGATACCAGTACGGGTAGCTGGCGAAGCCCAGCATCTGCTCGCTGAGCTGGGCGATGTAGAGGTTGAGCGTGTCGGCGCCGCCCTGGTGCAGCGCCACCTTCATCGCCCGCTCGTTGCCGACGGGGTCGTTGAACCACAGGGCGTTGTCGGTGACCGAGATGCCGTCGAGGCGGAAGCGCACGCCGGTGTCCACGCCGCCGTAGGTGCCGCCGTACGCGGAGTTGAGCGCGTCGATCTGGGCGTTGACGTCCTGGTCGGTCACCTTGCGCTCACCGCGCGTGATGACGTGCACCCGCGTCGGCACGGTGATCTGGGTGGGCGTCGTGACGCCGGCCAGGCGCCTGCCCAGCTCGATCAGGACCTTGGCCACGTCTTCCGGCTTGGGCGAGCGTGGCCCCGTCCTGCGGGGCGTGTAGGCCACGCAACGCGACGCCTGCGCCGCCTCGGAGCGGAGCGGAGGCGTGAACCCGACCGCGAGCAGCCATGCCAACGAGACGGCGGTCACGCGCCGGACCATGCAATCCCCCACACTACGATTTGAGCTGGTCTGGCTACCGACCGTAGCTTGACCTGGGGAGATTACCGGTCAGCAACACTCACTGCTTCTTGTCGCCGTCCTCGCCGCCACCCGGGGGCAGGCCCTCATAGATCTCCTTGCACTCCGGGCAGACCGGGTATTTCTTGGGGTCGCGGCTGGGCACCCAGACCTTGCCGCACAGGGCCCGGATCGGCGTGCCCGTGACCATGCTCTCGGTGATCTTGTGCTTGTCCGCGTAGTGCGCGAACCGCTCGTGATCGCCGTCGCCGTGCGACGTCCGCGGCGTGGTCTCCTGCTCTGGGAGGATCTTCGTGGTGCTCACTCCACAGAGTTTATGCCCGACCGCGGCCAGGTCCCCACAAAGCGACACGGCCCCCGCCGCGTGGCGGGGGCCGTGTCGTGAGATCGGGCCCAGAGAGCGAGCCCGGAGAGCGAGCCCGGAGAGCGAACCCGGAGAGCGAACCCGGAGAGCGAGCCCGGAGAGCGAGCCCGGAGAGCGAGCCCGGAGAGCGAGCCCGGAGAGCGAGCCCGGAGATCAGGCTCAGCCCATGTGGACGGGCGCGCCCTCGGTCTTCCTGCCGGCCTTGACGAACAGCGTCAGCACGGCGGTCAGCAGCGCGATGCCGGTGCTGACCAGGAAGGCCACGTGCATGCCGTCCATGAAGGCGCTGTGCACGGCGTTGCCGATCTGCTCCGGCACGCCGGGCGGGACGGTGCCGAACGCGGCGGCCTTCTCCAGCCCCGTCAGCTGCGCGGGCGGGATGGCCTGGGCCGCCGGGCCGAGGTAGCCGGGCAGCTTGTCGGAGATCTCGCCGGCCATCACGGCGCCCAGGATCGCGGTGCCGAGCGCGCCACCGACCTGCATGGCCGACTGCTGCACGCCACCGGCGACGCCGGTCAGGTTGACCGGGGCGTTGCCCACGATGATCTCCGTGGCGCCCACGAACACCGGCGACATGCCGAAGGCCAGCAGCAGGAACGGGATGCCGCTCTCGATGAACGACGCGTCGATGCTGAGCTGGGACATGAGGAACATCGAGAAGGCGGTGATCACCAGACCCGTCGCCATCGTGATCTTCGGCCCGAGCCTGCCGATCGCCATGCCCGCCAGCGGCGAGGCGACGATCATGCCGGCGCTCATCGGCAGCATGCGCAGGCCGGCCTCCAGCGGGGACAGGCCGTGCACGCCCTGGAAGAAGAAGCCGAGGAAGAACATCGCGCCGAACATGGCGAACGCGACCATCATCATCAGCACGGTGCCGATGGAGATCGAGGCGTTCTTGAACAGCGACAGCGGCACCAGCGGCTGGCTCGCCCTGCTCTGCCAGAAGATGAACGAGCCGATCAGCACCACGAACAGCGCCGCGAAGGTCAGCGTCGTGCTGTCGCCCCAGCCCCACTCGGGGGCCTTGATGATCGTCCAGACGAGCGAGAACATCGCGCCGGACAGCAGCAGCACGCCGAGCCAGTCGATCCGCGCCATCGTCTGCGCACGGCTGTCCTTGATCAGGATGGTGCCGAGGACGAGGGCGGCCAGGCCGACGGGGGCGTTGATGAAGAAGACCGTCTCCCAACTCGCGTTCTCGACCAGCAGGCCGCCCACGATCGGGCCGGCGGCGCTGGACAGGCCGATGATCGCACCCCAGGCGCCCATGGCCTGGTTGAGCCGCTCGCCCGGGAACGCTCCACGCAGCAGAGCGAGGGCGGCCGGCTGGAGCAGCGCGCCGAACAGGCCCTGCAGCACCCGCAGGGCGATCAGCGCGCCCACCGGGGAGAGGCCGGGAATGATGTCGGCCAGCTCGGCGCTGAGTCCGATGCCCACCGAGGAGACGGCGAAGCCCGCCACGCCGATCAGGAAGACCCGCTTGTGCCCGAACAGGTCGCCGAGCTTGCCGGCGGTGATCAGGAACACTGCCAGCGCCAGCAGGTAACCACTCGTCACCCACTGCAGGTCGGACAGCGAGGCCTTGAGATCAGCCTGGATGGACGGGTTGGCGATGCCGACGACCGTGCCGTCGAGCATGACCATGATGACGCCCAAGCTGACCGCCAGCAGCACGAGCCAAGGATTGCCGCCGGCCCCCGTTTTCGCCGGGCCGTGCGATGACGGCGCGTCCACCGCCTTCGCTTGAGCCATGAAGTCCCCCTAAGTACACGAACAGCCCCACACCGGGGCATAGGTCTCGTAAGCCTCAGGTAATCTATGACAGTCGATGACTAATGACAAACGAGTTTTATTCGTCGTCCTATGACTTATGGCACACTGTGACAGAAAGGTTTCGAGGGAGTGACTGCTGTGGGTCTGCGAGAACGCAAGAAGGAGAAGACGCGACTGGCGATCCTCGACGCCGCGCTCGATCTCTTTGTCGAACAAGGATACGAGTCGACCACGGTGGAGCAGATCGCGGGGGCGGTCGAGATCTCCCCACGCACCTTCTTCCGCTACTTCAACAGCAAGGATCACCTGGTGCTGTGGTTCCACGACCACGGCGAGGAGATCATGTTCGAGACGCTGGCGTCCCGCCCGCCGGACGAGTCGTCCTTCACCTCGCTCATGCACGCCATGCGCGCGGTCCTGGGTGATCTGGAGAGCTCAACGCCCGAGGACCGGGCGAGGTTCCTGAAGCTGCGGCGGCTCATGGAGGACCACCCGAGACTGGTGGGCATGTCGGTGGCCAGGGGCGCGGCCACCGAGCGCCGCCTCGTCGAGGTGATCGCCACCCGCAGGGGCGTGAACCCCGACGAGGACATGCTCACACCCTTGATCGTGGCGTTCGCCTCGTGCACCCTGCGCGTCGGCTTCGAGTGCCCGCGCCGCGAGAGCGACCTGCCGGAGATCACGCAGCGGATGGCGGAGACCATCGAGCTGGCCGAGCGCTCGCTGCGGCCCGGCTGGGACCGCTAGCCGGGCCGGCTAGTTCATCGTCGGGTCCTCCGGGCAGGTCGCCACGAAGGCCAGCTCGCCGGGCTGGCGGCGCAGCACGTGCCGCCAGAGCGCTCGGGGATCCGCGTGGAAGGTGTCGCCGGCCTCCGAGTCGACCACGTACCAGGCGCCTTCGGCGATCTCGCTCTCCAGCTGGCCCGACGACCAGCCGGCGTACCCCGCGAAAATGCGCATCTGCGCGATCTCCCCCTGCAGGATCTCGGGCGGCGCGTCCAGGTCCACCGTGCCGAGCCTGGAGACGGCGGGGGTGCCCGCGTGCAGCCTGCGCCAGCCGAGCGGCTCCTCGCCGCTGGGAACCGCCGCCAGCGCGAGCGCGCTGTCCGTCTGTACGGGCCCGCCCTCGAAGAGCACGGAAGGCCCGGTCACGAGCGGATCCCACACGGGCAGCACCTGGGTGACGGAGATGTCGCTCGGCCTGTTGAGCACCACTCCCAGGGTGCCGCCGTCGTGGTCGTGTTCGAGGATCAGCACGACGCTACGCCGGAAGTTGGGGTCGTCGAGAAGCGGCGTCGCCACCAACAAACCGCCGACGTAGATCGCTTCCGCCATACCTCCATCATGAGGGGTTCGCGGAGCTCGCGCTCCCCCAGTGCGTCGATGTTACTTTTCGTGGCCACATGGGCACCTTACGTATCAAAGATCACGCGCCGGGGGGAGCCCATGCATATCAGGACACGTATCGTGCTGGCCGCACTCCCGGTGTGCGCGATCCTGTTCCTCCCCAAGAGCGCGGAGGCGTGGCCCTGGCCTGACGACCACGGCGACCCGTTCACGATGACGGTGGACGACGTCCACTGCCGCTCGGGGCAGGCGGACGTCACCCTGCACAACCTGACCAAGCAGGTAGCGCCCTTCGACGTCCAGGCCGACGGGGTCAGCGTGGCGACCGGCTCCATCCCGGCCCGCAAGACGATCGTCAGGCACGTGCCGGTGAGCAAGGGCAGCACCGCGGACGTCGAGGCGTACTCGGTGGCCGACAAGCAGCGCAACACCCTCATCGACTCCAGCCGCGTCAAGAACGACTGCCCCTGGGGCCATCACCTCCGCAACCTCCCCTTCACCGGCCCGCCCGCCGACCTCATGGCCAAGCTGGCGACGGCGGTCGGCCTGATCGTGATGGGCGGCATCCTGTGGTGGTACGGCTCCATCTGGCCGCGTTCGCACCCGTGACCTAGGGCTCCTCCACGACGAACGCGCCGGCCCTGGCGGCGGCCAGCGTGCGCGCCACGGAGCGCTCGGCGTCCACCTCGGTCACCAGCTCCCTGGTGACCACGAGCCGGTAGTAGAGCGGGGCGGAGATCGCCCGGATCACCTCCGCGCCGTCGGTGCCCTCGGGCAGCTCACCCCGCTTGACGGCCAGGTGCACGACGTTGGCCCACTCCTCGATCCTGCGCACATAGAAGGCGCGCAGCGCGCCGGCGGCCTGCTCGTCACTGGTCGCGGCGGCGATCACCGCCTGGAACGTGGCACCGAGCCGCCCGTCGTTGACCGCCTCCAGCACGGACAGCGCGTTGGCCCGCAGGTCGGCCTCGACGCCGCCCGTGTCGGCGTGGGGCGTGGACTGGTTGGCCAGCTCGATCATGAGGTCCGTGACCAGGCCCGCCCTGCTCCCCCAGCGCCGGTAGACCGTGGTCTTGCCGACGCCCGCCCTGGCCGCCACCTGGTCCATGGTCAGGCCATGGAAACCGTGCTCGACCAGCTCGTCCTGCGTGGCCTCCATGACGGCCGCACGCACCCGCGCCGTGCGGCCCCCGGGGCGCACGGTTCCCGCCGAACGGGAAGGTTGGTCCATCTAATCTCCTTGTCGCAACGTTCCATTTTAACGGAACTGTCATCCCATTAAGGGTTGACGGCGCATTTCCCCCACCTTCTGGACGCTACCGTGCCAAGATCGGTTCCATTCCCCCATCTGTTCGGCATTACCGAACAAAACTGCGCTAGTGTGCGGGCTGTGGGAGAGACGATTCAGTCGGTCGAGCGGGCGGCCGCGATCCTGAGGCTGCTCGCCTCGGGGCCGCGCCAGCTCGGGGTCGCCGAGCTGGCCAGGGCGCTGGGCCTGCCCAAGGGCACGCTGCACGGCATCCTGCGCACGCTGGTCCACGTCGGGTTCGTGGAGCAGGACCCGGTCACCGGCAAGTACCGGCTCGGCGCCACGCTGCTCCACCTGGGCAGCAGCTATCTCGACGTCAACGAGTTGCGCACCCGCGCCATCAACTGGGCCGACGCGCTGGCGGGGCGCAGCAGGGAGAGCGCGTGGATCGGCACCCTCCACGAGGGGCACGTGCTGGTGATCCACCACGTGTTCCGGCCCGACGACAGCCTGCAGACCCTCCAGGTGGGCACGTACCTGCCGACGCACGCCAGCGCGCTCGGCAAGGTCCTGCTCGCCCACGACCCGTACGGCGAGCCGCCCGCGCCGCCGCTGCAGCCGTACACGAAGAACACGATCGTCGACCCCGCGGCGCTGGAGAAGGAGCTCGGCCTGGTCAGGACGCGCGGCTGGGCCGCCGAGACGGAGGAGCTCACCGAGGGCGAGGTGGCCATCGCCGCGCCCATCAAGGACCCGCGCGGCCTGGTGGTGGGCGCCATCGGCATCCGCGGCGCCGTCGAGCGGCTGGCCGCCGACGGCGCCCTGCACATGGAGTTCGTCTCGTACGTACGGGACGCCGCCCGCGCGATCACCCGCTCACTTGAACATCCCTAGGACCAGGAAATAGCATTCGTTCGGCATTGCCGAACCAGAACCAAGCGAGGAACCCCGTGCCTCGACCTCAATACGTCGCAGCCATCGACCAGGGCACCACGTCCAGCCGCTGCATCGTCTTCGACCAGGCCGGCAACATCATCTCCGTCGCCCAGCGCGAGCACCGCCAGATCTTCCCCAAGCCCGGCTGGGTGGAGCACGACGCGGCCGAGATCTGGCAGGCCGTGCAGGGCGTGCTGGCCGAATCCGTCGGCGGCATCGAGGACGGCCAGATCGCCGCACTGGGCATCACCAACCAGCGCGAGACCACCGTGCTGTGGGAGCGGGCGACCGGCCGGCCCGTCTGCCCCGCGATCGTCTGGCAGGACACCCGCACGGACCAGCTGACCCGGGCGCTGGCCGAGCACGAGGGGCTGTTCAAGGAGAAGGCGGGGCTGCCGCTGACGACGTACTTCTCCGGGCCGAAGATCCGCTGGCTGCTGGACGCCTATGGGCTGCGGGAGCGGGCCGAGCGCGGCGAGGTGCTGTTCGGCACGATGGACAGCTGGCTGTTGTGGAACCTCACCGGCCGCCACATAACCGACGTGACCAACGCCAGCCGCACCATGCTGATGAACATCCACACGCTGGCCTGGGACGACGAGCTGCTCGCCGCGCTGGGCGTGCCCCGCGCGATGCTGCCGGAGATCCGCCCGTCCGCCGAGGTCTACGGGCACACCGCGGCGGGCGTCCCCGTCGCCTCTGCGCTCGGCGACCAGCAGGCGGCGCTGTTCGGCCAGACATGCTTCGCGCCCGGCGAGACCAAGAGCACCTACGGCTCCGGCAGCTTCCTGCTGATGAACACCGGCCACGAGCCCGTCGTCTCCAAGCACGGCCTGCTGACCACGGTCGGCTACCAGATCGGCGAGGGCCCGGCCACCTACGCGCTGGAGGGCGCGATCGCGGTCACCGGGTCGCTGGTGCAGTGGCTGCGTGACAACCTGGGCCTGATCTCCAGCGCGGCCGAGATCGAGACGCTGGCCAGGACGGTCGACGACAACGGCGGCTGCTACTTCGTACCGGCCTTCTCGGGGCTGTTCGCGCCGCACTGGCGCTCGGACGCGCGCGGCGTGATCGCGGGGCTGACCGGGTTCGTCACCAAGGGGCACATCGCGCGGGCCGTGCTGGAGGCCACGGCGTGGCAGACCCGCGAGGTGGTCGACGCGATGAACGCCGACTCGGGGCTCGACCTGAGCACGCTGCGCGCAGACGGCGGCATGACCGCGAACAACCTGCTCATGCAGACCCTCGCCGACGTGCTCGCGGTGCCGGTCATCCGGCCCATGGTGGCCGAGACGACCGCCCTGGGCGCCGCCTACGCCGCCGGATTGGCGACCGGCTACTGGCCCGACATCGACAGCCTGCGCGCCAACTGGCACAAGGCCGCCGAGTGGCGCCCGGCCATCGACGAGGCCGCGCGCGAGCACGAATACCGCAATTGGAAGAAGGCCGTGGCCCGGACCCTCGACTGGGTCGAGCAGTAGGGAGTGGGGCAATGACGACGACGACCGCCGCCGACCGCGCGGAGATCCGCGAGGAGCTCTCGCGCGCCGCCTACGACCTGCTCGTGGTCGGCGGCGGCATCCTCGGCACGTCCGTGACCTGGATGGCCGCGCAGGCCGGGCTGCGGGTGGCGATGGTCGACGCCGGCGACTTCGCCGGCGCGACCTCCAGCGCCTCCTCCAAGCTGGTCCACGGGGGCCTGCGTTACCTGCAGACGGGCAACGTCAGGCTCGTCGCCGAGAACCACCGCGAGCGCCGCGCCCTGGCCGCCGACATCGCGCCGCATCTGGTCAAGCCGCTGACGTTCCTGGTGCCGATCTACAAGGGCGGGCCGCACGGGGCGGCCAAGCTGGGCGCCGGGGTGTTCCTGTATTCGGCGCTGTCGGTGTTCGGCGACGGCATGGGCAAGGTGATCACGCCCCAGCAGGCCCTGTCCAAGGTGCCCGCCCTGCGTACCGAGGGCCTGCGGGCTGCCGCCGTCTACGGCGATCACCAGATGAACGACAGCCGCGTCGCGGTCATGACCGTACGGGCCGCCGTGGACGCGGGCGCCGTCGTGCTCAACCACGCCGAGGTCGTCGGGCTGCGCAAGACGGGCGGCACGGTCACGGGGGCCGACCTGCGCGACCGGCTCGACGGGGCCGAGTTCGGGGTGTCCGCCCGGCTCGTCCTGAACGCCACCGGGCCCTGGGTGGACCACCTGCGGCGCATGGAGGACCCGGACGCCGCGCCGAGCATCCGGCTGTCCAAGGGCGCCCACCTGGTGCTGCGCCGCCACGAGCCGTGGAAGGCGGCGCTGACCACGCCGATCGACAAGTACCGGGTGTCGTTCGCCATCCCATGGGAGGACCACCTGCTGCTCGGCACCACCGACGAGGCGTACGAGGGCGATCCCGGCGGGGTGGGCGCCACCGAGGCCGACATCGCGCAGATCCTCGACGAGGCCGGCCACTCCGTGCGCGACGCCCAGCTCAGGCGCGAGGACATCACCTACGCCTTCGCCGGTTTGCGCGTGCTGCCCGGCGGGCCCGGTGAGGTAACGGCCGCCAAGCGGGAGACCGTGGTGACGCGGGGCTCGGGCGGCATGCTCTCGGTGGCGGGCGGCAAGTGGACCACCTACCGCCACATCGGCCGGCACGTCCTCGACACGCTCGCCCACCTGCCGGGGCGCCCCCTGGGCGACGACCTGGCCGACATCCTGCCCGCCGTGCCCCTCCCGGGGCTGGCCAGCCCCGACGCGGTGGCCCTGCGGCTGTGGACCGACCGCGACCCGGGCACGCGCATGGACCCGCTGGTGGCCAGGCATCTGGCCGGCCACTACGGGTCGATCGCGTTCGACCTGGCCCGGCTCATCCGCGAGGACCCCTCCCTCGGCGAGCGCATCCACCCGGACGGCCCCGACATCTGGGCCCAGGCGGTCTACGCGCGCGACCGCGAGTGGGCGGCCACGGTCGACGACGTCGTACGCCGCCGCACGACGCTCACGGTGCGCGGGCTCGACACGCCGGATGTACGCGACCGCATCGCCGCCCTGCTCACCTGACCCGGATCTGGGCAGGGGGTAGTCATGTGCACTCCGATGAACGAAGCCCTGCTCAGGCACTTCCGCGACCTGCGTGACGGCGACCACGGAGGGGCCGTCACACGGGAGGAAAAGGAACGTGTGTTCGCCATGGCGGCCGAGCTGCTCGACCCGGTGGCGCGCAGGGCACTCGACGAGATCAACGCCGACCTGCTGCTCGGCACCGGCGAGGTGGTGGCCAGCGGGGTCACCCGGTCGCGCGAGGGCGGGCTCAACGCGATGTGGTCGCTGACGTGGGCGGAGCAGCGCGCCACCCACAACCAGCCGATCGCGATCGTCGCCCATTACGGCTGCGACTTCCACCACCCGCACCTGCGGGGCAACACGGTCGGGGACTGGCCGCTGAACGTCTTCGACCTGGCGGACGCCGAGGGCCAGCTCGACACGCTACGGGCGATCGCCACCGCCGACGCCCACAACCTGGTCTTCCAGGAGAGCTACCACCTCATCCCGGCCATCACCGCCCAGGCCCCGAACCAGC
This sequence comes from Nonomuraea sp. NPDC005650, assembly GCF_040605375.1. NCBI lineage: Bacteria > Bacillati > Actinomycetota > Actinomycetes > Streptosporangiales > Streptosporangiaceae > Nonomuraea > Nonomuraea sp. NPDC005650. The sequence continues at coordinate 14,549 of NZ_JBEXCR010000081.1, forward strand.
CCGCCTGACACCGCCCGGCCCGACCGCCCGACGGGCACACCACCCGTCGCGCGCCACTGGACCGATCACGCGTCACGGACACCCCACCAACCACCACCGTCACGGACGCCGTGCCCATCCGCCAAGCACGCCACGAGCGCCGCTACCAGGAGCAGGCACCCGCCCGACCAGCGCCGGTGCGGCGAGGGGCCGAGCGGTGGAGCTCGGCGCAACGCGCACGGCGGGACGGTCAGCGGGCGTCGCCCTGGAGGCCCTCAGCCACGGGCGGCGGTCGGCGCCGCCCGTGCTCCGCCGTAAAAAAGCTTTACGCCTCGGTGAAGCCGCGCGCCCGGCCACCCGCCGACTCGCGCACCGCGGCCGCCACCGCCCCCGCCACGTCAGGGTGGAAGACGCTGGGGACGATGTAGTTGGGCCCCAGCTCCTCCGGCGTCACGACGGCGGCGAGGGCGCCGGCGGCGGCCAGCAGCATCTCCTGCGTGACCCCGTTGGCCTGCGCGTCCAGCAGCCCACGGAAGACGCCAGGGAAGGCCAGCACGTTGTTGATCTGGTTGGGGTAGTCGGAGCGCCCCGTGGCCACCACGGCCGCGTGCTCGCGCGCGTCGTCCGGCGACACCTCGGGCTCCGGGTTGGCCAGCGCGAACACCACCGCGTCCTTGGCCATCGTCGCGATGTCGTCGCCCGTCAGGATGCCCGGCGCCGAGACGCCGACGAAGACGTCGGCGTCCTTGACCGCCCCCCGCAGATCGCCCGAGTAGCCCTCGGCGTTGGTGTGGTCGGCGATCCACTGCAGCGACTCGTCGAGGTCGTCGCGCCCGCGGTGGACCGCGCCCAGGTAGTCGCAGACGATCACGTTGCGCGCGCCGGAGGCCAGCAGCAGGCGCAGCACCGCGTTGCCGGCCGCGCCCGCGCCCGCCATGGTGATCTTGACGGACCCGATGTCCTTGTTGACGACCCGCAGCGCGTTGGTGAGCGCCGCGAGCACGCAGATCGCCGTGCCGTGCTGGTCGTCGTGGAAGACGGGGATGTCGAGCAGCTCGCGCAGCCGCCGCTCCACCTCGAAGCAGCGCGGCGCGCCGATGTCCTCCAGGTTGATACCGCCGAACCCGGGCGCGATCACCTGCACCGTGCGGACGATCTCGTCGACGTCCTGGGTGTCGAGGCAGATCGGCCAGGCGTCGATGCCCGCGAACCGCTTGAACAGCGCCGCCTTGCCCTCCATGACCGGCAGCGCGGCCTCGGGGCCGATGTTGCCCAGGCCCAGCACCGCCGAGCCGTCGGTGACGACGGCCACCGTGTTGCGCTTGATGGTCAGGCGCCGGGCGTCCTCCTTGTTGCGCGCGATGGCCATCGACACGCGCGCCACACCAGGGGTGTAGGCCATGGACAGCTCGTCGCGGTTGCGCAGCGGCACCTTGGACTTCATCTCGATCTTGCCACCGAGATGCATGAGGAACGTGCGGTCGGACACCTTGTGGATGACGACGCCCTCGACCGCCTCGAGCTGGTCGACGATGGCCTGGGCGTGGTCGGTGTCCCTGGCCGCGCAGGTCACGTCGATGCGGAGCTTCTCATGGCCCGCGTTGGTGACGTCGAGGGCCGTGACGACACCCCCCGCCGACTCTACGGCGTGGGTGAGCTGGCTGACGGCCTTGCCGCCGGCCGGCACCTCCAGGCGCACGGTGATGGAGTACGACACACTCGGGACGGTCGCCACGTCAATCGCTCCTTCGGGACTGACCAAGAATTCCCCCATGATAGGGGGCGTCAGGTCAATCCAATGCCTCGGCCGCCATCACGATGATATCGACACAGGTGGGAACGGGGATCGTGGTGCTGTCGACGACCAGATGATATTGACATGAGTCCGTCGGATCGGCCCGATAGAAGTGTCGTACGTAGGCCGTCCTCGCCCGGTCGTTGTCCTCGATGATGCGGCGGGCCTCGCGCTCGCCCAGCTCCGCCAGCGTGGCCGTCTGCCGGACCCTGCGCTCCACGGGCGCGTCGAGCCTGACGTGGAGCGCGCCCGGATGGTCGGCCAGCACCACGGCCCCCGCCCGGCCGAGGAACACGCCGCCCTGGTCGCGGGCCATGTCCTTGAGCATGCGTTCGGTGCGGCGGACGAACTCCTCCGGCGCGTGCGGCATCGCGCCGGGCACGTACATGTCCACGCCGCCGAACGTGACGGTCGGTAGCCGCATCGCCCCCGAGAGCAACCGGCCGAGGCCGTGCTCGGCCCGGTCGTCATGGACCAGTGCCTCCTCCAGCGTGCAGCCCAGCTCCTGGGCCACCGCGCTGGGGATGGCGCGGTCGACGAAGGGCACGCCGAGGCGCTCCGCGACGGCCGGGCCGATCTGGCTACCGGCCGTGCCGTATGTCGCGGATATGGTGACGACCCGCATACACCCAGGTTAGAACAGTGCGCTCGCCAAAGCTCTACGTGCTTTCGCCAAAGATGGGTCGTCGGCCGGCAACGCGTCGAACAAGCCGAGCAGGTGACGCCTGGCCTTGTCGCGATCGTCTCCCGAGGTGCGCTTGACCACGGCGATGACCCGCTCGAACGCCTCGTCGACCGCGCCGGACAGCATCTCCAGGTCGGCGGCGAGCAGCTGCGCCTCGAAGTCGGCGGGGTCCTGCAGCCGCCGCTGGACGTCGGCGGGGTCGATGCTCTCCGTGCGCTTGATGAGGCTGACGCCGGCCAGGCCCATCTTGGCGTCCTCGTTGCCCGGCGCGCGGGCCAGCAGCCGCTCGTACGCCGCCGCGGCCGCGTCGAGGTCACCGCTGTCGATCGCCTGCTCGGCGGCCACCAGGTCGGGGTCGGCGGGCGGCCCCGCGGGCGCCTCCTGCTGCTCGCCTTCCGCCCCCGGGGGCCGGGCGTCGGGGTTGGCCTGGTAGAACTGCTCGACCGCGCCCATCAGCTCGTCGAGCCAGCGGCGCACCTCCTGCTCGGGCAGCACCTGCTGGAAGCCGGTGACGGCCTGCCCCTGGAAGATGGCCAGCACGGTCGGCACGGCCTGCACGCGCAGCGCCTGGGCGATCTGCGGGCTGGTGTCGACGTTGACCTTGGCCAGCACGGCCCGGCCGCCGAGATCGCCGACGACCTTCTCCAGCACCGGGCTGAGCTGGGCGCTGCCCGGCGCCCGCGGCGACCACAGGTCGAGGACCACGGGCGTGGTCATGGAGCGGTCGATGACGTCGGTCGTGAACGTCTCCTCGGTCACGTCCACGACCGAGGCCGACGCGGCCGCCTGGGGACCCGCCGCCTCCCGTCGGGCCTGCGACTCGAGGGCCTGCTTGCGCGCGCCCAGGTCGATCGCTCCGTAGAGCGACCCGGGCCTAGAGAAGTCCGCCATGCTCTTCATCTTGCCGCATCACCGGGGCGGCGCAGTCACCCGCCGCCCTCTTGGAAGTCGCCCGCCGCCACCCGGAGGGTGCGCAACTGGGTGAACATCTGGTGGAGTTCGTCCTCGGCGTACATGGTCAGGCCGAACTCGGCGCCCATCAGGTCGCGGGTGGCCCGCTCCACGACGTCGCGGCCGGCGCCGGTGATCTCGGCGAGCACGCCGCGCCCGTCCCGCGGGTTGGGCAGCCGGCAGACGAACCCGGACTTCTCCAGCCTGTCCACCGTGTTCGTGACGCTGGTGGGGTGGACCATGAGCCGTTCGCCGATCTTCGACAGCGGCAGGGCGCCTGCCTTGCTGAACGTCAGCAGGACCAGCGCCTCGTACCGGGCGAAGGTCAGGTCGTACGGCTTCAGCAGCGAGTCGAGCTGCGACAGCAGGATCTGGTGGGCCCTCATGACCGAGGTCACGGCGGCCATGGCGGCGGAGGGCCCGAAGTGGGCACGCCAGCTCTCCGCGGCGCGGTCGATGGGGTCGAACGGCAGGTTGAGCGGCTTGGGCTGCGACACAGCGCATACGCTAGCGCGCCCCTCGTCCCGGTTCGTCTGGTGACCTGGAGCGACAGGCTTCCCCGCTTGACCAAGAATCCGGACGTCAATCATCACGCTCAGTTATGGTTCTCGTACGTATGGTGACGCAGAAGCCAAGTCCATCGGCCTGTGGGGACAGGTCGGACTCATCGCTTCGGCCTTGCCGAGGGGCACGGGGGGTGCTTGATGGAAGTCAACGGGGAAACGGGTGCGTGAGCACGCGGGCGTTACACGAGAGGAGCTGAAGCAGAGCGCGGCCGTCACGGTGGCCGTGCTCCTGGCGATCGGGCTGCTGGCGGCGTGGAATGTCCTGATACCTGGCGTGGACGCGTGGGAGAACATCGTGGCCGCGGTCATCGGCTCGTTGCGGATGACGGGGCCGGTGGCCGCCGCGTTCGCCGCGTGGGTCGCGCTGCGCAAGCGCAGGGCCCTGCGCGGGCGGCCCCTCACGACGTGGCGGGCGCTCAAGGCGCCGCTGGCCATCGTGGTGGTGGTGCTCGGGTCGTTCGGCGCGACGGTGCTGGTGTTGGCGGTCAAGACGGTGCTCACCGACCAGTCGGGGCGGCTGAGCCTGTCCGGGCTGGGCATGGGCATGGCGGGGTTGGCGCTCTATTCGGTGATCGGCTGGGTGGCCGGTTGGGTGGTGCCCAAGGCGTTCACGCCACCGGTGGCCGGGCTGGCCTGCTATGGACTGTTCTCGTGGCTGGCCGACGACCGGGGCTGGGCGGACAAGCTGGCGCCCGGCACCGGCGAGCCGTACGACCTGTTCCAGGGGTTGAGCGGGGCGCCGTTCTTCGATCAGACGATCTGGCTGCTCGGCATCACGGCGACGCTGCTGCTCGGCTGGGCGGCGCTGGTGACCAGGCAGGCGCTGGTGCTGGCGTGCGCGCTGCTGTCCGTGCTGGCGGCCGGGATGGGCGTGTCGCGGGTGCTGGCCCAGCCGAAGCCGGCCGCGGCCGTGGACATCGCCTACAGCTGCCAGGACTGGCCGATCACGGTGTGCGTGCATCCGGGGATGCGCGCGGGGCTGACCGAGCTGGGGGCGGCGTTCACGCAGATCGCCTCCCGGCTGGCGGGCACGCCCGCGGCGTTCACGCGGGTGGAGCAGCGGCCGCTGGAGGAGCCGCTGAAGCCGTCGAACGGCCTCGCGCCCGTCCACGTGCCCGACCTGTCCGCGGGGTTCGCGGAGGAGGCGGCGTACGAGTACATCGAGTCCCTGGCCGCCCGCTGTCCGGGCACGGTGGCGGACGGCTACCGGGAGATCGTGATGGCGTGGCTGCGCGGGGAGCCGCTGCCCGGCGGCCCGCTGCCCGAGCACCAGTACGCGGCGTCGTGGTTCTCGTGGCTGAGCGAGCACCAGCGCAGGGAATGGCTGCGGATGTTCTACAGCGACTTCCAGAACTGCGGCCTGTCGAGCATGTACTTCGGCGGCGGTGGCGGCGCGGCACCGGCGCAGGTGGCGCCGTCGGCCCGCCCGACGCCGGAGTCGAGCCACGTCTACCCCGTCTACCCGGAGGGCGAAGGCACGCCGAACTCCGCCCCGAGCACGTCCATGGCCGGTCTGAGCTAGGCGGCGGCACAGGGATCGGAAGATGTCACCAAACGGCTGGCAATGATGATCGCCCGGGGGGTAGTCATGCACGCATGACGACTTCCCGTACGACGCCGCTCGAGGTGACGACCGCGCGGCGCCGCAGGTGGCGATACGCGGCGGGTTTCCTGGTCCTGGCGGTCCTGCTCGTGGTGGGCGGCCGCCTGGCCTGGACCTGGCTCAACCCGCTCGGCGAGCAGACCATCGACCGCAGCCAGCCGGTGCTCCTGCAGTCCATCAAGGACCTGAGCCGCTTCGAGGCCGCGACGGGGAACTTCCAGGTGGTCGTGGACCTGGAGAAGGACGCCAACTTCCTGCCCGACGCGATCAAGGGCACCCGCACGCTGTTTGTCGGAGCGGGCGGGGTGGACGCGTACGTGGACTTCTCCGGCCTGGCCGGGGACGCCGTGACGGTCTCGGAGGACCGCACCCAGGCGACCGTGCGCCTGCCCCGTTCCCAGTTGGAGAAGCCCAACCTGGACAACAGCCGCTCGTACGTGTTCGCGCAGCAGCGCGGGCTGTTCGACCGGGTGCAGGACTTCCTGTCCGGGTCGCCGGGGGACCAGCGGGAGCTCTACCTGCTGGCGGAGAAGAAGATCACGGAGGCCGCGGTGGCCAGCGACCTGCGGGCCAGGGCCGACGCCAACACCAAGGCCGTGGTGTCCGGCCTGCTGAAGTCGCTCGGCTTCACGAAGGTCACGGTGAAGTTCACGGACGAGCCCTAGGGGTGGCTCACGGGGGCCTTAGTCGGCTCGTGCACCTGCCTAAGTACCTCCCTATCTGCGCCTACGACCGGAGATAAGGCATCCGCCCGATGTGTCCGGGAGGGCCTTAGGAGGAGTCTCAAGAGTGCAGGGAAGAAGACACACGAGCCGCAAGGGGCCCCCATGAACGCCGAACTCGAGTACACCGTGATGCAGCACCACGCCTCCGAGCTCCGCCGCGCCGCGGCCGAGCAGCGGCGGGTGCGCGAGGCGCAGAAGAGCCTGCGGTCCGAGCGCCGCACCCGCTCGGTCTTCGCCAAGTTCCTCGCTTCATGACCGTCCACAAGCAGCCCGGCCGCATCCTCCCTCGCGGCCGGGCTGAACAGCCCCCGTAAGGGGGCCGGCGTCGGGGATCCGAAATCCTGGTCGGGTCCCTGAATCGCGGAGCCCCGGTCCATTCCTGGTCGGACCGGGGCATCGCGCTGTCCGAGCCGGTCCACCGGCCCCGGGATGCCGGTCACTCCCCTGCGGGGTACTGGAACACGTCGTCGAGCGGGACTCCGAACACCCGCGCGATCTGGAACGCCACCTCCAAGGAAGGCGAGTAGCGGCCCTGCTCGATGGCGATGATGGTCTGCCTGGTCACGCCGATCCGCTCGGCCAGCTCCGCCTGCGTCATCTCCCCGCCGGCGAACCGCAGGGCCCGGATCGAGTTCGTGACCTTCGTGGGCTTCACCATGCCGGTAGACCCCGGCGGTAGGCGACGATCTTCAGCGCGGATCCCAGGACCGACGACAGCACGAACGCCAAGTAGATCACGTTCGCGATCCAGAAGTGGTCCACCTCGGCCAGCGCCATCAACAGCGCCGCCACCGCGCCCAGCACGAGGCACCACTGCCCGGCGTAGTCGCCGTACTGCCGGATCTCGCGGTCACGCTGGTCCTTCTTGCCGGCATCCCGGCGGAAGACCACCGAGAGGGCGATGTCGAGGGCGATCGTCGTGGCGATCGCGCCTCCGATGCTCCACAGCAGCGCCGCCCCGTAGGGCACCTCGGCGACGGGGGCGCCGCCCGCCCGGCCGAGGATGATCACGACGTACGTGCCGTATGCGCAGACCGAGACCACGGCCATGATCCACGCACGTCTCTCTTCCGGTGCCATGTCTTCGAATGTAAAGCAGCGCGGACATCGTGTCTAGAATTCTTTACATCGAACCGCGCCGCAAAGAGCCCTGGGGCCCTTCGCGGCGCTCTCCTACTGCTTGGGGACCGTGATGAGCAGGGCGTCGCCCTGGCCGCCGCCACCGCACAGGCCGGCCGCGCCCAGGCCGCCGCCCCGGCGCTTCAGCTCGTACGCCAGCGTCAGCACGACCCGTGCGCCCGAGGCCCCGATCGGGTGGCCCAGGGCGATGCCGCCCCCGTTGACGTTGACCTTGTCCAGCGGCACGCCCAGCTCCTTGGCGGACTGCAGGACCACGCTGGCGAAGGCCTCGTTGATCTCCACCAGGTCCAGGTCGCCGGCCGTCACGCCCTGCTTCCACAGCGCGTGCTTGATGGCGTTGGCCGGCTGGGACTGCAGGGACGCGTCCGGGCCCGCGACGTTGCCGTGCCTGCCGATCTCCGCCAGCCACTCCAGGCCCAGCTCCTCGGCCTTGGACTTCGACATGACCACGACGGCGCAGGCCCCGTCGGAGATCTGCGAGGCGGAGCCGGCCGTGATCGTCCCGTCGGCGGCGAAGGCCGGGCGGAGCTTGGCCAGGGTCTCCGGGGTGGTGTCACCGCGTACGCCCTCGTCCTCCTTGACGACCAGCGGCTCGCCGCGGCGCTGCGGGATCTCCACCGGGACGATCTCGTCGTCGAAGAGGCCGTTCTTGGCGGCGGCGGCGGCCAGCTGGTGGGAGCGGGCCGACAGGGCGTCCTGCTCCTCGCGGCCGATGCCGAGCCGGGCGTTGTGGTGCTCCGTCGACTCGCCCATCGCACGCTGGTCGAACGCGCAGAACAGGCCGTCGTGGGCCATCGAGTCGACGACCTGCGAGCCGCCGTACTTGACGCCCTTGCGCAGGCCGGGCAGGAGGTGGGGGGCGTTGGTCATGGACTCCATGCCGCCGGCCACCACGATGTCGAACTCGCCCGCGCGGATGAGCTGGTCGGCCAGCGCGATGGCGTCCAGCCCCGACAGGCAGACCTTGTTGATCGTGATGGAGGGGACGGTCATCGGGATGCCGGCCTTGACGGCGGCCTGGCGGGAGGGGATCTGGCCCGCGCCGGCCTGCAGGACCTGGCCCATGATGACGTACTCGACCGCCTCGGGCGCGACCCTGGCACGCTCCAGGGCGGCCTTGATGGCGATGCCACCGAGCTCCACGGCGGACAACCCCGACAGGGATCCCAGGAGCTTGCCTATGGGCGTGCGAGCTCCGGCCACGATGACGGACCTGGACATGACAGGGGCCTCCTACGCTCACGTCGGGTTCTTTGACACCATACCCACGAGTAGGCAGACGCTCGCTATGGAGGTGCGCCACATATGTTCATGCGGATCGACCACATCGGAATCGCGTGCAAGGACATCGAGGCGAAGATCGCGTTCTTCTCGGAGACGTTCGAGCTGACCGTGGTCGCCAGGGAGGTTAACGAGGAACAGGGCGTGAAGGAGGCCATGCTGCACATCGCCGACGGCGAAGGCGGGGGCTCCTACATTCAGCTCCTGGAACCCCTCTCAGAGGACTCCCCTGTGGGAAAATTTATCGCTAAGCGGGGCGAAGGTGTCCATCATGTGGCATTCGGGGTTCCCGATGTCGCCCAGGCAATGGCTAAGATCAGCGAGAAGGGTGTGAGGCTCCTGGACGAGCGTCCCAGGCACGGGTCGATGGGCTCCGAGATCGCGTTCCTGCACCCCAAGGACGTGGGAGGCATGCTTACGGAGTTGGTACAGGCGCCCAGGCTCTAACACCGGCCCTTACAAATGTTAAAAAACGTTCATATGTAACTAGTCACGCAGAAAGTTGGACGGGGCTTCGCAGGTGGCACCAGCGGAGTACGCTTGACCTTCCACCGGACATGGAGCCTGCCTTTGGCACAGGCTCCTGGATCGGATGCCCCGAACCCCCCGTCCGGCCCGTGTAGCCGTCTCGACAACCCAGGATCGAGCCTCCATGCAGTCCGACATCGACGCCCAGCTCAACAACTTCTTCGAGGACGCCCCCGCACGCGAGTTCGACGTAGTGCTCCGTGGTTACGACCGGCATCAGGTCCACGATCATCTGAAGCAGCTAGACGGAGAGCTGCGTCAGTCCCGCGAGCAGGTGACGAGCCTGCAGCGTGATTTGTCCGACTCCCAGCGCCAGTTGCAGGAGCAGGAGCGCCCCACCTACTCCGGTCTCGGCGCCCGCATCGAGCAGCTGCTCCGCCTGGCCGAGGAGCAGGCCACCGAGCTCGTCCAGGCCGCGAGGTCCGAGGCCAACGAGATCAAGGCCGCCGCCAAGGTCGAGGCCGCCGACCTGCGGGCCGCCGCGGAGGCCGAGGCCGCTGAGAAGCGCGCCGTGGCCACGCGGGAGAGCGACGAGATGCGCACCGCCGCCGAGCGGGACGCCGAGGAGATCCGCTCGACCGCCCGCCGCGAGGCCGACGAGCTGACCAACACCACCGAGCGCGAGGTCGCCAAGCTGCGGGCCACGGCCGACCACGAGGTGGCGGAGAAGCGGGCCGACGCCGAGCGGGAGATCGCCAAGCTCCGCACCACCACCGAGCGCGAGGTCGCCCAGCTGCGGGCCTCGACCAAGCGCGAGCGCGACGAGGTCCTGACCACCGCCAAGCGGCAGGCCGACGAGATGCGCGCGCAGGCTCAGCGGGTGCTGGAGGAGTCGGAGGCCAAGCGGGCGCAGGACGAGGCGGAGTTCGAGATCCAGCTCGCCTCCCGCCGCGAGGAGGCCGAGCGCCAGGAGGCCGAGCGCCACGCCACCGCCCAGGCCAACACCCAGCGCATGGTCGCCGAGGCCGAGCAGCGCGCGGCCACGGCCGAGTCGCGGGCCACGAAGGCCACCCAGCAGGCCGAGCAGACGCGCCGCGAGGCCGACCTGCACGCCAAGCAGCTCGTCGCGAACGCCCGTAAGAGCGCCGAGACGGTAGTGGCCGAGGCGAAGTCGAGCGCCGACACCATCGTCACCGAGGCGAAGAACGAGGCCGAGCGCACCCGCACCACGATGCAGCGCCAGGTCGACGAGCTCACCCGCCAGCGCGACAGCATCACCAGCCACCTCGCCCAGCTGCGCCAGCTGCTCGGCGGCGCGGCCCTGCCCGGCATGGAGTCGTCGGAGCCCGCGGTCACGGCGGCCCCGCCCAAGCCCGCGCTCGCCGCTCCCGCGTCCGAGGCTCCGGCCACGACGCCCGCGGCGAAGGTCGAGGCCAAGTCCGAGGACGACGCCGAATGGTGGCAGGAGTAACCACCGGCCCGACGGCCGGGACTGCACACGGGGGCTGAAGAGCAGGCTGGAGAGAGCCTGGCGACCTGATGGTCGCTAGGCTCTCTCTTTGCTATTAGCCGACAAGCTCGGGAGTGTCACCTTGTCCGCGAATGTCGAGTCCGCGACCCCGGAGCCCACAGAGCAGCCCGCGCCGCCCGCGCCTGCGGAGTCCACGGCCGCAGGAAAGGAAGCGCCCAGGCCGGGCGGCGCCGCCAGGGTCCAGGACGGCGACGGAGGTCAGGAGCCGTACGGGCTGCCGGGCAAGCCGCTCGCTCGCGGCCCCTTCCTGTTCGGGCTGGTCGGCGGGCTGGGGGTGCTGACGGCGATCGCGATCGCGCAGATGGTCGTCGCGTCGCTGAGCACCATCATCCTGGTCGTCGTGGCGATGTTCCTGGCCGTCGGCCTCAACCCGGCCGTCGAGTCCCTCCAGCGCCGCGGCTTCGCCCGGCGGGGGGCGATCTCGATCGTGTTCACCGGGGTCATCGTGGCGTTCGCGCTGTTCGGCCTGGCCGTGGTGCCGCCGGTGAGCCAGCAGCTGTCGGAGTTCGTCGCGGCGGTGCCCACGTACGTCACCGAGCTCGGCAAGAATCCCACGCTGCACCAGCTCGACGCCGACTACCAGATCCTGGCGCAGCTCAAGACGTTCGTGACGACCACGCTCGGGCCGTCGCTGGCCAGCGGCATCATGGGCGCGGGGCTGGTGGTGCTGAACGGCGTCTACACCACGGTGACGCTGCTGGTGCTCATGCTGTACTTCCTCGGCTCGCTGCAGACGATCAAGGACTACCTGCTCAAGCTCGTACCGTCCTCCCGCCGGACCCGGACGAGGGCGATCAGCGAGCAGATCCTCTCCGGCATCGGCGGATACGTGGCGGGCAACGTGCTCATCTCGGTCATCGCCGGCTTCCTGACCTGGATCTTCCTGTCCGTCGCGGGGGTGCAGTACGCGCTCGCGCTCGCCCTGGTCGTGGCGCTGACGGACCTGATCCCGCTGGTGGGCGCGACGATCGGCGCGGTGCTCGTGACCGGGGTCGCGCTGCTGCAGTCGGTGCCGGCGGGGATCGCCTGCGCGATCTTCTTCGTGATCTATCAGCAGGTCGAGAACTACTTCATCTACCCGAGGGTGATGAAGCGCTCGGTGGACGTGACGCCGGCGGTGACGGTGATCGCGGCGCTGTTCGGCGGCGCGCTGCTCGGCATCGTCGGGGCGCTGCTGGCCATCCCGGTGGCGGCGGCGATCGCGTTGATCGTCCGCGAGGTGCTCCTGCCGCGCCAGGACCAAGCCTGAGGGCGTCCCGGGGGAGGGCCCGCAACCTGGGGACCCGCTTCGTCCCGCTGCCCCTCTCACTTCGGCTGAGGTCCCTTGGGAGTGGGAGGAGGGGCTGAGGTCCCGCGCGGGAGCGGGAGCGCGAGGTCCCTCGGGAGCGCGAGGTCCCACGAGGGCGGGTCAGGGGCGGGGACCGGCGAGGTCGGTCTGGAGGAACTCGGTGATCGCCGCGTTGAACGCCTCGGGCTGCTCCACCGCGCTCAGGTGGCCGGCCTTCGGGATGATCTCCAGTCGCCCGTCGGGCACGGCGCGTACCATCGCCTCCGCGTCGGCGGGCGGCGACAGCTCGTCCTCCTCCCCCACCACGACCAGCAGCGGCACCTTCAGCGCGCTCAGCGTGTCGAACGAGTCGGGCCGCGCGGCCATGGCCCGTTGCGCCCAGGCCACCGCGCCCGGCGGGGCGGACTGCACGAGCCCCTTGACCCGCCCGAACACCATGGCCCGCCGTTCCTTCGTGGTCGGCCCGATGAGCGCCGGGAGCACGTCGCTGACCAGCACCTCGCTGCCCGTGGACAGCACGGCCTGCGCGATGCGCTCCCTGTTCTCCCGTGCCGGTGGCGGGTCGGCGCCGGCCTTGGTGTCGGCCAGGACCACGCCGAGCACCCGGTCGGGGTGGCGCCGGCAGAACGCCATGGTCACGTAGCCGCCCATGGACAGCCCGCCGACCACCGCCCTGTCGATGCCCTCGTCGTCGAGGAGCCGGGCGACGTCATCGGCCATCAGGTCGAGCGACGGCTCGTCGTCGCCCAGCCGCGACCCGCCGAAGCCGCGCAGGTCGGGCGTGATGACCCTGCAGGCCCTGGCCAGGCCCTCACGCTGGGCCAGCCACATGGCCGACGAGAGCGGGAACGCGTGAAGCAGCACAACCGGGAGCCCGGTCCCTGCCGATCTCGTGTAGAGCTGCACGGACCACACGGTAACCCGGTTCACGGCCGCAAGCACTCAATGTCGTATGCCGATATCTGCCGAAAACCCTGAACGCCTCGATAAAAGTCTCTATAAGGACGTCATTCCGCCAATGTCCACCATAAAACTGACATTGCCTGGCGATTAATTCCGCGCACAATCAGATGGCCGTGGCGCCGCCGTCCACGAACAGCACCTGGCCCGTCATGTACGCCGAAGCCGAGCTGGCCAGGAACACGGCCGGCTGGGCCATCTCCGCCACCGTCCCCCAGCGCCGCATGGGCACGTTGGCGACCGTGGCCGGGCCGGAGGTCTCGTCCTCCCACAGGTTCCGGTTGAGGTCGGTGGCCGTCCAGCCGGGGCACAGCGCGTTGACCCGCACCCCCGCCCGCGCCCACTCCACGGCCAGCGTCTTGGTCAGCGCCACCACCCCGGCCTTGGCGGCGGCGTACGGGGCGAGGAAGGGCGCGCCGAGCGCCGCCACCGACGCCACGTTGATGACCGTGCCGCCACCCCGCTCCAGCAGGTGGGGCGCGACCGTGTGGCAGACGATCATGGCCGTGTCGAGGTTGAGCCGCATCAGCTTGTCCCACCCCGACAGCCGCAGGTCCTTGAACTCGACGAGGAAGTTCGACCCGCCCGCGTTGTTGACCACGATGTCCAGGTGGCCGAGCCCGTCGATGGCCGCCGCCACGGCACCGGCCGCGGCCTCGCGGTCGGTGAGGTCGGCGGGGATGACCACGGCCCGGCGGCCCAGCGCCTCGACCTCCTTGGCCACCTCGGTCAGGCTCTCGGCCGAGCGGGACACGAGCGCCACGTCGGCCCCCGCCTCGGCGTAGGCGAGCGCGATGCCCCGCCCGATCCCCTTCGACGCCCCGGTGACCAGAGCGTTCTTACCGGTGAGAGCAAACGCGTCCACAAAGCCTCCTCGCTCGGAACCGAACAATATTCTATGGACACTTCACCAGGAAACGCCACCGGCGCGGAACCCGTGAGGGTCCCGCGCCGGTGTCCATCAGCAGGGGCTAGCCGCCCAACCCCCAGATGATGATGTCGAGCGCGTCGGCGATGCCGCTCTTGTCGAGATAGTTGTTGACCTTGAAGCCGGCCTCGGCGATCGTGCCCGTCCTCGTGTTCTCGGGCTCGATCTTCTCCGGCCGGAAGATCTGCCGCTCACCCTGACCGGAGCCACCTGGCCGGGCCGCGGGCGGCGGTCCGTCCGGATACATCCGGCCGTCGCGGTAGACGGTGTAGGACTGCGTCGGCTGGGTCGAGCCGTCGTTGCGGTAGATCTGGCTCGGCCGTGGCTGCATCGGCTGCCGGCTGTCCCTGGGCGGCGTCTGCCGCTGCTGCGCCCTGTGGCTGGTCGGCCGCTGCGCCGGACGCTGCCGTGCCCGCTGGATCCCGCTGGGGACCCGGCCGGCCCGCCTGTTGCGCGTCCTGGCCGCCGCCGCGGCCCGGCGCTTCGCCGCCGCCTCGGCGGCCTTTCTCCTCGCCTCTCTCTTCGCCGCCGCCGCGGCCCTGCGCTGTGCCCGTGCCGTCGCCGCCTTCCTGGCCCTCTCGGCCGCTCTCTTCTTGGCCTGTTCCTGGAGCTTCTTCCTGGCCGCGGCCGCGGCCTTCTTCCGTGCCGCCTCCAGGGCCCGCTTCTTGGCCTCCGCCGCGGCTCTCCGCCTGGCCTCAGCCAATGCCCGGCGCCGTGCCGCCGCGATGGCGGCCCGCCTCGCCGCCGCGCGCGCCGCCGCGATGGCGGCCCGCCTGGCGGCGGCCATCGCCAGCCTCCTGGCGATGATCTGCGCCGCGACCCTGACCGCGATGGCGGCGACGAACCAGAACAGCTGCCCGTCGGGGTCGCTCATGGTGACGGGGCTGTTGTTGGCGTAGGCGTAGGCGTTGAGCTGCTGCGGGTTCTGCTCCTCCATGACGGGGTCGACCGACAGGAAGCGCCCGTTCTTGGGGTCGTACTCGCGGGCTCCGAGGTGGACCAGCCCGGTCGTGGAATCTTGCGTGCCTCCCACGAATCCGCGCTGCCCCGGCCAGAACGCCGGTGGCGATCCCCGGTTCTCGCCGAACGGCGTCGTCCTCCGTACGGCCAGCTCACCGGTGCCGGCGTTCACCGCCGCCTGCGAGGTGCCCTGGTGGTCGTTGACCAGGAAGTAGACCTGGTTGTCCGGCGTGCGCACCGCGATGGGCTCGCCGCCCATGGTGTAGTAGCGGGTCTGCTCGACGGCGTCCTTGGCGAAGTCGAAACGCAACTCCATGTCGTCGATGTAGAGCGTGGCGTCCGTCGACGTCTTGCGGATCAGCCGGTCGCCCTCCGCGTTGTACACGAAGGACGTCGTCTTGCCCGCCTCGGTCACCGACTCCAGGTTGCCCTCGGCGTCCCAGATCAGGGCCTGGTCGGAGGTGCCGACCTTGCGCCTGGTGGTGTTGCCCGCCGCGTCGTACTCGAAGAGGTCCGACCCGACGGTCTGCAGCGCGTGCGGCTGCTTGCCGCCCGCCGCCGGATAGGTCGAGGTACGCGTGGTCTCACCGGCGCCGCCCCAGGCGTGCTTGATCTCCTTGGTCCGGTTGCCGGTGGCGTCGTACTCGTAGCTGACCGCGTACGGGGCCACGCCGCCGATCTTGTCCGACTGCGGGCTGCCGCTCGCGCAGTCGTCGGTGCCGGTCCACGCGGAGGTCATGCGGCGCAGGTGGTCGTACTTGAAGCACTGCGTGTCCTGGCCGCTCGCGCCCTTGTCGGCGATCCTGGTGATGTTGCCGACCGCGTCGTAGGTGTAGTTGAGGTCCAGGTCGGTCGCCGTGGCGCCCTCCCTGTCCAGCTTCATCCTGGAGAGCCTGCGGGTGGCCTCATCATGGGTGTAGGTGAGCCAGGTCTTCTTCCCTCCGGTGCTCAGCTCCGTCTGCAGGGTCTCGCCCAGCTTGGAGTAGCGGGTCGCGGTCACGTACGACGACAGACCGCTGACCTTGGTCGGCTGGCTGAGCTCGTCGTAGGTGTAGACGACCTGCTCCTCCGCCAGGCCGCCCGCGGCCGGGAAGCTGACGGACTGGACCTGGTCGTCGATCGTGTAGCGGGTGTTGAGCTGGTACGAGCCCGCCAGCTTGCCCTCCCGCGCGGGGATGGTGACGGTCTCGCGCAGCGTGCGGTAGTCCGAGTCGATGGCGTTGATCTCGGCCTTGTACGCCTGCCCGCCCACGTAGCGGGTGCTGGCGTTCATGTGGCCCTTGGCCAGCGCGTCGTACTGCCACTCGGCGAGCAGCGGACCGGTCTGGGAGCCGTCGCGCAGCTCCTTCTTGCGGCCCAGGATGTCGTAGACGTAGTACAACGTCTTGCCGCGCGAGTCAGTGGTGCTGACCAGCTCGTCGGCGTCGTTGTACGTCATCGTGGTGGCGCCCTTGTCGGGGTCCTCCATCTTGATCTCGCGGCCGCGCATGTCGTAGTGGTGGCGCCACACGTTGCCCGCCGAGTCGGTCACCGTGGACAGCCGTCCGGCGTGGTCGTAGGCGTACTTGGTGGACTCGTACTCGCCCGTCGGGGTGGCGCCCTTGTACTGGCGCAGCTCGATGAGCCGGTCCTCGGCGTCGCCGATGCGGGTCGTGGCGGTGCCTCCGGGCGGCGGCGTCACGTGGATCCGGTCGCCCTGCTGCGTGGTGCTGACCCGGTACTTCTCCTGTCCCTTCGACTTCAGGATCTGGGCGTTGACGTCTCCGCTGCCGTCGAAGGTCACCGCGATCTGGTTGGGCACGTCCACGTCTGCCACGGCGAGCAGGTCGGTGGAGGGCGTCCCGGTGGCGAAGTAGCCGGTGTTGGACTTGGCGGCCTCGCCGAGCGAGTTGTAGACCGTGTCGGTGATCGTGCGCCCGTCACGCAGCGCCGGGTCCTGCGTCTGCTCGTCGCGGGGCGCGGGCTCCTGGGTCTGGCGCTTGCGCATCAGGCCGTCGTACAGCTCGTGGCTCGCGCTGTAGGTGCCGTCCGCGTTCAGCGTCTTCGTGGTGACGAAGCTGGGACCGTCGGTCCGCATGGTGTAGGCGTACTCGGTGCTGGGCGACTGGTTGCCCGCCTTGCTGCGGTCGGGCTGCCAGACCTTGACCAGGCGGCCGAGCGCGTCGTACTCCATGTCGATGCGGCGGTTGTTCGCGTCGACCTCGGCGTACGGCTCTCCCCAGGCCGGTTCGATCAGGGTGCGCTCGACGTGGCCGAGCTGGTTGGTCTCCGTGATCTCGGTCGGCGGCGCGCCCGCCGTCGGGGTGTAGGCGGTGGTGGACTTGGTGCCCAGCGCGTCGGTCTCGCTGGTCTCGCGGCCGTAGGCGTCGTAGGTGTGGGTGCTCTCGACGATGGTCGCGCCGTCCCCGGTCACGGTGTGCTCGACCGTGGTCACGTCACCCTTGGTCGGCGCCTGGCCGAACGCCTTGTTGTCGTACTGGACCTTCTCGTCGGAGATGATCTCATCGGCGGCCAGCTTGGCCACCGCGGTGCCGCAGCCGGCGGCGACCTTCTGGATCCGGCTCGTGTAGTCGAGCATCCAGCTGGTGTCGTTGCGGGCGTAGGTGTAGCGGGTGCACTGGTCGTCGTCGGTCGTGGCCAGGTCACCCTTCTCCTCCACCTGGGTGAGCAGGCCCTTGGTGTCGTACGAGCGCTCCTCGCCGGTACGCCGCCACTTGCCCGCGTCCAGCGCGGTCCTGGTGACCATGGACTTGGGCTCGACCACGTACGCGGCCTTGGTGATGCCGCTCTGCGTGGACTCGGCGGTCTTGACCGACCAGGGCTCCTCCAGCGTGGCGCTCAGGATGGCCCCGCCGTCGCCGTCGTAGACGATCTCCTCGCGCTCGAAGCCGGCCAGCTGGTCGAGGTCGTCGAGCTTGACGCCCTCGGAGTCCGTGACCTGCGCGCTGCGCTTGGAGCCGTCGGCCTGCTTGTCACCGTCCATGCCCCGGAAGTACCGGAACTCCGTCAGCGTGCGCTTGGAGTCCTGGCCGTCGCCCTGGCGCACCCGGACCCGGCCGTAGCCGCGGAAGTCGGACCACGAGCGGTGCTCGGCCTTGACCAGGGCGTTCTCGGCGTAGCGCCAGGCGGTCCCGTCGAGGTACTCGTAGTCGGTGACGACGTTGGGGGCGCCGCCGACGCGGTCCACCTCGACCGACTGCGTGACCACGTACTTGTGGAACCAGTCGTTGACCTCGGCCTCGTTCGGCGGTGACCAGCGCTGCGGGAAGCAGCGCCGGGTGTTCTTGTCGGCGGTGGGCACGTCGCCCGGCTTGCAGTCGGCGGCCGAGTAGTTGATGCGCAGCTCGCCGCCGGACTCGTTGTTCACGGCCTGCACGCGCCACTTGACCAGCGGGGCGCGGCCCTCGTTCGCGTCCACCCGGTTGGGCAGCTGGACGCCGATGAAGGTGGTCTTGGGCAGCGTGATCGTGCCGCCCACGTGACCGCTCTGCTGGATCGACGCCAGCCACAGCGCCGGGCTCATGCCGTCGCCCGATGCGGGGAACTGGTGCGTCAGCGTCCAGGAGTCCACCGCGGCGTACTGGCCCGAGGCGTTGACGATCTGCGTGGTGACCTTGGCCAGGCGCTTACGCGTGAAGAACGTCGGCGCCAGACGGTCGGTGCACTTCACGCCCGAGTCGCAGATCTGGTCGAAGGGGACGTCCGGCCAGCTACTGGCCGTCTCCTTCTTGAGCTGGTCGGCGGCGCAGGTGATCGTGCCGCTGGGCAGGCAGCGCTCGGCCACGTCGAAGACGACGCGGGCGGCGGGAGCCTTGGTGAACAGCTCGTTCTGCAGGTAGCCGTAGTCGATGCGGGTGAGGTAGCCCGCGCGGTCGTACACGGTGCCCTGCTCGGGCTTCATGTTGCGGCCGTAGTAGTTCTTCTCCTGGGCGTACCAGTACGTGGTGGCGTTGCCGTGGGTGTCCACCGCGTAGTCGAGGTTCCACCGGTAGGCCTGCTGGCACCAGGCGTTGGCCGGGGTGCTGTTGTAGCAGGGCTCCCCGCTGTTGTTGCCGAACACCGGCACCGTCTGCACCGACTTCGTCTCCGCCTTGCCGGTGACCCAGCCGGGCAGGCGGTTCAGGCCGAAGGTGTACTGGGTGCCGTCGGCGCCGGTGACGCGCCAGTACTCGCCGTTGTTGTCACCGTTGGTGGCCCCGGTGAGGTACTCGATCCGGGTGCCGTCGTCGCGCTTGGGCCGCCACTGCATGGACGTGGCGTCCTTGACCAGCTCGACGGCCGAGTTGCCGAGCGACAGGGTGACGTTCTCCCCGTCCCAGCACAGGTCGCCGGTCTTCTTGCCGTCGACCATGCAGGACTTGTAGCGGCGCTCGACGTAGCCGCTGGGGTTCAGGTCGAAGCCCTCACCGACCCAGGACGTCTGGTTGTTGGTGGAGGCGGTGCGGCCGTCCACGCTCTGGGAGGAGTAGTCGATCGACAGCTCCGGCTCGTCGCCGCCCAGCGCGGGAGGGGTACGCAGGTCGTAGTCCCAGTTGAAGTCACCGGACTGAGGGCCGACGCTCCAGCTCGCCGACGGCGCGAGCGAGGTGGAGGCGTGGTCGCCAGACTGGCCGGAGGCGGCGGCCGTGACCGCGTACAGGCCGGCCGACTCGACCTCGGCGGTGACCGTGCCGGCCTTCGGGTCGTTCTCGCTCTTGACCGGCTGGGGCGCGGCGCAGCCGTCGCCCCCGGTCAGCGCGCATTCCTCCAGCTTGACGACGCGGAGCCGGGCGCCGTAGTCGCCGCCGTAGGCGTACCGGAAGCCGGAGTAGTCGATCTGCAGGCGGGTCTTCTTGTCGGACGCGGCCTTGAGGTTCGCTCCCTGGCCGGGCGATACGCGCATCGCGAGGCCGAGCAGCTGGGAGTCGAGGAGCTCGACGCGTACCGGGTCGGTGGTCTCGGCCTCGGCCTTGGCGGTGGCGCCCTTCTGCGGGGCGAGCTTCACAGGGAAGCCGGTCGACGCCAGGGTGCTCGCCCCGGTACCGCCCAGCTCCGCCGCCTGAGGTTTGGGCCAGGCGACGCCTGGTGGCGCCTTCCACGCCTGTTTCTCGGCTGGATTGGCCATCGGGGGCAGGACCGGGACGCTCGTGCCCTTGACCGGCTTCTCGTTCTGCACCGAGGGGGCCGAGCGGGGCGCGGCCTGCGCGGGCATGGCGTACGTGAGGGGGACGACGATGACGATGGAGAGCACAGCCGCGAGCCTGCGGGGCCAGGACGACTCGGGCTTGGGTGCCAGGAAACGGTTCCAGTAAGGGTCGGGAATGTCTGGTTCGTCGGATTCGTGAGGTCGGTTCCAGCGGGATTCGGGCAGGTCTAACTCACTCGGCAGGTCCATGAACCTCTCCCAGTCGAGGGGTGCTGATCGGGACTTACTGGGTGGGCAGATTTATTGGGCGGCAAGCTGAGCGATCTGCTCGGCGCTCAGCACACCGTCATACATGCGGACGTCGTCCACGGCACCTGGCCAGTAGCCGGTGAACGCGCCCGCGGTCTTGGTCCGGCCCAGTTGCAGCGGGCCGGTGGCGTTCCACGCACTCGCGTGGGACGTGATCGT
>NZ_JBEXCR010000082.1:0-33398 GCF_040605375.1 Nonomuraea sp. NPDC005650
GCCCACCGATCTCCAGCTCAATCTCCTAGACCTCCTCGACATCGATCCACGAGACCTTCGCTGAAGATCGCTCACGTGCGGAAAACGGGGCTAGCCGGCTCCATCTGGACCGTCATCGAGTCAGGTGGTCCGGTCTGGCGCGTTGATGCCGGCCGAGATGGTCGGCATCGCCGGCCAGGGTGCGAACGCTGATGCCGTTCGCTCGGCGGTTGACTATCCGTGCTGATCAGGCGGACTCGCGAGCTCGGACGCCCACCGCCGCATCCCTGGGCTCTTCGCTACTTCTGCATAGCGTTTGAACTGTTCGCGACACTGTTGCCGGAGGATGCCGCCATCGACGTCCGGGACCCGGGCGAACTCCTCTCCGGGCCGTTGCGGCTGCCACTGGGCCGCGGCGTCGGCTGCGCCGTCGCTCGGGGATTCGAGGCCGTTCCAGATCTGCGTCACCCCCAGCGTCATGGCGGCTCCGAGGCACATCAGGCATGGCTCCAGGGTTACGGCGAGAATCAGTGGGTCGGTACGTTTTCGCCGGCCCAGCCGTTGATCGGCATCGATCATCGCCAGCAGGTCGGCGTGGACCAGCCGCCGGCCAAGTGTCCGTTCCTGCGTGTACGCCCGTCCGATGATCTCTCCACCCATGGCCACGACTGCGCCGATGGGCAGTTCGCCCGCAGCCAGACCTTCCTCGGCCACCCCGATCGCCAGGTTGACCAGCTGGTGCGAGGTGGGAAGCATCTTTGCCCCTCCATGAAATTGGTGATGCCGTGGCCGCCGAAGAAGCGCCCGGGTGCTTCCACACCGGAAGCGTGGCACGGCGCCGACCCGCGCCTGAACCTGAGGCTGCCGGCGCGCAGCCCCGCCGCATCCCGCTGCGCCCGTTTCCTCCTGCACGAAGCGCATCGACCACTATATTTCTGTAAACCCTACCTGTTTAATTGGATATTCTAGGCGCACAAGCGGTAGGAGGTCCGATGCCCAAGGCATATGTGTTCACCCAGTACGGCGGCCCGGAAGTGGAGGCGTTCGCCGAGGTCGAGCGGCCGGTCCCCGGTGCCGGACAGGTCCTGGTCACGGTGCGGGCGGCCGGGGTCAATCCCGTCGACTGGAAGAGGCGGACGGGCTACCGTCCGCCGGGCGCCCCGGCCGCCGACTTCCCAGCCGTGTTCGGGGGCGAGGTCTCCGGGGTGGTCGAGCAGGTCGGGGACGGCGTCGAGGAGTTCGCGGTCGGTGACGCGGTCTTCGGCAACCCCGTCAGCGGCGGCTACGCGGAGTACGCGCTGCTTCCGGTCGGGCTGACCGCGCGTAAGCCCGACGGCCTGTCGTTCGCGGACGCGGCGACACTCCCCATCGCGGCGGCGACGGCGTTCGACGGCGTACATCAGCTGGCGCTCCCACCCGGCGCCACCCTGTTGATCACCGGCGTCGGGGGCGGGGTCGGGGTGGCGGCGGCACAGATCGCGCGGCACACCGGTGTGAGGGTGATCGGCACTGCCAGCGCCGGCAAGAAGGACTTCGTCGAGGCGCTCGGCGCGGTCCACGTCGAGCTGGGACCGGGTGTCGCAGACCGGATCCGGGACGCCGCACCGGAAGGCGTCGACGCGATCTACGACCTGGTCGGCGGCAGCGCGCTGGAGGAGGTGGCCGGCGTACTGGCGGATCGGTCGAAGCTGATCACCGCGGCCGACCGGGAGACGGTCGCGCGGCTCGGCGGCTCACCGGTCCAGCGGGTCCGTGACCGGACGGTGCTCGACGCGGTTGCGCACCTGGCCGTGGAGGGGATGCTACGGCCGTTCGTCACCCAGACCTTCCCCCTTGCGCAGGCACCCCAGGCGTTGCGCACGGTGGAGAGCGGCCACGCGCGCGGCAAGATCGTGATCGAGCTCGGCGCGTGAGCGTTGCCGGCGCGATCAGGATTCGTCCGGGGACCAGTTTCGCCTATGAGCTGGCCCGCAAGCCGGATTCGGAGTGATCTCCCACTTCGGCACGATGGCCGGGTCGCCACGATGGCCCGGACGCGCAGGGCGGGCACGGCGGCCCGAACCCGGAGGCGGCTCCGGTGACGAGCACGACCGGCGCTTCCCCATCACGAGATGATCACCTGCGACGTCGAGGGCAGCACCGGCCCGATCGCCCGCCGGGCGCCCGGGGTGCGCCCGTGTCCCCAGCCGATCTGCCGGCGGTATCCGCCCAGCAGCCCACGCTCGGCCAGTTCCGTCACATCGGGCGGCTCCGGGAGCGGGTGCGCGGCCGGGGCCACGTAGAGGGCGTCCACCGGGCAGTACGCCTCGCACATGAAGCACGTCTGGCAATCGCCCTGCCGCGCGATCAGCGGCACCCCGTCGTCCCCGCGTACGAACACGTCCGTCGGACAGGCCTCGACGCATTTGTCGCAGGCGATACACCGGTCGCGCAGCACGATCTCGATCACGACGCCACCGCCAGCGGCCACCCGGTCTCCGGCAGCACCCAGACCTCGTCGAGCCCGCCGGAGATCAGCCGGTGGTGCTGGGCGGGGTCGGAGCCGGGGTGGTCGGCACGCTTGTGCATGCCGCGGCTCTCGGTTCTGGCCAGCGCACTGGCGTACATCCACCGGGCGTGGGCCGCCATCGCGGCGGCCGAGCGGGCGCGCACGACGTCGGGGCCGTCGGCGCGCAGGCCGTGCCTGGCCCGTTTCCAGGTCTCGTCGAGCGAGGCCAGCGCGGGCGCGAGCCGATCGCCGTGGCGCAGGTAGTTCTTCTCGTACGGCAGCACCTCGGCCTGGACCGCATCGATGATCTCGCGATGCCCGGCCCGGTCGCCGCCGGTCGGCCGCAATCCGGCGCCGCCCGCCCCGCGCACGGCCCGCGTGGCCGCCCGGGCGCCCAGAGCACGGGCGTGACGGGCCGCGGCCTGCCCCGCCCAGGTGCCGGACGACATCGCCCACGCCGCGTTGTGGCTGCCGCCGCCGGTGAAGCCCCCGCAGATCGGCTCCCTGGTGGCCGTGTCGCCGGCCGCGTACAGGCCCGGGACGGAGGTGGCGCAGTCGTAGCCGGTCAGGCGGATCCCGCCGGTCCCGCGTACGGTCCCCTCCGCCAGGAGCGTGACGGGGAAAAGCTCGGTGAACGGGTCGATCCCCTGCCGGTCGAAGGGCAGGAAGAAGTTGGGCTGAGCCAGCCGCATCGCCTGCCTGATCCCCTCCCCCGCCTGGTCGAGGCGGCAGAAGACGCGCTCGGACAGCAGCGCCCGCGCGATCACCGACCGGCCGCGCGTGCTGCCCGCGCCCTCCAGGACACTTCCGTCGGCATGGTAGAAGGTGGCGTAGGAGTAGAAGGCGGTCTTGGTCACGGAGGTGAACTCGGGGGCGATGGCGTAGGCGTTGGAGAACTCCATGCCGGACAGTTCGGCCCCGGTCTCCGCGGCGAACAGGGCGCCGTCGCCGGTGTTGACGTCGCAGCCGAGCGCCTTGCTGAGGAAGGCGCAGCCGCCGGTGGCCAGCACCACCGCGCCCGCGCGCACCCGGTAGGAGTGGCCGTGCTGCCTGCGGTGACCGGCCGCGCCCGCGCCCGCGCCGTCCGCGTCCACCAGCAGTTCGGTGACAGGGCTGTGGTCGAGCACGCGCACCCCCGAGCGGCGCGCCGGGTCGGGATCGACGTACCAGACTCCGGTGCCGGCGGCAGCAGTAGCACCGCTCGTGCCCAGGTAGCCCTTGTCGACCAGGACGACGTCGGCGCCCGACTCGGCTGCCTTGACGGCGGCCCAGGCGCCGGCCGGCCCGCCGCCGGCCACCAGGACGTCTGCGATGAGATCCAGATCGGTCATGACTTCCTCCTCATGGGAGATCCGCAGGGCGGCTCGTCAGTCCTGCGCTGAAGAAGGTGACGGGACGTTCCTGCGCGACGCCGTCGACGACGATGTCCACTGCCTCGTTGTAAAAGGCCACATGCCCCTTGATCGGCGCGGCGGCGGGGATGGGGTCGGGGTAGGCCCAGGCGACGTCCGCCGGCGCGCCGCCGCCCTTGAGCGACCAGTAGGAGGCCACCCCCTTGTACGGGCACCGGGTGTGCGTCTCGGTCGGCTCCAGCAGGTCGAACCGCACGTCACCCGGCGGGATGTAGTAGCGGGTCGGCAGGCCTGTCTCGAACAGCAGCACCGCGTGACGGGTGTCCGCGACCACCTGCCCGCCGATCTCGACGACGACATGCCGGGCGCTGGGGATCGGGTCCACCCGCTTGTACGGGTCGCGTGGGTGCACGAAGATCTCCTCTTCCTCCTCGTACCAGTGGTCGAGCACCACGTCCGGATGCCGGAACCACGCGAACGCGATGTGGTCGGGAAGCTCCGGATAGCGCCAGGCGGCGTCGCGTACGAGCGCGTCCCCGACCGCGAGGTCGTAGCGGACGCCCGGCGGCTCCCCGGCGTCGCGCAGCAGGTCGGTACGCACGTCACGAGCGGGGAAGGCGTACCCGGGCACCGGCCGGCCCGGCTCCCACACGAGCACGGGGGCGCGGCTGTCCACGACGACGACGCCGTCGCGCAGACCGCGCACCCAGCGCTCGCTCGGCTCCCAGCGAAAGTCCTCGGGCATGTCAGGTCTCCGCCAGCTCGGCCACATACGGGCGGCCCTCGCTCCACGCCGCGACCTGGTCCGGCCGGCCGAACACCTCCAGATACTCCTCGACCTGCCGCTTGGCCTGGTCCCACAGCAGCACGGGCTCGTAGTCGGAGCCCTCGGGGCCGACGAACGGGGCCAGCGGCTCGATCACGGTGTCCAGGCTGGGATGCCAGAACACGCCGGTCGAACGCCTGGTGACCGAACCACCCGCGACCACCCGGTGCGTACCCGCGGACAGGCGGCCGTTCGTCCACTTGGTGAGGATGTGACCGGAGAACACCTGCAGGGCGCCGGGCACGATGGGGACCGGAATCCACTCGCCGTCGGGGCCGCGGCCCTGCAACCCGGCGTAGTCGCCGCGCTGGTGCAGCACCGTGAGCGCGGAGCCGTCGGCGTGCTCCAGCAGGAGCAGCTTGTCCTGGTCGGTGTCGCCGCCGTCATCATAGGTCCAGGTCGGGTAGTCGTTGACGACGAAGCTGGTGTAGTAGGGGCGTCCGGAGGTGGGGAAGGTGCCGGCGGGGACGCCGAGCAGGCGCGCGTACAGGGTGAGCACCTTCTCGGCCACGCCGACCGAGGCGTCGTGGTAGCGCGCGGCCAGGTCCTTCAGGCCCGGCTCCTTCGGGGGCCAGACGTTGGGGTGGGCGTAGAGCTGCGCGTGCTCGTCGCCGAGCCCGGCCGCTTTCGCCTCCTCGACGCTGCCGAACTGGCCGATGATGAAGCGTTCCAGCTCCAGGCGGCCGAAGTCGTCCGGCCACTGCCGCCAGCCGCGGTAAGGGTGGCCGGTGGGGCTGGCCAGCTCGGCCTTGTCCTCGCGGGGCAAGGCCAGAACGCGGCCGATGGAGTCGTGGAAGCCGTCGATGAGCTCGTCGGGCACTCCGTGGTTGGTCACCTGGATGATCCCGATCTGCTCGGCCGCCTCGCGGGCGGCGTCGAGCAGTTCGGGCGGGGCGTCGTCGCTGAGGGCGAGTTCGAGGTCGATGAGGGGGATCTGGGCGGTCATGAGCTGCTCCTCGTGGTCGTACCGGTCAGCAGGAGGTCGGCGAGCCGGGCGGGCGTGAGCCCGGCCGCGGTGGGTGGTGGTCCGTCGGGAGCGGGGCTGTGTCCCTCCGAGGCGACGAGCCGGGCGGACGGCACGCGCTCGCTCAGCTCGGCCACGGCAGCGTCGCTCAGGCTGCCGCGGACGACGGTGACAGGTGCTCCCCCGGCGGCGAGCCGGGCGAGCCCTTGCCAGAGGTACTCGGCGTCGTCCGAGGGAGCGGGATGCCCGGGGAGGGTTCCGATGAGAATGAGGGCGGGGACGAGGTGCGGGTGCCGGGCGGCCAGCGCGGCGGCGGCGAGCGCGCCGAGCCCGGTCCCGGCCACCGCCTTGGCCTTCGGGGCGAACGATCTGATCGCCTCGGCGATGGGCAGCACCAGTTTGCGGGGCGCGTAGACGGCGGTGTGGCGGCTGGAGCGACCGTGGCCCGGCAGGTCGAGGGCCAGCGCTGGCCGGCCGAGCCCGGCCAGCGGGCCGTCCCAGTCGCGGGCGCTGCCGCCGGCGGCGTGCAGCAGGACGACTCACCAGGCTCTGCGCCGCCGCCACCGGTCGACTCCAACGCGTAACACCTCCCGCGTCCCCAGAGCCATCGCCGCCCCCAGGCACATCACGCATGGCTCCAGGTTGACCGCCAACCGCAGCGGACGCGACCGCGGACGCCACTCCAGCGCCTCGTCCGCCTCGATCACCGCCGACAGTGCGCCTGCCCAAAACTACATCCATGCAGTTCAAGCGGCATATGAGTACTCGTGGAGGACTCCGCCGAGTCGGCCCCTTCTGCATATGTTCAGCTCAGCGATTCGCGTCGGATCCGCGATCGGGCCAGGGACGGCGCATAGCGGGGCCGCTTGATCCAGGGCTTGATGGGCGCAATGCCGGTTGTAGAAGTGTTCGTACTCGTACAGGGCGTGACGCAGGTGGCGTTCGTCCCATACCAGGCAGCGGTCGAGCAGCTCGCGACGGCACGACTGTACCCACCGCTCCATGACCGCGTTCATGCGCGCTATCCGGATCCCGGTGAGCACGGTCCGGATGCCGGCCTCAGCCAGGATCTCATCCATGAGGGCGGGGACCTTCCCATCCCCGTCGCGGATCAGATAGCGGGCCTGGCAGCCGACCTCTTCCAGGGGCCATCGCGAGGCTCTTCATCGCCTGGATGGTCCAGACCGCGGTCGGATGGGCGGTGGTGCCCAGCATCCGGACGCGCCGGGTGCGTACTCGATGCCAGCCAGGATGTACGGGCGCTGCCCCGTGAGGGTGACGGTCTCGATGAAGTCGCAGGCCAGCAGCACCCCAGCTTTCGGGCGCAGGAAGTCAGGCCAGTTGCTGGACGTCCGCTCAGGTGCCTGACCAGCGCCTTCCTGCTTGAGGATCTCCCACACGGTGGAGGGCACGGACCGTGATGCCGAGCACGGTCACAGATCGCGGCGCCAGCGCAAAACGGTGTCCGGGCGAACGAGGAGCCATAGCCGGCGCAGGACCTTGCGCGGCAGTGATATCAGCAGCGCTCTCTAGCAGGTCTGCGCGAGCAGGATGGTCAAGGTGTCGGCGACCCGCAGCCTGTCCTCCCCCGGCAGGTCCGCGGCCAGCGCCTCCAGCCTGTTGACGATCTCCCCGTGCACCCGCACGGCTAGATCCTCACCCTCGGATGTCAGCTCGACCCGGCACGCGCGCCGGTCGGCGTCGTCGCGCACGCGGCGGACCAGGCCGCGCCGCTCCGCCCGGTCCACCAGCCCGGTGAGGCTCGGCTTCTCCAGGTGCAGGAGCCTGCTGAGGTCCGTCATCCCGACCCCGTCGCCGCTCGTCAGCACGCACAGCAGCTGGGCCTGCTGTGGGGTGACGTCGTGCTCTCGGCTGACGTCGGCGAAGACGTGCTGCACCAGGTGCGACATCCGCACCAGCGCCGCGGCGAAGCCCGGCCCGGGCCGCGCCCCGGCGTCTGTCACGCTCTCCATCCGCACCTCCTGACACCGAGTGTAGTTGCGAACAGTTCGTGCTCCAAACTATGTTGTTAGCACTACGAAATGTTCGTAGTGCTAATTAAGTCTGGAGGTGCGACCATGCCGGCATCCCCCCGGCAGATCGTGACGGCGCTCGTCACGACGGTCTTCGGCTACTCCCTGATGCAAACGGTCGTGGTTCCCGCACTCGGCCTGCTCACCCGCGAACTGCGCACCACACCGGCCTGGTCGGCCTGGATCCTCAGCGCGTTCCTGCTGTCCAGCGCGGTGCTCACCCCGCTGCTCGGACGGCTCGGCGACCTGTACGGCAAGCGCCGCGTGATGGTCGGCGTGCTCGCCGCGTACGCCGCAGGCATGGCCGGCGCCGCGCTCGCCCAGGACATCGCCCAGCTCATCGCCGCCCGCATCGTGCAAGGCGCGGCGCTGGCGGTGGTGCCGCTGTCGATGGCGATCCTGCGTGAGGCGCTGCCCAGACAACGGCTGGCGTCCGCGATGGGCCTGGTGTCCGGCATCGTCGGCGCGGGGGCCGGAGCCGGGCTGGTGGTCGGCGGGCTACTCGCTGACCGGCTGTCTTGGCGCTACCTGTTCGTCCTCGGCGCCCTGCTGGCGCTGATCAGCCTGGGCATGGTCGCGCGATGGGTACCTCGCGGCGAGCGCGCCGCCTCCGGCGGGCTGGACGTGCCGGGCTCGCTGCTGCTCGGCCTCAGCCTGGTCGCGGTGCTGCTCGCACTCACCCAGGGCCCCTCGTGGGGGTGGTCCTCGGCGCCGGTGCTCGGCCTGTTCGCGCTCGGGGTAATGCTCGCGGCCGCGCTGCTGGTCCTGGAGCGGCGCAGGAGTGACGCGCTCATCGACGTCGCAGAGCTGACCGACCGGCCGATGCTGGCCACGCACCTGGCCGCGCTGCTGTTCGGCGCGGGATCGTACTTCTTCTACGTCGCGATCCCGCTGTTCGCCCAGCAGCGGCCCGGCCCGGACGGCGCCGGCTTCGGCGCCTCGGTCACGGTCGCCGGCCTGCTGATGCTGCCCGGCATGTTGGCCATCATCCCGGCAGGCATGGCGGTCGGCCGGATCTCGGAGGCGTTCAGCTCCCGCTGGCCGCTGGCGATCGGGTTCCTGGCGATGGCCGCGGGATCGGCGCTGATCGCCATCGCGCATGCCGCGTACTGGCATCACCTGGTGTTCTACGGAATGGTCGGCGCGGGGTCCGGGCTCGTCATGGGAGCGCTGCCCAAGCTGATCGCCGACCTCGTGCCACCGGCCAGGACCGGCACCGCGAACGGGCTCAACAACATCGCCCGCACCGTCGGCGGCGTCGTCGGCAGCCAGCTCGCCGCCGCCGTGATCGCCTCCGGCAGCGGCGGGCGCGCCGTGGCCGTGCCCGACTCGGCCTTCACCGCCCTGTTCTGGCTGGCGGGAGGCGTGGCGGTCCTCGGGGTCGCGGTCTCACCGTACGCCGTGCGCGTCCTGCGGACGGTGACGGCATGAGCATCTTCAGCGAACGCGAGCTGGCCTACCTGCGCGGCGAGCGGCTGCTGGGGCGCCTGGCCACCGTCGGCTCCGACGGCATGCCGCACGTCGTACCCGTCGGCTGGTCCCTCGACGAGACCGGCACGCTCATCGAGATCGGCGGGCGCAACCTCGCCCGCTCCAAGAAGTTCCGCGACATCGCGCGCGACGGCCGCGCCGCGCTGGTCATCGACGACGTGCTGCCGCCGTGGCGGCCGCGCGGTGTGGAGATCCGCGGAAACGCCGAGGCGATCGACGGCGACCGGCCGCTGATCCTGCTGCGCCCGGCACGGATCATCAGCTGGGGCCTGCACAGCGGCGCCACCATCGAGGACACCTACCGCGTCCGCGCCGCAGGACAACCCGTCGACACCTGACTCATGGCCACGATCCGGGTCCGTCGCCGAGGGCCGGCGATCACTGCCCGCTACCGGCACAGCGTTCCCTCGCCGGCTACCGCGCCTGCCTCCGGTGAGTGAATTCGAACGGAATCCGGCGCGAGTCGCGTTCGGCAAAGGGAGAGCGGCGGCTCGCCGATCAGCGAAACCTCGGCAACGCCGGATCCCGTTCCAGCGGACCCCCGAGTCAGCCGAGCTTGAGCAGCAGTTCGGTAAGCTCGGCCGGCATGGTGATCATGCAGTCGTGTCCCGTCTGCAGTTCCCACACCTGTGCCGGGCTGCCGTTGGGCTGTATCGCTGGGACGGGCCGCCGCTCGATGCCCTCCGGTACGCCGGCGACGCAGTGAATGTGCGTCCGCGGAATCGTGCGCACAGCTGGGTTGTCCAACCGGACCGGTTGGACGAGGCAGAGCACCGGCTGATCCGACAACATCGCCCGCAGCCACGCCGCGTCCGCCGGTTCGGTGACCCCGAACAGGCCCAGGGGCGGCGGCAGCTCGGGCATCGGCGGGATCCGCCAGCCGATCTCGGACTCCGCGGCGCGGTCGATGAGGGCCTGGGTCATGGGATGCACGTCTACCGCGCTCTCGCCGTCCTCGGGGACCATCGCGTCGAGATAGACCAGATGGGCGATCCCATCCGGGACCCGGTTGGCAGCGGCGGAGATGACCAGCCCGGCGTAGCTGTGGCCCACCAGGATCACGTCGGTGAGGTTCTCCTCAGTGATCAGCCTGACGATGTCGTCGACGTGCGTGTCCAGGCCCACATCGGGGCCGAGCAGATGCGCCTTGTCGCCGTAGCCGGTCAGCGACGGCGCGACCACCCGATGCCCGGCCGATGCCAGCAACGGGACCACCCGCTCCCAGCATTCCCCGCTGTGCCAGGCCCCGTGTACCAGTAAATATGTCGACATGGTGTAGCTCCTTGGTCGCGGAAGACCACCGGCCGGTTTCGCCGCGTGTTCGTGCCGGAAGTGAGGTTTCCGCTCACCCGCTGACGGAGCCAGAGCCCCCGCGATCCTGGGGGTGAGGGGACCAGGCACACACGAAGGTGCGTGAATTACCGTGGGAACATGAGCGACGAATCCAACCTTCTGGGCGATTACGTACGCGCCCGCCGGGAGCTCGTCACTCCTGAACAGGCCGGCATCCCCTCCGTTGGCGTACGGCGCGTGCCGGGCCTGCGCCGGGAGGAGGTCGCGATGCTCGCCGGCATCAGCGCCGACTACTACCTGCGCCTGGAGCAGGGCCGCGACCGCAACCCCTCGGCGCAGGTCCTCGAGTCCCTCGCCTGCGTGCTGCAACTCGACGACGACGCGACGGCCTACCTGCTACGCCTCGGGGCGGGAAAACCCCGGCGGCGACGACGGCGCCCCCGGAAGGAGACCGTCCCTCCGGGCGTCGCCAAGCTCGTCGTCACGCTCCCGCTCCCCGCGTACGTGGAGGGCCGCTACTTCGACGTCCTCGCCGCCAACGCGCTGGCGACCGCTCTGTCACCGCAACTCGTGACGGGAGGCAACCGCCTGCGGGACGTGTTCCTCGACCCCGCCGAGCAGGCCCTCTACCCGGACTGGGAGGACGCCGCGCAGGGCATGGTCGCCGGCTTCCGCAAATCCGTCGGCACCGACACGGACGACCCCCGATTCATCGAACTCGTCGGCGAGCTCTCCCTCGCCAGCCCTCACTTCAGCAGGCTCTGGGCCCGCCACGACGTGAACACGTGCGAAGGCACACCCAAGCACATCGACCACCCCCAGGTCGGTGGCCTG
This sequence comes from Nonomuraea sp. NPDC005650, assembly GCF_040605375.1. NCBI lineage: Bacteria > Bacillati > Actinomycetota > Actinomycetes > Streptosporangiales > Streptosporangiaceae > Nonomuraea > Nonomuraea sp. NPDC005650. Next base: position 11,261 of record NZ_JBEXCR010000082.1, read on the forward strand.
TCGCTGAACCGGGAAAGACTGGGCGTCAGCGGCACGACAGGCCAGACGCTCGTCGTCCTCCACCCTGACCCCGGCACCGACAGCGCCGACAAGCTGGCGCTCCTCGCGTCCGTCATGCGGACATGACCCCGCCAGTGCTCGGCCACCCGGCCGGGTGGCCGAACCCCATGAGATCGCCGAGGCGCTTCGCATCCTCGCCTGGCCGCCGTCGATGACGGCGGCGCGGTAGGCGCCGCCGACCGTGAGGAGCCGTGACAGGACCAGTGTCATGCGGTGGCGAGAGCCCGGACCGGGCGGGCACTTGACTGTCGCTCAGTGGGTCATGCCGCGGGCCGCAGGTGCTGCCACGCCCATTCCTCGAAGCTGGTCAGCCGAAGGCCGAGGTCCCTGGCGTACTGGGGCCGGGCCGGCTGGCCGGCCACGTTCAGCCACTCGTGGGAGCTGCCCATCGCCGGCATGCCGGCGGCGAGTGCCTGCTCCTCGGTCATGTCCGGCGCGGCCAGGGGCGTGCCCAGCGCGCGGGAGAGGACTGTGGCGATCTCCGTCATCGGCAGATAGTCGCTCGCCAGCTCCAGTTCGACCCCGTCGAAGCGCTCCGGCGTGGCGATGGCCGCGGCGGCCGCCCTGCCGATGTCGTCGGTAGCGACGAGGGACAGGCGAGTCCGCGGCTTTATCACGCTCACCAGGCCGCCCGCGACGCCGCGCGGGAACAGGAACGCCATAGATGGCAGGAAGTTGTCCATGAAGAAGGCCGGCTTGAGGATCGTCCAGTGGGGAAAGCCGGCCGTACGGACACGCTCCTCGATCGCGGCCTTGGCGTTCAGCGGGGCCGCCACCACCTCCCGGCCAGGGGTCTCGGTGTGGCGGCCGGCGCCGCTGGTGGACGTGTGCACGAACTGCGGCACTCCCGCGGCCTTCGCGCCTTCGATGAGGTTGACGGCCTGGGCCACCTCATCGTCGAAGTCGAAGCCGCCGGCGATCAGGGGGGCCATCTGCACGGAGAAGACGGCGCGGGCGTCCTTGGCGGCCCGGATCACCGATTCGCGGTCGTGGAGGTCGCCGATGACGAGTTCGGCGCCGAGCGCTTCGACGGCTCTGGCCCGGTCCTTGGCCGGGTCGCGGACCAGGGCGCGGACGGGGATGCTGGCCGCGCGCAGGGCGCGGGCGGTGGCCCCGCCCTGTCTGCCGGTGGCGCCGATGACCAGGACGGGCGCGGATGGTGCGGGCATGATGCTCCCTAGGGCAATAAACGGCGGGGCCCGCCGTTTTCTGTGCGATACGATACGGCGGGCCCCGCCACTTAGCAACACTGGAGATGACGCCATGCCCGACCGCCAGCGCGCGGACGCCCGGCGCAACTACGCCCTCATCCTCGCCGTGGCCGAGGAGGAGGTCGCCACCCACGGCGCCGGAGCCTCCCTGGAGCAGATCGCCCGCGTGGCGGGAGTGGGCTCGGCCACCGTGCGCCGCCACTTCCCCACCCGCCGCGCGCTGCTGGAGGCGGTCTCTCACCAGCGGATCGAGTCCCTGTGCGCCCGCGCGAACGAGCTGGCGGGCGAGGGCGACAGCCGCGTGGCGCTTCTGAGCTGGCTCGGTGACGTCGTCGCCTACTGCGTCGCGGCGCGAGAGCTGGCGGCGGCGCTGTCCTACGAGGGGGCCGAGCACGGCTCGGTGCATGAGAACACCTGCTCGGCGATGATGGAGAAGGCGGGCGATCCGCTGCTGCGCCGCGCCGTGCGAGATGGCGTGGTGGCGGAAGGCGTCACCGTCGCCGATCTGATCGCGTTGATCGTCGGCATCGTCCTCGCGACCGAGCACCATCCCGATCCCGCCGCCCGGGCGGAGCGGCTGTTCCGGCTCGCCGTGGCGGGCCTGAGCCCGCAGGTCAGCGCAGCTCGGCGCGAATGACCGGCACCACCTCGGCGAAGAAGCGCTCCAGGTGGCCCCGCGTGGTGGCGGCGTCGGTGAAGAAGAAGCCCTCGAAGCCGACGCCGAACAGGTCGTTGCCGAAGTCGGCGTGCAGGGCGAGCAGCTTGTCGGTGATCTGCGCGGGGCTGCCGATCAGCGCCGAGCCGCGGGCGACGAAGTCCTCCAGGCTGTCGTAGGGGAAGCCGTTGCTCGCGGCGACCGGTTGCCGGCGAAAGCGTTCGAACGCCGGGCGGGCCAGCTCGTAGGCGTCCTGGGAGCGGGTGGCGATCACTGGCGAGTGGGCGCCCAGCCCAAGGGGGATCGCCGCGGGGTCGTGGCCGTGGTGCGCCAGCCGCTCCCGATAGTGCCGGACCAGTGCCAGGTAGTGCGCGGCGGGCTTGAAGCCGTTGGCAGAGTACAGCGGGTCACCGAAGGCGGCGGCCAGCTCGGTGGAGCGCCGGCTGGAGGCCGAGCCGTGCCACACGAGGGGGGTGGGCCGCTGGAAGGGGCGCGGCTGGGTCGTCACCTCGTCGAGAGGCGGGCGGAACCGTCCTGACCAGGTGACCCGCTCCTCACGCCACAGCCGCCGCAGCAGCTCGTACGCCTCGGCGAGCCGGTCCCACTGCTCCTCCTCGCGCGCCCCGAACAGCTTCAGCGACGGCGCGTCGTTGCCCTTTCCGATGATCAGCTCCAGACGGCCGTCGCTGAGGTGATCGAGCATGGCGTAGTCCTCGGCCACCCGCACCGGGTCGTTGAGCGACAACACGGCCACCGTGGTGAACAGCCGGATGGTCGACGTCCGCGCGGCGATGTGCGACAGCAGCACCGCCGGGGACGGGGACAGGAACGCAGGGTTGTGCCGCTCCCCCACGCCGAAGCCGTCGTAGCCGACCCGCTCGGCCCACACGGCGAGCTCGACCGTAGCGCGTAACCGGTCGTGCTCGCTCTCCCCGGATAGCGACAACGCCGGATCGTTCGACAACAGCGTGCTGGCGAGGAACTTCACGACCGCCCCATTCACCATAAATTCTACCTGAAATAAGTATTATACGGAGGAGGGGCGACGGACGAGCCAGCCCGTCCCGCTCGAAAACACAGTTTCGTGCTGTGAGCTGCGCGTGCCGGCCGCCTACGAGACCCACTTCAATGAGCATCGCCCCCACCGCTCCCCGGGCCAGGCCGCTCCGCTGCGGCCCTTCCCTACCCGGTCGGGGGCGATACCAAGGTCATCCGACGTGACCGCCTCGGCGGGCTGATCGACGAATACGCGCATGTCGCATAGGGCGGCTGAATTCTTGGCACCCACAGGTCTCCCGTTTCCACTGGTCGATCAGCCCATCCGCGCGTGCGGCCACGCTGTCGTAGAACAGATCGCCCAAGTTGGCCTTGTCTCTGGCAAACAAGGCCACGACGACCTTCTCGGTGTCCGGCGGGAACCAGCAGATCAATCGCACCGCCGCGCCCGGATGGTAGGCATGCGACACACGTTCCTGCTGCATCCGCTTGAACGCCAAGCCAGAGGAGCCCGGGCAGTCGAGTTCGGGTACGCCCGGCACGCTGATCGTCAGCCTTTCCGTTCCTCGGGGCCTCAGCAGACTGGCCGGATCACTGTCATCGAGCGTCTCGCAATCGCCGGCGGCGAAATATCTTTACGGCTCGACGAACGCGAGCACCACGGTTCCGGCTTGTCCGTCCCGCAGCGATCACGCCGGCGCACCTTGGCCGCCTCATTGTCCGCATTCTTCGGGGTCGATTTCTTCTCGGTGGGCGGTTTGCGCCACCCGCTCCAGCAGCATCCGCAACTGCTGTTGCTCGGCGGGATCCAGATCGGCCAGCAGTTGCGCCTCCGCCGCACCCAGGCGCTCGCGGGCCACGCTCAGAGCCTGGGTGCCCTTTTCCGTGATGAGCACTCGACGCGCTCGGCGGTCGACTGGGTCTGGCTGACGGGTGAGCAAGCCGGCGGCCTCCAGGTCGTCGAGCAGGTACGTCATCACAGTCTTGTTCAGCGCCACCTGCTGAGCGAGAGCGAGTTGGGAGCGGGGTGGTCCCGACACGACTGCCATCAGTACCAGGTAGCCCCGGGGGCCGCCGGGCAGAGCGGCGACGGAGCTGGTGGCGGTCCTGCGGAACGCGCCGGACACCATGCGGATCGCCCACCCCAGGTCGCTGTCCAGGCCGATCGGTCCGGTTTCGGGGTCATCGGCCGGGGGCTTGCGCGCGGATGCTCTGGGCGTCATCACTCGATGATAGGTGGTCGCCCAGATGGCATGCAAAGGAGATGAGTTGGCGATCATATCGTCTATATGACAGACTATCTGCTATGAACACTGATTGCCCGGTTCCGCTCGATCACTCTTGGTTGCCGGCCGGGTTCCGGACGCGTCTCGTGGACACCAACGGCACTCGCCTGGCGGTCTCTGTCGGCGGCGACGGCCCGCCGCTGGTGCTGATGCACGGATGGCCCCAGACTTCACGCATCTGGCGACACGTCATGCCAGCCCTGGCCGAGCGCTTCACCGTGGTGGCGCCGGACCTGCGGGGAGTCGGTGACAGCGACCTTGCCGAGGACGGCTACCGCAAGCTCGACCAAGTCGAAGACATGCGTGGTCTGCTCACGGCCCTGAATCTCACGGGTCCGGCCGTCGCGGCCGGGCACGACATCGGGGCAACGGTCGCCTTCCCCTGGGCGCTGGCGCATCCGGGTGACCTCTCGGCTGTGGTGCTGCTCGACCCCTTGCTGCCAGGGCTCGGATTGGAAGAGGCCATGAACGTCGCCGAGGGCGGCATGTGGCATTTCGGGTTCTTCATGGCCCCGCACCTGCCGGAGATGCTGTTCGACGGCCATGAGCTGGAGTTCTTCACCGCCACGTTCACTGCCATGAGCAATGCCGGCACGTTTGACCAGGCCGATCTCGATACCTACGCCGATGCTTACCGGGGACGTGACCGGCTGCGCGGCGGCTTCGAGCGCTACCGCACCATGCTGGGCGATGGCGTGGACACCCGGCGCCTGCTCGAGCAGCAATCCGTGGCGGTGCCCGTACTGGTCATGCGCGCGGGAGCTCACGAACCGGTGGGGCCCGACGTTCTGGCGCAGCACATCAAGAACCTCACCGTGGTGTCCGCGCCGACCGGGCACTTCATCGCGGAAGAAGCTCCGGATTGGTTCGTGGCCACACTGAACGACTTCCTGGCCTGAACACACCACCAAACGACTGCGACCATTGGGGAGCACACCCATGTCAAACCGCGTCTGGGAACCGATCACCCTAGGCCGGCTCACTCTCCGGCACCGTTTCGCGCTTTCACCGATGACGCGTAGCCGCGCGCTACCCGACGGCACCCCCGGACCCTCCGCGGCCCGGTACTACGCCCAGCGCGCCAGCCTCGGATTGGTCATCAGCGAAGGCACTCAACCCTCCGAGGACGGTCAGGGCTATCCCCTCACGCCGGGAATCTTCACCGAAGATCACGTCGTGGGCTGGCGCAAGATCGCCGATGCCGTCCACGAAGCCGGCGGTCACCTGTTCATCCAGCTCATGCACGCCGGCCGATTGGCGCACCCGGACAACACTCCACACCATCGCCAGCCGGTAGGTGTCTCGGCTGTGGCGCCCGGTGCTCCCATCTTCACCGCTGCCGGGCTGCAGCAGCCGCCGACCCCTCGTGAACTGGCGGAGGCCGAGATTCCCGGCGTGATCGCCGAGTTCCGCGACGCCGCGCGCAAGGCCGTCGAAGCGGGCGCGGACGGAGTCGAACTGCACGGCGCGGGCGGCTATCTGATCCACTCCTTCCTGGGCGTCAACTCCAACATCCGCACCGACGCGTATGGCGGTTCCGTGGCCGGCCGGGCGCGGTTCGTCCTGGAGCTGGTGTCGGCGGTCGCCGACGAGATCGGCGCGGACCGTACCGCGATCAGGCTCTCGCCCTACAACACCCACGGCGACGTCGACGAGGGCGCTGACGGCCTCGAGCTGTACCGGCATCTCGCTCGTAGCCTCAATTCCCTGGGCTTGGCCTACCTGCACATCTACGACTTCGGACGGGAGGACGTGCTCACCGCGATCCGCACCGCATGGACCGGCCCCCTGCTGGTGGTCCGTGACGGGCGCACGCGAGACGACCTGGTGCGCGATCTGGACTCCGGTCTCGCCGACGTCGTGCCGATCGGCAGGCTTGCCCTGGCCAATCCGGACTTCGTCGAGCGGTTCCGTCAGGACGCGCCGATGAACGACGTGGACCAGACCGCCATGTTCGGCGGCGGTGACGAAGGCTACATCGACTATCCGACGTTGGCCGAGGCCAGACAGCTGCCGGGCGCATCGATGACAGAAAGCGAGTCAGCTCCCATGAACACCGACATGACGTTGCACGGGACCACCGCTCTGGTGACGGGCGCGACGGCAGGTATCGGCCGTGCCGTAGCGCTGGCGCTCGCCGGCCACGGGGCCACGGTCGTCGCGCACGGGCGGCACTCCGAGCGGGGGGCCGAGCTGATCGAGGAGATCAACGGGCAGGGCGGCAAAGCCCGCTTCATAGCCGCTGACCTGACCGACGCCGACGACGTCCTCCGGCTGGCCGCCGACGCCGGTGACGTCGACATTCTGGTGAACAACGCGGGTATCTACGAACTCGCGGGCACGCCCGGCACCGACGTCGCGGGCTTCGACCGGCAGTTCGCGGTGAACACCCGGGCACCGTTCCTGCTCGTCGGGGCGCTGGCGCCGGCCATGGCCGAGCGTGGCCGCGGGTTCATCGTGAACATCAACTCCCGTGCGTCCACTTTCGCTGCCCCGGTCGGCGCGGCCTATGGTGCGTCCAAGGCGGCCGTCGACGTGCTGACCCGGTATTGGGCGACCGAGTTCGGCGCGAACGGCGTCCGGGTGAATGGCATTTCGCCCGGCATGATCCGCACCGCAGGTACCACGGCGATGTTCGGGGACGGCCTCGACGCTCTCGGAGGGGCCAATCTGCGAGGCCGGATCGGTGAGCCGGAGGAGATCGCGCAGATCGTGCTGTTTTTGGTCAGCGAAGCCAGCAGCTACATCAACGGCACGGTCATCGCCGCCGACGGCGGCGAACTGAGCACTGCTCCCTCGTGAACCCCGGGCATCAGGTTCGCGGCCTGGCGCGGTCCGCCGAGGCGGGCACCCGGCTGAAGAGCCGGGGAGTCATCCCGAACTGGGCTGCCGCGCCACACCGACATACTCAGCATGCTCGGCGAGAGCCGGTGGTTGGCCGACCGTGGCCAGAGGGACCAGGCATGCTGTCCGAGGATGTAGTAGTCCTGGGTTGAAGCGCGGCGCCCGCGAACGCCTCGCCCAGCTCATCACGCACCCTGTACGACTCTGCTGGTTAACTCGGATTGGTGGCTCCGGTTCATGATCTGATGGTGTTCGTCCTGATCACGAGCGGTGTGGCAGCAGTCGTCGTTGTCTTCGTCCTGGCTGCCGGAACGGATGGAGACGGCGATGTCGATGCAGCCGGTGCCGTGGCCGGAGCCGGCGCCCGAGGTCGCTGCGGCGATCAGCCGTTAAGTTGACACTCCCATCGGGCGGGCGTTGTTGACGGGATTGATGCGGGCGATGGTTGTTGTAGTGCCCGACGTACTCGGTCAGAACTGATCGCAAGTGGCGTTCGTCGTAGTCAGCATCCGTTCGGTGCATTCGCCTCGGACGGTTCGGACCCAGCGTTCGGCGTAGCAGTTGGCTCGGGGCGTACGCGGCGGCGTCTTCATCACCGTGACGCCCAGGCTGGTGAAGACCTTGTCGAAGACGGCAGTGAACCTGGTATCCCGGTCACGGATGAGGAACCGAAATGACCTGGCCCGGTGCCCGAGATCCATGATCAGATTTCTCACCTGCTGAGCGGTCCAGGCGCCGGTGGGATGAGCGGTGACACCCAGGACGTGCACGCGTCGTGTTTCCACTTCCATCACGAACAACACGTACAGACGTTTCAAGAAGATCGTGTCGACGTGGAAGAAGTCGCAGGCGAGCAGTCCTTTCGCTTGCCGCCGTAGAAACGTCCGCCAAGAGGTGTCGGAGTTTCGTGGCGCCGGCCGGTGTCGGCTCGAACGCAGGATCCGACGCACGGTCGCTTCACTCACCTGCACGCCGAGCCGAACCAGTTCACCATGTACCCGCCGATACCCCCACCTGGGGTTCTCGCGCGCCAGACGGAGGACCAGATCCCGGACCTCCTTGCTCATCGCAGGACGGCCGGCGCGCTGTGGGTAGGTCCACGAGAGTTTGATCAAACGCCGATGCCGGGCCAAGAGGGTGCCTGGGGTGACCAGCCGATGAGTTCGCAGCACCGTCGGCAGGAAGCGGGCCAATGCCGCCAAGAGCGCCCGATCGGCCCAGTCCGGCTTCGGCCGGACGACCTGACGCCTCAACACCGCCACCTCATGCCGGAGCACCATGATCTCGACATCCTTGGATGTCTGACCACGACCCAGCAGCACCAGCCAACCGAACACCCGAATCAAGGCCAGATACAGCAGACGAACCGACATAGACCGCGATCTTGCTTACGCAGCGCCTGGAGGTCAAAGCCGCAGACCAAGCACCACGCGATGAGTTATGAAGCGGTACAGGACTCGACGGCCGCGTACGCGCGACCTACGGGCCGGCCACGTACGACCGGCTGGCCGAGATCAAGACGATACGACCTGGGCAACGTGCTCGACCACAACGCCAATATTAAGCCCGCCTGAACACCAGTACGGGGGTCAAGCCGGGTCGGTGTCGTCCTCGTCCGCGCGGGCGCGGCGCAACTGCTCCTGCGCGAGGACGCTGGCCCGGGTGAGCACGTCGATCTGAGCGGGGTTGTAGATCGAGACCACAGCGTCGATGAACGTCTGCCGGGTGACCTCTTCGCTCTTGGACGCATGCGAGGCCGAATCGTTCAGCCAGGGATAGTCGATGAGGTTCTGGGCGATGATCGGTCCGAGTCGCTCGGCGATGCCCTGCCGGGTCGCCTCGTCCGCGTCCGGAGGCAGGGCGTCCAGCTCTGCGTTGACGGGGTCGGTGTCGGTCTCCACCATGCGCTGCAGGTCCTTCATCGCGTCGTCGTCGTAGAGTCGGGTGTAGACGTGGATGAGCGAGGTCTCGGACTCGGACAGCCGTGGCGCGATCGACTCGAAGCCCGCCGGGGTGTCGGCCGGCGCGCCGTCGCGCAGGATGACGGCGATGTCGGCCCGGGCTCTCTGCAGGCGCTCGATCTCGGCGGCGAGCTGGGCGTCGACCTTGCGCAGCACCTCCGGGGGCACGTCGCCGTTCGTCCTGGCCACGCCGATCTCGGACAGGGGCACACCGAGCTCCACGAGGCGCCGGATGCGGAGCAGACAGACAAGATGGGGCACGCCGTACTCCTTGTAGCCGTTGTAGCGCCGCTCCGGCTCGTCAAGCAGGCCGAGCCGATGGTAGTGCCGGATGGTGTTCACCGTGGTGCCGGCGAGCTCGGCCAGTTCTCGGGTGCTCCAGGCCACGTCAGCCCCTTCCAGGATATGAATTCCCGGAGTATCACATGGGGACGTCACCGCCGAGGAAAGCCCGAGGACAAATGGGTGAGCGGCTGCCGGACGAGGTGCTCGACCGGGAGCCGCGGAAGGCCGGTCGGCAGTAGTTGAGTCCTGTCCGGTCAGGCTTGGGCCAGGTGGAAGAAGTGGATCGGCGAGTTCGTCGTGCAGCCGATCCGCTCGTACACGGGGCGGCCGACCTCGGTGGCGTGCAGGACGACCCGGTGATGGCCGGTCTGTGCGATGCTTTGATGGATGGCCTTGCGGGTCACGGCCTCGCCGTATCCTCGGCGCATCTGGTCGGGCAGCGTTGCCACCAGGGCGAGGAAGAGCGAGTCGGGACCGGCCACGGTGGCCGCGCACGTGACCGGACGTCCATCGCGGTAGCCGATGTACGCGAAGGCGTCGCGCCACAGCCGGGATCCGGCGACGGCCACGCGGCCGGCCCCGGGCGGCATGCCGTAGGCGTAGGCGTTGATCTCACCGTAGGCGATGAGATCGTCCTCGGACTGCACCCGGCGGATCTCCAGTTCGGGGTGGGTGACATCGGGGATGTCGATGTCACCGGCCATGCCGCGACCGGAGAAGGCGAGCTCGAGTCCGGCCGCGGCGGCGGCGGGAAGGAGTTCACGTTGGGCGTCCGGTGTGAGCAGGTCCTCGAAGATCCACAGGTAGCCGGCCCTGGTGCGGCCGCGCATGAAGTCGGCGGCCCGGCCGAGCTGGTCCTTGAGCGCCTCGGCCGGGATGTCGGCATCGGTCAGCGTGACGGTGTTCCAAAACCCGAACGGGCTGTCGACCCACATCCGGTGCACGCCGTCGTCCAAGTCCACGATGCCGCCCTGCTCGCCGGTCAACCGGCTCCAGACGGCGATCAGCTGGTTCTTCGATTCCACGGCTTCCAGGAACGATGGCACGTACAGCTCCTCTGAGATGGCGGGGCCTCATCGGCGACCCCAGAACAGGCGGCAGGTGGTCGGGAAGCGGTGGCCGCCGTCCGGCTCTCGATAGGCGGCGGCGCGGTCGGTGACGCGAGACTCGGCCTCGGCTCGGTCGGCGGGCTCGAGCGTCTGTGGTACGGCCCGAACGGGCTCTGGGTCAGCACATCGATGAGACCTTCCCGATCGGGAATGACGTCGACCCAGCTGAAAGCAGCCTCGTCGACCGAGGCGACGCCGGCCTGGCGCAGTAGCCGGGAATCCGGCGCGGTGAGGTAGTCGATCGCGGACGGGTCCGGGAGCGCAGCAACCGCCCGCCGGCGGCTCCGGCGGCCCTCAAGGTGTCGACGATGTCGTTGATCATGTCCATTGCTGACGATTGCTGGAACGTCAGGCCTCGCAGGCGTTGTCGCAGAACGGTCGCTTGGCCGACCGGCCGCAGGCACACAGCGCCATCCGGTTCTCCCGATGCGGCTGCCGACCGGGTCCGGTCACCGTCAGGTTGCCGTACAGCAGAATCGGTCCGTCCTCCACGACGGTGACGACGGTGGGGGCGGGCGGCGTATCCTCGATCCCGTCGCGGCGGATGTACTGCAACGCGCCGCTGGGGCAGCGTTCGACGACAGTGGCCAGCGCGGCGGCGTCGGCGTTGTCCGGGGTGATCCAGGGCCGTGCGTTGACGTCGAACACCTCGGGAAGCCCCGCACGCACTCGGCAAAGTGCAGGCAACGGCCACCGTCGAATGTGATCGTGATGTCGGTCCCCGGGTACGACTTCGGTTTCGGGTCACCCATCGTGCTCTCCCAGCACGGCCCGCCGGCTGTCGCCGTGGCGGGTCAGATCCTGGTACTCCGGGTGGGTCCCGATGTACCGCCGGAAGAACGGGCACGCCGGCACCACTCGCAGGCCGCGCCCGCGGACGTCGTCGAGCGTCTGGCGGGCGAGACGGCTGCCCAGGCCCTGTCCTTCGTAGGCGAGTGCTGCCTCGGTGTGGACGAAGACGATCCGCTCCCCTTCGAGGTAGTAGACGGCGAAACCGGCGAGATCGCCGTCGACCGTGATCTCGTAGCGCTGCTGGGCGGGATTGTCGTGCACGTCGATGTTGTCGCTCATCAGGGTTTCCTTCGGCTCGGCCGGTGATCAGGCGTCGATTTCCGGTTGCGCTGGTTTGGGGGTACGCCGAACCGCACGCCCTGATGCGGCGGTGCGGACGCGCGTGGTGCCGGTGAGGGCCCCGCCGCGAGTGCCATGGCGGCGCGGCTCGAACGTCCGGCGGTTTCTCAGGCAGCCGGGGCGAGCGGTTTCGCGTACGGTTCGCAGCGCGCCGGCCCAGCTCTCGAGCTGGTCGAACAGCAGCTCCGGGGTGACCAACACGTACCCGTCGTACACGGCCATATCGCCGGCCCACGCCCCTGGTGTGGTCCTTGGAGTACCCCGCCGGGGCCCGCCTTCGCGCCGACCGGCTCGTCCCGGTGCGGCAGCGGGTAGTCAGCCAGGTCGAGCAGCTCGTACTCGGCGGCGGTACGCCCGGCGGCCTGAGTCCGCGTCCTTCTGGGCGGTGCAGAGCAGGTCGACGCTGAAGGCGCGGCACTCCACCCAGTCGCCGCCGGCGCCGAAGGTGGTGACCGGCGTGCCCACGGCGGGGTCGGATCCATGTTCCGCCGCCTCGAGCCCGTAGCGCACCGTGGACAGGTCACCGGCGAGCAGCCCGGCCAGATCGACATCGCCGAGCTCGTCGAGCCAGGTCGACAGTCCGACGTCACGGTTGTCGAACCGGATCACGCGGAAACCATGACCGGCGAGAAGTGCGCAGAATCCGTCGGGCCAGGCGATGAGCTGCTCACCCACACCCATGATCAGGAGCATCACGCGCTCGTGGGCATCGCCGAACTCCTCGTAACAGGTAGTGATGCCATTGGACTCTACGAAAGGCAAGTCGACTTCCTCTCCCAGCCGGTCGGGCGTCACGGGCAGGCGTTCACGTGCGGAGCGCCTGCCCGTGACGGCTGTCGATGTCGTGCGTTTTGGTTACAGGTAGCCGGGCTTAGGGGGCTCGACGGCGGTGAGGCCGCCGTCGACGGGGATGTGGGTGCCGCTCACGAACGAGGCGCCGGGGCCGGCGAGGAAGGCGATGACCTGGGCGACGTCTTCCGGCTGGGCGAAACGGCGCAGCGGGATGAGCGGGATGTAGCCCCGGAGATACTGCTCGGGGGCGCTGGTGAGGACGGGGCCGGGAGCGACCGCGTTGACGCGTACGCCGGACGGGCCGTACTCGGCGGCCCACGCGCGGGTCAGTGAGCTCACTGCTGCCTTGGTGGCTGCGTAGACCGCGTTGTTGACGTCCCCGATCACGGCGGCGCCGCTGCTGACGTTGATCACGCTGCCGCTGCCGCGCTCGGCCATCTTCGGAGCCAGGGCGGTGGTCAGCTGGTAGACCGCGCGCACGTTGGCGTCGAGCATCGCGTCGTACTGTTCGCCGGTGATGTCGGCGCTGGGACCGAAGCTGCCGACCCCGGCGTTGTTCACCAGCACGTCCACCTCGCCGGCTTCGCGGGCCAGCCGGGCCACGTCGTCCGGGTTGGTCAGGTCGGCGGCGACGAAGCGGGCCGAGCCGCCGTCGGCCTGGATCTTCTGGACGACCTCCTCCCCGCGCTGGGTGTCGCGTCCGGTCACCACCACGCTGGCACCGCGCGCGGCCAGGGCGTAGGCCGTCGCCCGGCCGATGCCGGTGGTGGAACCGGTGATCAGGGCAGTCTTGCCGGTCAACTCGCTCATGATGGGAATCTCCTTGTCGAATTCTGTACCAATCGATCGGTACAGAATTACGCTAGCACATCTGGATCGATCGGTAAGTAATGGGTAAGGTGGGTCACGTGGACGGTCAACGGAGCGCGCAGGTGGGTCGGCCCAGGGGCTTCGACGCCGACGAAGCGCTTGAGAACGCGATGCGGGTGTTCTGGGAGAACGGCTACGAGGGCGCGAGCCTCACCGACCTGACCGAGGCGATGGGGATCAACCGCACGAGCATGTACGCGGCCTTCGGCAACAAGGAGGAGTTGTTCCGGAAGGCCCTGATGCGATACGGCGACGGCCCGGCGTCGTACGGCGCCGAGGCGCTGGCCGAGCCGACCGCCCAGCAGGTGGCCACGGTGTTCCTGCGTGGCGCGGTCCGGAGCGCCACCCTGCCGGGCTACCCGACCGGGTGTCTCAGCCTCCGGGCGTCCCTGGTCGGGGGCGAGGACGGGCGGGTGATCCGCGACCTGCTGGCCGCGTGGGGAGAAGAAATCAGCACCAAGCTGACGGATCGGTTCCGGCGCGCGGTCGAGGAGGGCGACCTGCCACCGGAGACCGACCCGTCAGTCTTGGCGAAGTACGTCATAACGATAGGGAACGGCATCGCGGTGCAGGCCGCCGGCGGCGCGGAGCGCGACATCCTCCAGTTGGTCGCCGACGCCGCCCTACGGAGCTGGCCGCCGGTCTAGCCGGTCCCCGGCCGGTCGTCGGCTCGCCCATTACTTGGCCAGGAAGGTCAGCAGGGCCTCGTTGACCTCGTGGGCGTGGGTCCAGAGCAGGCCGTGCGGGGCACCCTCGATCTCGACGTAATCGGCCTGCGGGACCCGCTTGTGGAACTCGCGGGCGGTGGCGTCGATCGGCAAGATCCGGTCGCCGGTGCCGTGCAGGATCAACGCCGGCACGTCGATCGCGGCCAGATCTCCCCGGAAGTCGGTCAGCCAGGTCGGGACCACGGCGCTGGATGCGTACCAGGAGGCGCCGGCGGCGACGTTCCAGCTGTTGCACAACGCTTCTTCGGACAGGCGGCCGCCCAGGTTCTCGTCGGTGTTGTAGAAGTTCTTGTAGAACTCGGCGAACCAGGCGTACCGATCGGCGGTGGCCGCGGCGGAGATGCCGTCGAAGACCTCCTGCGGCACCCCGGTCGGGTTGTCCTCGGTCTGCAGCAGGAACGGCTCCAGTGAGGCCAGGAAGGCCGCCTTGGCGACCCGGCCCGAGCCGTACCGGCCCAGGTAGCGGCCGACCTCGCCGGTGCCCATGCTGAAGCCGACGAGCGTGACGTCAGTCAGGTCCAGGGTCTCGAGCACCGTGTTCAGATCGGCGGCGAACGTGTCGTAGTCGTAGCCGATGGTCGGCTGGGAGGACTGCCCGAAGCCACGCCGGTCGTAGGTGATGACCCGGTACCCGGCCTCGAGCAGCGCCGCGCTCTGCTTCTCCCAGGAGTGCCCGTCCAGCGGGTAACCGTGGATGAGCACGACCGGACGCCCGGTCCCGTGGTCCTCGTAATAGAGCTCGATGTCGGTGCTGTTCTCGGTACCGACCTTGATGTACGCCACGGCGTCTCCTTGAAAACAGTCTTCGATTTTAGCCGAAGGTGCTCATCCGCAACCGTCGGTCCGGTTCTCCACAAAGATCACCGTAAGGAGAAACCATGTTCCCGGAACCAGGTCAAGCTCGGTCGATCCTGGGCCCCACCCCTTGCGTATCGATCGGTACCGAAGTAGCCTTTCTGTTCTGTACCGATCGGTGCACATCTAGGAGCCGCCGTACGGCAGCCTGTCTCGAGGAGAGGCGATGTCATGACAGAGGATGACTTGCGCAGCTGGTACTGGCGCTACGTCGAGGCGCTCAACAATCACGAACTCGACGGCATGGACAAGTTCATCAACGACGAGGTTCTGCTGGACGGCGTCCCCGGCAGCCGCCACGATGTCGTCTCGGCCCTGAAGGGAATCTTCGACGCCGTCCCCGACTTCCACTGGGACGTCAAGGAGCTGCTGATCGATCGCGACCGCATCGCGATACGCGCGATCAACGCCGGCACTCCGGTCAAGGAGTGGCTCGGAGTCCCCGCCACCGGAAGGTCCTTCGAGATTGCCGAGCACGTCATCTACACCGTCAGTGACGGCCGATTCGTGAAGATGACCAACCTGCACGACTCGGCCGCGTTGCGTCAGCAGCTGACCGCCTGACATTGCGAGTTTCGACCGCTCGGGTTGACTGCGTTGCAGGAACATAGTTCTCACTGGGGGGAGTGGAGACGAAGCGAAAGCGTGGCATGGGTTGGGGGCTGGCCCTGGCAATGACGGCCGGCCTGCTCAGTGGGTTGGCGGTGGTGCCGGCCGCGAATGCCGGCCAGGGAGCCGGCCGGGCCGCCGTCGCGGCCTGGGGCGCCTGCCCGGAGGACATCGCGGCGACGGCACCGACTTTGCAGTGCTCGACCGTGACGGTACCGCTGGACTATCGGAACCCGGCCGGGACGAAGATCGACCTGACGATCTCCCGGATCGCCAGCGTGAACCCGGAGAAGCGACGGGGCGTGCTGCTCCTCAACCCGGGTGGCCCGGGTGTGAGCGGACTGACCATGCCGGCCGATCTGGTCAACCGGGGCATCCCGAACAGCGTGCTGGATGCGTACGACCTGATCGGCCTGGACCCTCGCGGCGTCGGCCATTCGGCCCCGGTCGACTGCAAGTTCACCGTCGAGCAGAACTACCCCGGCAACATCCCGCCGTGGGCCAAGGATGCGGCGACCGTGGCGGCGGACGCCAAGGCGGCCAAGGCCGTCGCCGATCAGTGCGCGGCGAACGACCCCGACGGCCGGATGGTCCACATGTCGACGGCCAACACGGCTCGGGACCTGGACGCGATCCGGGCGGCGCTGGGAGAGGAGAAGGCCAGCTTCTTCGGCGCTTCGTACGGGTCCGCGCTGGGTGCCGCGTACGCGTCGATGTTCCCGCGCACCAGCGACCGGATCATCATCGACAGCAGCCTCGGCGACACGGCGCTGACCCGCGCTGCCCAGCGACGGTACGGGCTGGGCGCGGAGCAGGCGTTTCCGGACTTCGCCCGGTGGGCGGCGGCCCGGCACCCCGCGTACGGGCTGGGCCGCACCCCGAGGGACGTACGCAGCACCTACTTCGCCATCGCGGAGCGGCTCGACGAGGAGCCGATCTCCGGAGTGGACGGACGCGCCTTTCGGCTCTACATGTATATCAATCTGTACAACGAGTCGGGCTACGGTGCGCTGGCCCAGCTGTGGCAGGCGCTGAATATGTCCGACGACGCGGCGATCAAGAGGCTGACGGCGGACGGCGGGATGCCGGGGCGGGCTCAGCCGCTCGTGCAGTCCAACTTCCTGTCGTCATACCTGGCGGTGACCTGTAACGACAGCCACTGGCCCAGTGATGTCGAGGCGTACCAGCGCAGCGTCGCTGAGGACCGCGGGAAGTTCCCGATCTTCGGTGCGGCATCGGGCAACATCAACCCGTGCGCCTTCTGGTCCCTCAAGTCGCCCGAGCCGCAGGTCGCGATGAACGACAACGGCCCGGCGAACATCCTGATCATGCAGAATCGCCGTGACGTGGCCACGCCGCTGATCGGCGGACAGATCTACCGCAGTGAGTTCGCCAAGCGGTCCCGTCTGGTAACGGTCGATGACAACCAGCACGGCGTCTACGTCTACGGCGGCAACGCGTGCGCCCTCAACATCGGCACCTCCTGGCTGGTCGACGGCAAGCTTCCGAGGGACACCGACTGCGAGGCGTCCCCGACGGCCGGTCTGCGACGAGGCGGCGGTGGCCCGGGGATGATCGGCTGATCCACCGCCGGTGATGCGCTCTAGCCGAGCTCGACCAGGGACGTCCGGATGCATTGCAGCTCCGAACGGTCGCGTGACGTGACCTTGGCCAGTCGGCGGTCGAACTCGGCCGCGAGCGCTGCGAGGGCACGGTCGCGCGCCGCTGTGCCCTCGGGGGTCAGGACGAGCCGATGCCGGCGCAGGTCCGTGTCGTCGATCTCGCGGCGCAGAAATCCCTTGGCGCAGAGATTGCGGACGTAGGCCGTCATGCTGGCCTTCGAGATCACCAGCGTTGCCGCCAACTCGGCCGGGTGCGGCGACGTCTCCGCCTCCGCGAGCACGAAGAACTCCTTGGTCTCGAGCCCGAGCTCGGCCAGGTCGGCGGTGCAGGCGTCCAGCACGACGGTGAGCAGGCGATGGTTCAGCGTCCACCGGCGCGGCATCCACCGGCATGCGGATCCTCTCCCAAAGTAGTACGGTTTCGAACTAGTGCGAACCCGAACTAGTTTAGAAATGAACAAGTACCTGTCCTAACGAAAAGCGGCCGACCCCATGCTTGAGCACATCTCGATTCCGCGCGGCCCGATCGAACTCGCCGCCGACCTGCACCGGCCCGACGGCGTCGACGACGTCCAGCCGCTCCGCGCGGTGGTGCTCTCGACGCCCGGCAGCAGTGCCAAGGAGCAGATCGGCGCGAACTACGCGTCCCGGCTCGCCGCCCGGGGCATCGCGGCGCTCGTCTTCGACCCCGCCCACCAGGGGCAGAGCGGTGGCGAGCCCCGCGACCTCGAGGACCCGTACCGGCGCAGTGAAGATATCTTCTACGCGATCGACGCGCTCACCACGATTCCCGGCATCGACCCGCACCGCATCGGCGTCCTCGGCATCTGCGCCGGCGGCGGGTACGCGGTGCACACCGCCCGCACCGACCATCGGATCAAGGCGGTCGGCGCCATCGACCCCGGCGAGATTGGTTCATCGTTCCGTGGTTTCCAGGCCGACGGACCGGCTGCTGCGCTCGACTCCCTGGCCGAGGCCGAGTCGGCCGGGGTGACCGACGTCGACCTGCTCCAGGCGCTCCGGTACTACCGCACCGAGCGCGGTCAGAACGAGCACTCGACGAACCGCCGCCTCACCCGGGGCGACTCGCTGCTCATCGGGTTCGACGCCTTCCACCTGGTCGATCAGCTCATGATCCAGCCGCTGCAGCTCATCCTCGCCGAGAACCTCGACGGCACCGGCTTCGACGAGTCCGGCAAGCGCCTCTGGGACCTGGCGCCCAACCCCGTCGACCGCATGGTGATCAAGAACGCCCGCCACTACGAGATGTACGACGTACCCGAGTACGTCGACGCCGCCGTCGACCGGCTGGCCACCTTCTACACCAACCACCTCTGACCCGCCCTCAGACCCTGCCGGGTAGCTGCTCTGGACCGCACCGTGCAGAAACATCGTGGCCACCCGCCGGGCAGTCCGCTCGGTCGGGCCTTGGGCGCCAGTTTCGTCCGGCAGTCGACGCTGGTCTGCTCGGCAAGGAGGTCAGCTGATCGACAGCCGCTCCATCATCCGTCACCGATGATCGGCGTGACCAGGGTCGCGCTCCGTGTCGCAGCCCAGGGGCAGGAGCCGCTCCGGCAGCGTCGGAGCCCACCGCGCCGATGGCCGCGGCCACCACCAGAGCCAGCAGAATGACGGGCGATTTTCGCATGGCGCTGACCTCTGCTTCGGATGCGGCGGCTTCTTCGCAGCCGACGGTAAAGGCGAACGCATTCCAGCAGGGAAGGGCCGCATCGACCAAGTGGCGATGACGTTTGTCGCGGATCGACGCAGTCGCTGGTAAAGGGTGTTGACCCCGTTCCTGGAACAGTGTTTTCCATGGAATCTTGCTCGCCGCCGGTCCTCAGCCGGTGATCGAGGTCACTCGGCTCACTTTGGGAAGGAGCGTTGAGCTCGCCCTAGTCCGGGACCTCGGTCGCAGGCCTTGACTATGTGGCGACCACACGGTTTTCACTGGGGTGATCGACTCGGCTAGGACAAGGTTCAAAGCCCCATGGACTCACAGACGAATCCCGTTGCGCCGGGAGTTGCTGGCAACCCCGGAACGACTCCTCATTCTCTGGATGACACGCGTCCCTTCGGTACGCATATCCGGATGGCGTGGTGGAAGTCGCTGATCGTCATCGCCGCGATGCCGGTGACGCTTCTTCTGCTCCAGCTCGGACTCTATCTGCTGGCTGGTCTCGTCGACGCCGGCGAGGATCCCCTCGAGTCGACGCTGACTCCACTCAAGCTCTTGGCGGCCAACCTCAGTACTGGCCTGACAGCGTTGCTTGCCCTGGTGCTCGTTTCGTGGTTCGCGAAGGTGCCGTGGCGTAGGGTCTTCAGCTCACCCCGGCGCTTCGATCGGCGGCGCCTCGCGATCTATTTCGCCGGCTCTGCCGTGCTTGTCGGGGCCGGCATCGCTGTGGTGGCGATCGTGGCGCCCGATGCCCCAGGGTGGGTGGGCTTCAGTATCAGCGGCACCACCGTGGCGATGCTGGTAGTGGTGCTTCTCACCACTCCCGTCCAGTCGGCCGGCGAGGAGATCATATTCCGGGGCGCGGTGCTCCCGGCCGCTGGTTCGTGGTTCAGGGCTGTGCGGCCGGCGTTCATCGCCGGCCTCGTGGTCTCGAGCCTCTCGTTCGCCCTCATGCATGGGGCCGGTGATCCCTGGCTCAGCAGCTACTACATCTTCCTCTCGGTCTGCACGGCACTCATGGGATTGATCACTCGCGGCCTTGAAGCCGCGATGGGGTTCCATATCGCGAACAACGTGGTCGTGACGACTGTCAACGTGCTCATGGCAGGGGGCGGCGTTCTCGTCGTCGATCGCTCCGAAGGTGCGGGCGGTGGTCCCGTGCTCATCATTCTGGCCGTCGTGAACGTGGCAGTGCTGGCGTTCGTGTGGCTTCGCGAGCGAGAACGCCGCCCCATTGACGGCTGATGACACCGTGGACCGGACAGGCAGACGCCGTAGCGACGCTGCCAGAGGGATCTGCCTGTCCGCTTCCGGCCGCCGATGACGCGCGCTGCACGACCGGGCTTGCGGCGCTGACGATCTCCATGCGAGAGGCGTCCGAACCAATAGTTCCGGCGCGTGTACCGCGTCAAAACTCGCGCGCATGGTCTGATCTGGGATTTCGCTGATCGAGCAGGCTCGGCGGTACTCGTTGATCGCTCCTCCGAGTACCTCGTGGCGTTCGATCCGGCCTTCCACCGGCACCACCACATGCTGATCTTGATCGGGCGGTCGCTGACCACAAGCCTGATGCGGTCGATGCGTGTTGTAGTGATCGCAATACTCGTTCAGAACCGAGCGCAGGTGACGTTCGCTGTGGATCAGCATTCGGTCGGTGCACTCGGCGCGTACCGTACGGATCCAGCGCTCGGCATAGCAGTTCGCCCTCGGTGTTCGCGGCGGCGTTTTCAGCACCGTTACGCCCACGGCGGCGAACACCTCATCAAACACGGCGGTGAACTTGGCGTCCCGATCGCGGATGAGGAAGCGAAATGTCCCTGCGCGCTCGCCGAGGTCGATCAGAAGATTGCGGGCCTGCTGAGCGGTCCATGCGCCGGTCGGGTGGCTGGTCACGCCCAGGACGTGCACGTGTCGCGTACGGACCTCCATCACGAACAGTACGTACAAGCGTTTCAGAAAGATCGTGTCAACATGGAAGAAGTCGCAGGCCAGTAGGTCTTCGGCCTGTGACCGCAGGAAGGTCCGCCAGGAGGTGTCGAGATGTCGGGGCGCCGGGCCCAAGCGGCGGGAGCGCAGGATGCGCCGCACGGTCGCCTCTCTGACCTGGAAGCCAAGCCGGGTCGTGACCGTCTCCAGGCTCATCCGCACCCGTCTGCCCGATGACGCCGGACGCCGCTCGGGGCGGCGCCGCCGGGCGGCCTTGTCCTTCTTGGGATTGCGTCGGACGGCCATGACCCAGACGATGAATACCGTCCTGTCAGAAGCAACCCCTCATCTCGACCGCGCTACTGTCCGAACAGGGCCCCACTCGGGTCCGCGCGACCAGCCCCAAAGTATCTCTCTGTAATCGCCACTACGTTCTGTCAGCGGCTTTGGCGCTCAGCAGTCTTCTGTGCTCGCCTGGCCTCGCGGTGTGTCATCGTGGCGGGGACAGTGAGCACTGTCTCAACTCATCGAAGCTCATGCATGAGCATGGTGTCGACCTGGAGTGCATCGCGTGTCAGGCGACTTGCTGATCACCTCCTGACTCGTCGGTTCGCTCGATCAAGTTGAACGTCCGCGGGCGAAGACGTCCCCCGCGCCGTCCGTTGCTTCCCCGATGACGGCATCTCGTACCGGTGTCATGCCGAACGTTCCCTTCGTCGTGGCGGTGGGCCTTTCGGTGCCGGTCAGTCGCTGACATGGGCGGTGTTGTCGAGCCAGTGCTGGGCGAGGTCGGTGTCGCCGTCGACATTGATGTTGGTGGCTTCGCGGTCGGTGAGAGGGAGTCGTCGGGTCAAGGTCAGCAGCAGCGATCGTGCCGGGTCGGTCACCGTCACATCGGCCTGCTGGGTTCCGGGCTGCCACGTCGCCCCGTCAGGCCGTCGTTCGACGAACCAAGCGCCCGCGTCGTCGGTGGTGTCGGTGGCCAGCCACTGCAGGGTCTGCCCGGTGCCCCGGATGGCATGGGCGGACTTCGGCCGCTGCATCCCCCACGTGGGGGAGGTCAGCATCGCGAGGTGGTTGCTGATGAGCGCGGCTGCGACGTCTGCGTCAATGTCGGCCGGTCGGTCCGCCGCGGCGGCTGCGTCAAAGCCGTGGACGACCGCTTCGTTGAGCATGCTGGACATCCAGAATCGCGTCCCGGGCCGCTCGTCCCCCGCGGGGTTGAACACCGGCGCGTCGAGCGCGTCATCGGAGCACGCGCTCGCGACCCGCTGCGCGGAATCCGACAGCCACGCCTGCCACTCGCGGGGGTCGGTGGGGAGTACGGCCATCTCCGTGGGCAACTGTGTGGGGTCGGTGATACGCCGCTCGATGATCTCCGCGACCCAGTTCTGGGTCTGGCCCACGTGCTCGACCAGGTCAGTGTGAGCTTCCCCCAGTTCTCCGGACACTTGACCTGAGGTCACCCTTGATCATCAGGAAGGATGTCCTTCATGCCCGCACCTCACCCTCCCGAGTTC
>NZ_JBEXCR010000083.1:0-24887 GCF_040605375.1 Nonomuraea sp. NPDC005650
TTTCTGGACACCCTAACGAGCAGGCGCAATACCGTCCAGAAACCTCTGTCCAGGAAGTGGAAGCGACCGAGCCCTCCGTCAGGAGGGCAACAGCTCAGTGTGAGCCGCTTGTCCTCATCCAGCACCTTGCGCAGGTCGGCGACATCGGTCACTCGCGCCTCGCCCGCGAAATGTGCGATTTTCCCCGGAGGGGTGCTCTCCAGCCACTCCTCCGTCGGCCCAAGTGCGTCCAGGTCCCGCAAGAACGCCAAGCGTGCCTTGAACTTGCCCAGGGATGCAGCCTGGGCCACATCCTTCAAGGCGTCGTACTCGCTGCGCTGGGTGACCGGGTCGACCACCATCAGCCGGGCCAGTCTGGCGCGGGCGGGCGCGTCGACTTGGCCCGCCACGAGCGTGAAAAACCCGCGGTTGACCTCGGTACGGATCTTCTTGGTCAGTTCGTCCAGCGTGGTGTAACCCGGCAGCTCGCACTGCGCGCGGACCAGTTCCTCCAACGCCACGTTGATCAGATCGGCCGGGTTGTCCTTCGCCTGTGCCGCTTTGCGGATCGCCTCGGCTGCCACCGCCCGTACTCTGGCCGCGTCGTACACCACGCCCATGCGCTGGCGTATGAAGCTCCGATGCCGCTTGGCCGACCGCTCCGCGGCGCCGGCCAGCACCACGTGTTCTGACAGTCCGATCACGCCGCGGATGTGCTCGGCCACCACCGCTGGAACGTCCGCGAGCTTCGGGAAGTACCCCAGCCGCTGGTAGGCCTTCAACCACACCAGCAGCGCCAGCAGATGCTGGTCGTCCTGCGTCTTGCCGCGCGCCCACTCCACCTCGGCCAGCGACGGGGTGAACACCTCCGCCAACTCCCGAGCGGACACCGCCCGCGCGAACCTCGGGTAGGCCGTCCGATCGATCGACGCCACCCGAACCTCCGGAAGCTGTCACTAACCGGCGCGAATCGTTAGATCTTAACGACGGTGATCAGCCTGCGGCCCGTTTCTGCCGTATTCCGGTGGCACCCGATGTACTCCCACATGCTGACCCGCTGGACCTTGTCGCGGGCCAGGTCGTGCTGCAGCACGATCCGCAATGAGCGGCCCATCTCCGCTTCCTTCACCACCAGGGGGTCTGTCGCCTCCCACGGCACGCCGGCCCAGGAGGCGTTCTCGGCGATCTCGACCGCCGTACGGTGCGCGGGGGAGCCGTGCTGGCGGGGCCCGTCGGCCAGCGGTTCCCAGCAGGAGGCGCACCGCACCCACGCCACCGCATCGAGCTGGCCGACGTCGGTGTCGACGACGACGTCCTGCACACCGGCGCCCGGGTCGGCGGTGTTGACCAGGGCGTTGACCACGGGCCCGGTGTAGGCGACCTGCAGGTAGGAGGACCTGCAGTGCGGGCAGACCGGTACCCGCTTGGTCGCTGGCAGCCGCTCGCCCAAGGCCTTCTCCTGCGCGCGTCGTTCGCGCTCGGCTTCCTGTTCGGCGAGGTGGCGCTGCCACACCGCGGCGGCCGCGCCGGGTCAACACGACCAGGTCGCCGCCGCCGGCCGCTTCGATGAGTTCGGCCAGGCGGGCGCGGGCGTCCCGGATCCCGATCTTCTTCGTGATCCACATTGTGTACACAACCCGGCATGGACCGGACGGGAACTCCTGCACCGCCTGGGGCTCCCGCTGGACTGCTCCGGCGTGGCCCGGGGAAGTTCTTTGTGTACACAACCGAACGACGTTCATGATCGTTTGACGCTAAGGCGGGCGGTTACCGGCCTCGGGGCGTGCTTGACCATGAGGTCGGCCAGCCGATCCTGCAGGGTGCGTTCCGGCTGGACAGGGGCGTCGGCGGTGCGTGCGATGCCGGGCGCGGCGCCGGTGGTGCGGGCCTGCTGTTCGACCGGGGGCGTGGGGCTGGGCGCACCTGGCAGACAACTGGGAGAGCCGTCGTCGTGCGTGGCCATGAGGTCGGTCAGCCGGTTCTGCAGGGGGGCGCGCACCACGGTTGCGGGCCTGGGGTTGGCCGGAGCGCTAGCTGTGCGCGCCGCGGCGATGGCGCGGGCCTGTTCCACGAGTTCGGCCCGGCGGCCGGCGTTGGCTGCGTTGCGGGCGTCGTTGGCGGCCAGGAACGCGGCGTGCCCGGCGTCGGTGTCCTCCATCGCGTCGTCGATTGCGGCGCTTGGCGGGGTGATCGACGACGGGGTGATCTCCGAATCGCGCCCGGCGGGCCGCTGAGAGCCACAGGGGGCGTCGATCGCCTCCCGGTTGGAGGGTTGGGGCCGGGAGAGGGGTCGGTCGCCCGCGGGGGGCGTTGAGGCGCCGCTGTGCGATGCCATGATCTTTACATTGTACAGATCGGCGGGTTGCTGATCTTGGTGACGTTGCAGGGCTTCAGCGGCCTGGGGGCCCGCGGCTGCGAGTGCGGCGCGGGCGGCGGCCGCGGGTCCGGCGCCGGCGTCGACCCGGCCGGCCAGCAGCCGCTGGCGGGCGGCGGCCGCGGCGGCCTGTTCGGCGGCCGCGGCCTGGCGCAGGGCGGCGCGCTGCTGGGACAGCGAGGGCAGCAGCTCGCCGATGCTGTCGTCGGTGGGGGTGCGCCAGGCGGCCAGGCGGTGCCGGATCCAGCCGGGCAGCCATCGGGGTGGTTCGGTGAAGGTCCAGGCGGTGCCGTCGGGCCGGTGGTCCAGGCCGTGCAGCACGTCGTTCGGGCTCCAGCCGCCGCGGAAGTACTCGCGCAGCAGCGAGCGCAGGTGCTTGGCGGTGATCGTGCGCAGGATCGGGCTGCGGGCCCGCAGGGCCTGCGCCGCCTGGAGCATCTCGATCTTGGTTTCCGGCGTTGCGGACAGGGGCCACATCCAGTCGGTGGCGTCCGCGCTCTCGCTGCCCGCTGTGCGGTCCTCGCGTGCGCGTACGACGGGGGAGTTAGCTTGGGTTGATCTCTCTTTAGAGAGATCAACCGTGGGGGGTCGTTTTTCGTCCCCAGAAACGAGCGCAGGAGGGGAGTTCTCCTGCGCGGCGGGCCCAGCGGGTTGGGCGGATGCCTCGGCCGGCTCCGCCGGCAGCGGTTCGGGAGAACCCTGCCGGGCCAGGGGGATGGTGAGCACGTACTCGGCGCCGAGATTGCCGGCGCCGTCGTCCTGGCCCTCGAACACCCCCCGGTATTGGGGGGTGCTGCCCTCGGTGACCGTGCCGAGGTAGCCGTGCTCACGTAGCCAGCGGACCCAGTCCTTGGCCGCGGTCTCCTTCAGGCCGGCCCGGTCCATGATGCGCGCGCGGGTCGGGATGGAGGTCCACACGCCCGGGTGGACCGGCGACGGCTTGGCCGACCACATCACGATCCCGGCTACGGCCAGCGCGTTGCGGAAGGCGTCCTGGCGTCGGCCCGCCAGGTCGGGATCGGTCTCGACCGCGCGCATCCACGCCCGCTGGGAGCGGGCGGAGACGGCGCCACCGACCAGTGCGTTAACTGCGGCGAGCGCCACGGTGATGGCCTCGCGCTTGACCAGCCGGCACGCCGTGCAGGCGGGGTCGTGGCCTGCCCCGTGCAGCTCACACGGCTCCGGGGACGTCGCGCGCGGCGCCGGGTCAGTGCGCTCACCACGGGCGCGCCAGGCCCGCGCAGCCGCCAGCTCGTCACCGAGCTGGTCATCAGGCCCAGCGTCGGGCGGAATCAACGATGCGGTTGGCCAAAGCCCCGGCGTGTCTTCAGGGCATGGTGGGCTAACCGCCTGGCGCGATGCTATGGTCGTCTCCAGACGTGACAAAACCCGTTGACGTCGATCCGCTCTCCGCCGGCCAAAGCATTCGAGCTGATCGATTCAAACGAGACATTCGAGATGAAGTTGTTCAACGCCCCGCAGCCTGCGGGGCGTTTTTCTTTGCCTGAGGCGCCTCCCGGCGTCGTGATCAAAGTCCAGTCAGTCAGGCATCCTTCCATGTTGACAACCTGTGAATGAACGCCTTCGCGCCAGAAACCCCCGGCGTGTCGCACATGGCGAACCCAAACAGGGCGGGAGGGGCGCAGATCGGGCACCGACGCACAGGGGTGGGGCGGGCCGGCAGCGTACGGCGCCGACATGACCAGATCCTTACCAGACGCCTTTACAGATCGCGCGCTCTTTTTGTCAGAATTCCTGGTTAGAGGCCCCCTTACGGCTCTGACGCCCTGAATCTCCCGGGTTATCCGGCTGCCGGGGCCCTCGCCCGCATCTCCTCCTCGGGCGTTGGTCGCTTGCGGGGCGGGCCCCCCGGGAACCCCGCCCGGCACCAGCCAGGCGGGGACCCGCAGCGTCACTTCGTCCGCCGGCCTTTTCTGTTGACCGGCATCGACCGGCGCAGGTCCCGGTCGTAAGCGACCCGGGAGTGGCCGTCCTCCTGACCCCAGTCGGGCGTCTGGTACGCCTCGGCGGCCTCGCGAACGAGACGGCTCTGGGCCTGCCGGTAGGACGCGTCGGGCTTCTGTGACATGGTGGACCTCCCTGCTATGGGGGCCCCGGGCGTGCGTTCTTGGCTGGATGAACGCCTGGGGCTTTGTCGTGTCGGGGCGGGCGCCCCGGGCACCCCGCCTGGCACACGGCCAGGCGAGGACCCGCAACGTCGGCACCGTCACGCGGCGCTCTCCACGTCCGCCTCGGCTTCGGCGTGAGCCTCCAAGGAAGCGATCCACGCCTCAGCCAGCGCGGCCTCGTGGTGGGCCTGGGTGATGACCTCGATCAGGCGGTGGCGCAGCTCGTCCAGAACGCTCTGGACGCGGGGAAGCAGGGCCTGCACACCGAACTCCGGACAGGTGCGGGCCAGCGTGACCAGCTCAGCGGCGTCGGCCTGGGGCAGGCGCTCCAGCAGCGCGGCGATCGCCTCGACCTCCGACAGCGTGCTCACGAGGAACGGCCCTCCGTCCCGGTGGCGGCCTGGGTGGCGGCGTGGTGGCAGCGCGGGCAGGGCGTCAGCCAGCCGCGCTCATCGGCGGTCTGGCGGGCCGCGGGCAGGCACTGGCCGCACCACCGCGGCCGCCCCTCCAGCGGCGCCAGCGCCTGCAGCAGCGGAGCCACCCGGCCCGCCAGCGGCGTTGCGGTTCCCGGCTCGGTGAGGAGCCGACCGGTTAGCGTCTCCGGGCTCCAGCCGGCGGCCAGCAGGCTCATGAGCGCCTCGTGGCTGTCCCACCGGTCCATGTCGTCGTAGGTGGAGGCGGCCAGCAGCACGTCGTCGGCGCTGGCGTCCAGCGCGGCCGGGGACAGCGCGTCCCACAACCCATCCGGCGCACCGTCGGCCTTGAGCGCCTGGCCGGGCCGCCGCCAGTCGACGCCGAGCGCGCCGAGCTGGTCGGCCACCACCAGGGCGACCCACGGCGAGGCGTAGTCCCGCACGCCCTGGACCGCATCGCCCTGCCAGTGCGCGATCAGCCAGTGCGCCCCGTCCTCGCCCTCCTCGGGATCGCGGCTGCGGATCAGCAGGCCGGGCTCGCGCGTGGTGTAGGCGGTCGTGGTGACCACCTGGTCCCGCACGTGGTCGCGGTAGGCGTACGGGACGCCGGTGAGCACCACGTCGGCCGTCGCCGGCATCGCGGTCATCGCGCACCCCCGCCCAGCTCGGCGTAGCGGGTGATCTGGAACGCGAGCACGGCCAGCGCAGCCGCCTCCAGGACGGAGACCGCCAGCACCGCCGGCGTGTGCGGGCCAAAAGCCCACACCACGACCAGGGCGCCCAGCGCGGGCACGCAGAACGCGGCCAGGTCCACGACCAGTTGCAGCCACTTGCGCGAGAGGCGCCAGCGGTCGCCGTTGCGCTCGGTCTCCCACTCGAACATCGGCAGGTCGCTCGCGTCGTCGACCAGCCCGTGCAGGCGCGGCCCCAGCCGGTCGCGCACGTACCGGCCGATCTCGCTGATCATGTGGTCGTTGTGGACGTACTTCCAGCCCAGCACCAGCGCGGCCAGCGGCATCAGCAGGGCCAGCTCCACCCGCCCGACCGCCGCCGTGGCGGTGGCGACCCCGAACACGGCGGTCAGCATCAGGTGCGAGAACTGGTCACGCGCTTGGATCCGGGAGCGCTGCTCAGCCTTGAGGGCGTCGAACTCGCTGCGCAGCAACGCGACGACGGGCTGCTCATTCGGGTCGCCGGCCTGGACCGCGGGCTGGACGGCGGCCGGAACGTGGACGGTGGTCGGGGTCTGGCCGTTCATCGGCCCAGCCCTTGCTGCGTCCGGCCGATGATGGCGTCGATGCGGGCCAGGCCCTCGTGCATCGCGGCCAGGCCCTCATCGACCAGGCCCACCAGGTGGTCGGCTTCGGCCAGGACCACGGCCAGGCGCTCCTTGTCCAGGGTGTGCGGGGCGCCGAGTGTGCGCTCTTGTTCGAGCACGGTCATGATGGGATCTGCCTCTCTGATCTGTGGGATTGGTTGGGGTATGCGGGCGCGCCCGCCGCGGAGGTCTTGGCAGATTGACCGCGGTGATGCGCGCCCGTCTGATGTGCCGGGCTAGTTGGGCGGGGCCAGCTGAGCGGCCGCACCGGTGAGCCACTCGATGGCGGAGGCCGGGTCGTGGTGCTCGGTGAGCTCGGCGACGGTGTCGGCGATCCGGGCCATCTTGGTGTCGCGGTCGTGGCCGTCCCAGCGCGAGACGAGCGGGGCGTCCGGGTCGTCCTCGGGGCCGTCCTGGTGGACGTGGCCGAACAGGTGCAGGTCGGCGTTGTCGATGTGGTAGCTGATCTGCCGCCCGGCCAGGTCGATGTACAAGACCGTGCGGCCCGACGCCGGGTCGTCGTCGGCCAGCGCGGCGGGGAACAGGGCGGCGGTCAGCGCGGCCAGCGCGGCGCGGTCCTGGTAGGCCCGCCGCACTTGCTCCTCCAGCACGGCGCCGGTGGCCGCGAGCGTGGCGGCCAGGTCCTCGCCGAGCGGGGTGCCGGTCAGGAACGCGTGCCGGTCGGCGGCCGCGGCGACGATCTGCTCACCGAGTTCCACAACGTCGTCGGCGGTGAAGGCCATCGTCTGGTTGAGCAGGGCGGTGACGACGCGGTGGCGCTCTTCCAGGTCGGCGGCGGTGGTGGCGCGCTCGTACCAGGGCGCGACGACACGAGCGAACGCGGTGATCGTTCGCGGGTCGTCGCTCGTCGGTCTCCACAACGGAGCCCACGGGCCGCCCAGCGCCCGCTCGGCGACTTCCAGCGCGAGCTTGCGGGCGCGCCCTGGAGCGGGTGTCTTGTCCTGGCTGTGCTGGGGGGCGGCGGACACGTGCGGCGGCGTAGCGGCTGCGGTATCGCGGCGGCGAAGTCCCCACATGATCGTTCTCCTTTTCGTTGATGGGGTGATCAGGGAGCCCAGGGCCCCCGTCATGCGGCGATGAGTCCTGCGGGGATGGCGATGGCCAGCACGATGACGGCCGCGATCACCAGGTCGACCGCGCGGCGGACGACGCGGTATTTGGCCACCGCCAGGCCGGACATGTGGTGGAGATGGTCGAACCCGCCCGCCGCTGTCACCAGCCGTTTCACGTCGCCGCCGTTCTTGGCGCGGGCGTAGGAGACGAACCCCGTGGCACCGACCCGGGGCAGGTGCGGCCGCACCGCCATCAGCAGGAGCACGGCCGCCACGGCGAGCATCACCCCGGCGCCGCCGGCGGCGATCAGGGCCGCGGGGTGGAAGCGGGGCCTGGCCACCGCGAGCGCGACGACGGCGGAGGCCAGGCCCAGCGCGAACGCCAGCAGCATGGATGCTTTCGCGTCGACCCGGGCCAGGGCGCCGTCGACGGTCGTGGTCGCGCGCTCCAGCGTGTCGTCCATCGACGTCGCGATGGCGCGGGCGTCGATCCGCGTCTGGGGGCGGGTGCTCATTGGCTGTCCCGGGTGGCCAGCAGGGCGTAGGCCAGGCCGGTCAGCGCGCACAGCACGAGCGCGTCGCCGCCCGTCAGCGTGTCGTCGGCCTCGATCAGGTCGTTGGCGTCCTGCAGGTGCCGGTGCGCCTGGGAGTCCGTCTCGTGGTCCAGCGCGTACAGGATGGCCAGCAGGGTGTGGGCGACGGCCGCGTCCTGGCGGTCGGCCTGGCCGTGCTGGACGTGGTGGCGCAGCTGGTCGCTGGCCACCGCCAGGCGCTCGCCGCCGCGCCGGTCTCCCAGCAGCACGCCGCTCGCGCCGAGCACGGCGTTGACGACGGCCCGGTCCACCGGGTAGCTCAGCAGGTCGTCCTCCTGGCGAACGCGCTCGGCGGTCGCGGCCAGGAAGCGCCGGGCCTCATGCAGGACGCCGGGATGCTGGATGGTCGTGGTGGTCATGGGGGTCTGCCTTTCTCCTCGAGTGGAGCTGACCGGCTCCGGGCACCCGCCTGGCCTGGTGGCCGGGCGAGCACCCGCAACAGTCAGCAGGTCAGCGCTGGATGACGGGCAGGTGGACGTCGCGGTGGACTACGGCGACGGTCAGGCCCGCGTTGGCGAGCTCGGCGGCGATCGCCTCGGCCATGGCCACCGATCGGTGGCGGCCGCCGACGCATCCGACCGCGACGGTGACCGGCCCGCTGGCGGCGACGGTGGTGGCGGTGGTGGTGGCGGTGGTGGTGGCGGTGGTCAGTTCGGCGGCGAGCCGGGCGGTGTGGCGGATGACGGCTGCCACGCCGGGGGTGGCCAGGACGTGGGCGCGCACGCTGTCGTGCAGGCCGGTCAGCTCGCGCATCGCCGGGTCGGCGTGGGGGTTGCGGAAGCGGCGGCGGGCGTCGACGACGATGTCGGCCTCGGGCGGCGGGGCGGGGTGGCCGTACCCGAACGAGGTGATCTCCACGGCAGAGGCCTGCCGGGGCGTCGGGGCGCCGGTCGCTTCGGTGGCCTGCTGAGTGAGGAGGTCGGCCAGCCAATCGGGCAAGGTGGCGCTGACTCGGGTTGCCGGGTCGATCATGATGGAAGTGCCTTTCTGCTTGATCCGGATGGGAGCGGTGGGGAGGTCGAGGCGCGCCCGCCGTGGCTGGTCTTGGCAGAGAGCCACGGCAGGGCGCCTCATCACGCCGACAGCGCGGCGGCCGTGGTCAGCGCCGCCGTGATGGCGATGGCCAGATAGACGGGCAGCGGGGCGAACCGCCCGCGGGCGGCAGCGATCGCAGCCAGGACCGCGGACACCCCCACGCCGCCGAACACGATCAGGGCGGGGATGCCGCCCAGGCCGAACATGGCGGCGAAGCGGGCGTGCGCCAGCAGGGCGCCGAGCGCGGTCAGGATGCTCAGGCCGGCCAGGACGCGGGCGATGACCAGCGGCGCGCCCTCGAGTTCGGCGGTGGCCGCGCCGGCGACGTCGGCCAGGCGGCGCCGGGACTCGGGTGTGGCCTTGGCCAGGCGGCGGGCGCGGGCGCGTGGCGTCGGGTGGCTGCCGAGTAGCCAGCCCCCGGCCCGGTACCAGACCGGATCTTGCGGGATGCACTCCAGGGTGGTGGTGACCATGCGGTAGCCGTCGTGGCCGATGTGCGTGAGGATCTTGGCGGACAGGACGTCGGCGGCGTACTCCTCGTGGCGGCGGGTGCGGGCGTCGCTGAGGACGAACGCCACGGCCAGGGCGAGCGCGGCCAGTGTCGGCCACCAGGGCAGGCCACCGGCCATCGCCGCGCCTCCCAGCACGGCCGCCAGGAGGGTGGCGGCCCGGATGGCCAGGTGCCAGCGGTGCCGGCCCTGGCAGTGGCCCAGCGCCAGGTGGGCGGTCTCGTGCGCCAGGGTCGCGCCGAGCCGGGCCGACGTCGCCGACAGTGCCGACGACGAGAGCGTGAGCCGGTCCATGGCGGTGCAGGCGTTGATGGTGGACTGAGCGTTGTCGGACAGTTCGGCGGGGGCGATGGTCACCAGGACCTCACCGGTTCCGGCCGCGCGGGTGATGGACCGGGTCAGCATCATGGCGCCGGCCAACTCGACGTCCAGGTCAGCGTCCAGGGCGGCGTCCAGGTCGGCCTCGGGCGCGTCCTCCCAGTCGACGTCCCTGACGTCCTCGACGTCGACGGCCGGGGCCGGTCGGCCTGCCGGGCCGGGCTCGCCGGGGGCGTCGTCGGGGACGCGTGCTGTCAGGGTTTCGTCCGCCGTCGACGGGTCCGCGGGGGCGGCCTGGTCGTCGCGGAGTTCGGCCAGCAAGTCGGGCCATTCGTCGGCGTTCAGGATGCGGCCGGTCAGCTCGTCGGCGGGCGCGGCCTGGGTGGTCGAGTCGGTCATGTGATCGTCCTTTCGGGTTGTCCGGGTGCCCGGGGTGTCCGGGTGTCCGGGTGTCCGGGTGGACACGGCGGGGGTGCGGGTGGGTCTCGGAGCGTTGGAGGGGGGTGCCCTCCCCCCGGACGTCCGGGGGGTCGGGCCGCTCAACCGCTGGTCGAGGGCCGTACGGGGGGCTGTCCGGGGGGTGTACGGGTGTCCGGGGTGGACGTCCGCCCCGGACACCCGGCCGGGTGCTAGGCGGCGCTCCAGTCGGCCACTTCCGGCGGCACCTGGAGGCTGCCGGCGCGGATCGCGTTGGCGGCCGCCAGGACGTCATCGAGGGCGTAGCCGCGGGCCTCTTCGCCGTTGACGCTGAAGGCCCGCTTGAGCGGGGTCACGCCGAGCGGGCGCAGCAGATCGGCCAGCGCGTTGGTGTTGGGCTGGCCCTGGCCGTCGACGATGTGCAGGTCGCGGGCGATCGTCTCGGAGTGGACGCGCTCGCGGCGGGCCTGCTGGAACACCTCCAGCACGGCCTCGACGAACGGCGGGAGCGGGTGGCCGCCTTCGACCAGCCGGGCCGGGGCCGGGCCGGGGGTGTGCCGGATCGCGGGCACGTTCGGTGAGCCGGGCGCGGGCAGCCCGGCCGGGGCTGGCGGCACGGTCGGGCTGGTCGACGGCATCCCCATCAGGTCGGGCCAGTCGACGGCGTTGGTGGGCAGCGCCGGTGCGGCCTGCTCTGCGGGGGGCGCCATCAGGTCGGGCCAGTCCGCCGCGTTGCCGCCGGGGCCGCCGGGCACGAGCTGAAGGTGGCGTACCCCGGCCGTCTCCGCGCCGGGCGGCATGGCGGGCGGCACGTGAGCCGGGTGCGGCGTCGGCTCATACGCACGCCGCGCCGCAGGCAAAGCGCCAGCTTGGGGAGTCTGCGCCGTCGTGGCCGGAGCGGCGTCCTGTTCCCCCTCCTCCATGTCCGCCATCGCGGTGAACGTGGCGCGCATCCGCTCGTAGCGGGTGGCATACCAGTAGCCCGCGACGTCGGCCGAAGCCTGGTCGAGGTCAGGCCGCATGCGGGCGATCGCGATGGCGGCCCGCTCGACCAACTCGGGGGAGACGTTGAACCCGCGGAACGGGCGGGCCCGCGCGCCGGCGATGCTGATCAGGCCGGTGCCCGGCCCGCCGAGCGCGTCCATCGTCAGGCCCTGGCCCCACTGGCCGAACATGTGGCCGATCTCGGCATCGTCGGGACCGTGCATGAGGACGCGGACGCCGGCCTGCACGCGCATGTTGGCCGGGACCAGGTCGGAGGTGGGCCGCAGCGCCGAGATGACCAGGTTGACGGCGGGCTCGCGGCCGATGTTTTGCAGCTCGCCGAGCAGCTTGGCCAGGCGCGGGTCCTTGAACGGCTCGGCGCCCTCATCGACCACGATCGTGATCTGCGGAAGGCTCGCGCTGACCGGCAGCAACGTGGTGTTGTGCTTGCGCTTGAGCTTGCGGTAGGCGGTCTTGCGGTGCTTGGCGATCGCGACCGCGACCGTCAGCATCAAGATCGCCTCTTCGATGTCGGCGGCGGCCCAGTCGATCGGGCAGCGCTCGACCTTGCCGTCCAGCCACACATCGATCCACATCTGCGTCACGCCGCCGCCGTTGAGGTCGATGTGCCAGGTCAGGTTGTCGACGCAGCGGCCCAGCAGGATCGACAGGACCTGCAGCAGGGTGGTCTTGCCCGACCCTCGCTTGCCGGCCAGCAGGACCGCCTCCTGCCGGATGGCGATCTCGGTCGGGTCAGAGTTGGTGTGCTCGCCGAACGCGAGCGCGCCCATGATGGACAGCGCGGAGAAGTCGTCGGGGCAGCCGATCGGCATGGCCATCCGGTTCACTGTGGACACCCGCAGCACGACCAGGCCCCGGTCGGCGCCGGGCGCGACCTCGATCCCGCAGCCCATGGCCAGGCGGGCGTCGGTGGCCAGCGCTTCGGCGTAGTTGGCGAGCTGCTGGCGGGTCACGCCGCCGCCGGGCAGCACCAGGTGCACGTCGTAGCCGGCCCGCGTCGACCACGGCACCACGGCCGTGACCTGGACGCGCATCCGGCACACCCGCATGATGCGGGCCTCCCAGTCGGTCGCGACCTGGACGGCCTGCCGCGACAGCAGGGCCGTGCTGGCCCGGGCCGGGGCCGTGGCGCTGCGCAGGCGCCGGTCCTTGGTCGGCTTGCCCAGCGGGGAGGCCAGGCCCGCCACCAGGGCGCCCACGGCCAGCGACCCCACGGCGTACTCGGAGAACACCGTGGTGGCTGAGGTGTAGGCCAGCCAGCCCGCCGCCCCCAGCCAGCACCCCATCCGGTAGAACAAGGCGGCCGGGCCCAGGTTGTGCCGGGTGGCGGTCAAGATGGTGGCGCCGACGCCGCCCACGCCCGCCACGGCGGCCCACACCGGGGACACCGACGCCAACTCGCTGCCCACGCCCAGCACGGCCAGCGCCAAGGCGCCCTGGACCGTCGCCTGGACGGGCCCACGCGGGGTCAAGGACCAGTCGGCCTGTGCGGTCTTCACGGTGGTCTTGGTCGAAGTCACCGGGGAACACTCCTTCAATGCGGATGGTGCAGGTCGGTGCAGGTCGGTGCTGTGGTGATGGCCGGTCGTGCACCGGGGGCGCCCCGTCCCAACCCCACGCGGGGAGGGGTTGGGAGAGGGCCCTCAGAGCACGCTTGGGCTGGTCAGACGTTCCAGAGCGGCTCGTTGGTGCGGGGTGCGTCCTCGCGCTTGAGGTCGTCGGCGTGGATCTGCTTGAACAGCGGGCCGATCTCCTGGGCGATGGCGATGAGCATCCGGTGCGCGGCGTAGAACTGGCCCAGCTTCTCCACGACGGCCGGGTGGATCGGGTACTCGCCCTGCAGCCGCACGAGGTAGGCCCGCACGGAGTTGGCGACGTTGGCGGGCAGCTCGGGCAGCTGGTCCAGCTCCCGAGAGACCTGCCACATGTCGATCGGGGCGTAGGTGTGGGCGAGGGCGTTCATCTCGGCGGCGGCTGCCACCAGCGGGAAAGTGCCGGACATGTGGAGTGACCTCCTGGTCGTCATGCCGCCGGACGGCGGCTGATACGGGTGACGGCGCCGAACGCCGGCGCCAGCCACGAGCACCGTCGAGGCGGGTGCCCCGACGGCCTTCGCGGTGCTGGCCTGATCGGTCTCGGTGCTGGTCGTGGTCGAGCTGGCGGCTTCGGCGTCGGCCTTGGCGCGGGCCTTGCGGCGCTTGCGCCAGCGCTCGCTGATCAGCGCGATCAGGGCCACGGCGGACGCGGTCAGGCCCGCGTCCCAGCGCCACAGCCCGGCGGCGGCGCGGCGGCGCAGCTCACGAAACCCGCCGCCAGCGCCCTGGACGGCCTTCCAGGCGGCTGAGACGCGGCTGCCGGTGCGCCGGTCGACGTACGCGCCGGCCCGGCGCGCGCCGCGCCCCAGCACGTGGCCCAGGCGCTTGCCGACGCGCCCGATCGCCTTGGCCGTGCGCGTGCTGTGGCGGCCGGCGAACCGGGCGACCCGGACGGGCCGGTCCCCGGCCTTGCGGTTGACCCACTTCGCGCCCCGGGCGACGCCACGCCCCGTGGCCTTGCCCGCCCGGCCGACGCCGCGTCCGGTCGCTCGACCAGCACGGCCGATCGTGCGGCCGGCCCGGCCGACCTGGCGAAACGCGGTCCGCACGGGCGTGTGCTGGTGCTTGACGGCCTGGCCGGTCTTGTCCACCTTGGGTGCCGTGGCCTTGCTGCCCGACCCGCCACCGCTGCCGCCGCTGGTGCGGCCGGTCGACGTCGAACTGCCCGCCGAGCCGTGCCCGCCGCCGCCAGCGCGGCGCCGCCCTCCGAACGGGCCGCCGTCTCCGGAGCGGCGGGTACGTCCCCCGCCGCCGAACAGGGACATCACGCCGTCCCGGGAGGAGCGGCCCCCGCTGAACAGGGCGGAGCGGGCAGGCCCGGAACCGCCGCCCCTCGACGGCCCGGACTCGCCCCGCGAGCGGGAGCCGTTGCGGCCCTGGCGCCGACGCGCCACGTACAGCGCCGCGCCGGTGGCGGTCACCACGGCGCCGCCCACGACGCCCGGCAGCCCAAGCAGGTGGTACAGGGTGCCGAGCACCGTTGCGGCCCCGGAGGCGCTGCCGAGCGCGAGCTGCCCGGCGGGCAGGCGGCTGCCGCTCTGCTCAGCGTCCTGCTGGGCGGAGTCGTCGTCGTCCGCGTCCGGGGTCTCCGTGCCCGCCGGCGCCGCCTCCTCCGGGCTGCGGAACTCCTCGGCGGGCACCTCCGCCGCCCCGGCCGGAGCGGCCGGGAGGGCGGCGGGGCCGGCGTCGAACGGCATCGCGTTGTCGCTGGTCGCGGGCGGGGTGTCCCCCCGGACGTCCGGGGGGACGTCCGGGGGCGCAGTGATCGTGCGGTCGGTCATGAGGTCCTCCGCGAAGTGGTCCCGGCGCCGCGCGTGCGCCGGGTCGGGCGGGCAGGCTCGGCAGCCACGGCGGCGCGCGCCTTGCGCAGCAGCAGGGACAGGCCGGGCAGGCAGAACAGGCCGGTGACCAGGCCCGCCAGCCACGCCGCCGCCAGCGGCGGCAGCGACGTGGCCTGCAGGCCCCACCAGGCCAGCGCCGAGACGATGCCGACGCCCACCAGGTGACCGGTGACGCTCTCGCCACGGCGGGCGCTCATCGCGGCCCCCCGTCGGCGGCGGTGGTGGGCCAGTCGAGCCAGCAGCACACGGTGCGGCTGGTCGGCTCGGCGCGCACCTCGTAGGTGTCGGCCAGCTCCTTGACCAGGGCCAGGCCGTGCCCGCCCTCACCCACCGGACGGGACGCCTTGACCAGGACCGGCCCCATGTCGATGCAGGTCACCCCCACGCTGTGGGCGCCCGGGTCCACCTCCAGCTGCACGGCGTACCGGCCGCCCGGCGCACCGCTCGCGGAGTGGAGCACCGCGTTGGTGGCCAGCTCGGACACCACCAGCAGCACGTCGTCGACGCGGCCGCACCCTTTGGGCAGCACCTCGCGCACCCAGGCGCGGGCCTCGCTGACAGTGGCGGGGATCCCGACGAACGAGCGGGCGCAGGCGGTCGGCACGGTGATCGTGATCGCCATGTCAGGCCACCCCCGCCCGGTGCGTCGACGGGACGGCGGCCTGGGCCAGCAGCCGCATCGGCCGGGTCCCGGCCGGGGGAAGCTGGCCGTGCTCGGCGAGGTGTTCGCGCACGTAGACGAGCGGGTCGGCCTCGCCGAGCTCGGCGGCCGCCACGCTCGCCCGGGCCGCGGCCAGCAGCTCGCTGTAGGCGGCCGCCAGCATCACCAGCTCGTCACGGGTCAGCCCCTGCTGGGGGGCAAGCAGGGCGGTCATGACACCCCCAGCAGGCGCGCCGCGACCGCGTCCAGGTCCAGGTGGTCCTCTTCGCGGTCGAACGGGACGGCGGCCATGGTGCGGGCGATGAAGCGCCACAGCCCGCGCTTGGCGGCGTACATGCCGAACGATGCGCCGCCGCCCTGCTCATGGCCGGGCGTGAACACCAGGACGGTCCGCAGCTTGTTCTTGCTGTGCGGGCCGACCAGGACGTGGTGGCCGGTCTGGGACACCTCCAGGCCGTTGGTGAGGGTCTGCCGGTCGATCACGTACGTGACCGGCAGGTCTCCGTCGAAGAAGGCGATGCTGACCTCGTACGGGAGGGTCGAGTCGAAGCGGAACGCGGCCATGACCGGCGTCCCGTCCTCCAACGGCCTCAGGGTGACGAACTCCTCGACGATCACGGGCTTCTTCACGAGGTCGCCCCCTCAACCGCCGGGCCGGAGTCAGCCTGGAGGGCCTTCTTGACCTTGGTGGCGGTGCCGGTGCCGCACCCCAGTGCTTTGCCGATCTTCTGGATGCCCGGGTCGGCCGACAGCTTCCCGGCGGCGATCAGGGCGCGCGCCCGGTCGGTCAGAGCCTCGATATCGACCCTCTGACGGGCCGGCGGAGCGCCGTACTGGCGTCCGGCGTTTGCCCTGTACTGAAGGCCAGTACGGCCATCGGTACGGCCTGTACCGGTCTCCGGTACGGGCAGCACCTCCAGCACCGACCACAGGGCCGGCAGCACCCACACCGAGACCACCGCCCCGACCGGGCCCAGGCTGTGCACGATCAGCGTCAGCAGATCGAACGAGCCGACGACGAAGGCCGGCCAGCAGTTGAGCACCAGCGTCAGGGTCAGCAGAAGCGCTTCGGCGCGGAACATCTTCCGGCCCGCCTCGGACTTGCGGTCCACGACCTTGCCGCGCATCGCCGAGTAGGCCTGCACGCCGACCGTGGCCAGCAGCGGCAGGCTCATGCCGAGCTCGACCAGGAACGCGGCCCACCAGCCGACGCTGTGCTCCGGAAGGTGCATGGCCTTGGTCACCGAGGCCTGCACGCCGATGCTGGAGACGGCCAGGCCGATGGCGGCCGCCGTCATCAGCATCACGGTCGTGATGCGGCGGACCTTGGCGTCGCGGTAGGCCAGCGCCACCGGGTCCTGGGAGAGCTCATGCAGCCGGGCGGCCTCGAAGACGTCCATGCGGCGCTTGCGCAGCTTCTTGGACTCGAGCATCAGCGGCGCCTCATCGGCCTGCAGCCGCGCCAGCTCGTGCGCCTCAGCCACCTGCAGGCGCAGCCGCTGCACACGCGCGGTCTCCCCGGACACCTCAAGCTCGCCGGACTCGGAGGGCACGAGCTCGGCATCGACGATCTCGTCAGCGTCGTCCTGGTCGTCGTCGCCGAGTTCGTCGTCCTGGCCGTCGGGGTCGACCCGGGTGACGGTGGTTTCGACTTCGGCCATGGGCTCGTCGACCAGCGGCGCTGGCGGCGGAGCGGGCGGGGCCTGGTCGAGCACCAGGCGTTGCTCGATCTCAGCCAGGACCCGGTCGAGGTCGTGGCGGGACGGGTCATGCCCGGGAGCCGTGATGCTCATCAGGCACACACCCCCGCCAGGTCAGGGAAGACCTGCAGGGCGGCGTGGACTTCAGCCTCGGGGAAGCGCAGGTCGCGACCGCCGGGCGTTCGGATCGCCGCGAGCCGACCGGTGGCGCCCCACCTCGCGGCCGTCTTGGGGTCGACACGGAACAGACGGGCGACCTCTTTTGAGGTCAGCAGCCTGTCGCCGGTGGGGGACAGATCAGCGATGATTGCCATGAGTCGGGGTTCCCTTCAGGTTTCGCGACTCGCCGCGGCCTCGGTGCACCACCACCGGGGCCGCAACTCTTTGCCGATTCGGACATTGGAGACATACACTGAAGTGACCGACAGCAAGTGCTGTACAGCACTTACGTTAGACGCGTCACGCAACACGGTCAAGCAAGTGCTGTACAGCAATTCACGTATGGTGGATTCATGCAGCACCCAAGGGAGCAGATCCCGCCTTCGCGCCAGATCGCCGATGACCTGCGATCGGAGATCAAATCCGGGCAACTCCCGCCCGGGTACAAGCTGCCCGCCGTGCGGGTGCTCGCCGAGCGATACGGCGTAACACAGAACCCCGTGCTCAAGGCCCTGGCCACCTTGAAGGCCGAAGGGCTGGTCAACGCCATTCACGGCTCTGGCGTCTACGTCCGCCAGGCCCACCCCGTCCGACAACTGGGGACAGACCGGTACGCCCGCCACCGATGGCAGGCGACCACAGTTGAGGCTCACGCTGACGGCCGCGGCGACAGTCCTGCCATCGTCCAGCAGGGCGGCCAGACGCAGGATGTGGCTTTGGTGCAGGCCGACGAACGAACGGCGGCGGCGTTGGGGATTTCCGTCGGGGACCCGGTATATGAGCGCGCCCGGGTGATGACCCGCGATGGCGCGCCAACGCACACGATGACCTCGTACTACCGCCAGGCCGATGTTGACGGTACGCCTCTCGTAGACCCCCGGCCGGGGATAGCAGGAAGCTCTGGCGGCTTCCAGGTGCTGACCGACCGGGGACTGCCTCCCCACGAGATCACCGAGGGCTTGACGGCACGAATGCCCACAGCTGATGAAGCCCTGCTTCTGGAACTCCCGGCCGGCGAGCCGGTTGTGGAACTGCACCGGATCACTCGAACGGTCGATGGCAGGCCGATCGAGTACGCCCGCGGCATCCACGCCGCAAGCCGCTTCTCCTGGTCGTACACCTTCGACATCCCCGACTGATCCACCGTTTGGAGTCATCGAGCCTCCAGCAAATCGGACACGAATCGCGCTAGGGATACGCGGTACGTACCGCCTACTTGGCCATGAGTAGACCTTGACGCCCATCAGCTGTCAAGTAGGAGGTACGTACCGCCTGCCAGTAGGTACCGCGTACCGGGTAGAGTTGCGGCCTATGAGCGGCATCCCGAAGCGAAGCGTGTATCGCCATGTAGCGGACGTGATCCGTCAGGCCATCGCCGATGGCGACTACCCCCGGGGCGGCGCTCTGCCAAGGGAAGACCTGCTGGCCGACGAACTGGGCGTCTCCCGGGCCACTGTCAATGACGCGATCCGAGTGCTCGTTGCTGAGGGCCTGGTGCGCATCCATCGCGGGAAGGGGATGTTCGTGAGCGAGCTTCCACCGATCGTCCGCAACGCCGAAGCCCGCTACAGCACCGATGCGCGTGAGCGTGGCCGTGGCGCCTTCGATGTCGAGGTGAGGGCTCTTGGCCGCACACCCCGGGTCAACGTTCGCATCGAACGGATAGTCCCGCCGGCCACGATCGCCGAGATCCTCAAGGTCCCCGCTGACGAGCCGAGCGCCGTTGTGCGGATTCGTCACATGGGTGCCGATGACATTCCGCTGCAGATCGCCACGTCCTACATCCCGGTGGACATCGCTGCCGGTACGGCAATCGAACAGGAGGACACCGGCCCTGGCGGGATCATCTCGCGCTTCGCCGAGCTCGGGTACAAGCAGGTCAGGATCACCGAGCGCATCACTGCA
The DNA here is from genome assembly GCF_040605375.1 of Nonomuraea sp. NPDC005650. Classification (NCBI taxonomy): domain Bacteria; kingdom Bacillati; phylum Actinomycetota; class Actinomycetes; order Streptosporangiales; family Streptosporangiaceae; genus Nonomuraea; species Nonomuraea sp. NPDC005650. The sequence continues at coordinate 19,025 of NZ_JBEXCR010000083.1, forward strand.
CGTCCACCCACCGCTGAGGAGGTCTCCTACTTGGCGATGACGGAGGATCAGCGTGTCTTCGAGATCGTTCACACAGGCTGGACTGCGGAAGACCGGGCCGTGGAGGTCTGCATCCATGTGATGCCCACCCACGCTTGGACACTCGACTACGGGTGGAAGACCATCTAAGAAGAACCGGGGGCGGAGGCGCCGAGCGGTCGCTAGCCCGAGCGTCAGACGATCAAGTTGGTCCCGTCATGGAGCCGTACCTGTGGCGTCGACTCCGCTGCCACAGCGTCCTGCAGGCGGATGGCGAACGCCTCGACCATCCGGTGCGCGATCTCCTCAAGCGTGAGCCAAGCCACCTGGGTGGCCTCCTCGGTGGGGCGTGGCTCGCCCCCGATCACGTGGCAGCGGAAGACGAGCGAGACGACGCCCAGGGCCATGTTCTTGTACACGCCGGTCAACGGCCCGGGCTCGACCAATACGCCGGTCTCTTCCAGCACTTCGCGCCGCACAGCCTGAAGCGGACCCTCATCCCGCTCCAGGATGCCGCCCGGCAGTTGCCAGGCGCCGGTGTCGCGTCGGCGGATGGCCAGCAGCCGGCTGCCGTCGGCGACCACAGCCGCTCCGACGCTGACGGAGTGCAGAGGCCGCTCGTCTGTGGTCACCACGCCTCCAGCAGAAACTGGACGAAGGCGAGCGCCTTGTCATCGTGGGTCTTGAAGCGTGGCCAGCGCCGTGCCTGTGGGTCGCCGAGCTCGGTCTGATGCACGAGATCAAGCATCGCTTCCACTCCGCGGTCCTTCGCCATGGCGAATCCGGCGGCCCAGTCGTCGATTACTCGATAGGTGTCGACGCCGGCGGCGGCGCCGTCAGTGGCCAGCAGCGCTGCGGCTACTTCTTCTCGCGGCCAGATACCTCGCACAGCCTCATTCGCGGCCTCTGGTACAGCTTCGGCAACCCAGTAGCCGCCAGGCCGGTTGCGGTACTTGCGGGTGAACGCCTGCATGTACCGGAGCCGCTCGCGGTCGAAGGCGCTGCCGGTTCTGATGGCTTCGAGATAGGCAGCCCGGTGAGGGTGGTCGAGTTTGTGGAGCCGATCATCATGCAGGATGGTGGTCTGTTTACCGGGGCTCTGGAGGGCGAGGCTGGTGTCGCAGAGCACCAAGCCCTCGACCACCTGTGCCGTCCAGCGCAGGATTGTCACCGCGGCGGATGGGGCCCGGCCCGGCCGGAGGTCGTGAGTGACGGCCAGGCTAGCGATCGCTTCGGCGAGCACGTCGCGTAGGTCAGGGCCGTCCGATGAGGCGAGTTGGCGAGCCAGTTGCTGCCCAAGCATGTCGGCGTACCAGCCGCCACTCCCTGGCCCGAGCTCCACGCTTGTCGCGCCGTCCAGGACGATCACCGCCTGGGGCAGCAGAAATATCCGGTCCTCGAACTGGCCGTCACCGGCCCGCTCTGCGGTCGCGACGGTCGCTTCAACGTGTGTATGCGGCATGTGGACTTAGCTATGAGGCCGTGCACCAATGTCTGAGTGTGGTGTACCTGTATACCAGCTCAGCAGCTCGATGCCGGGCGATCCGCCCGGCCCACGAAGGGTCCTGCCCTCTCTCACCGACGCGGTGAGACCAATTGGTCTCATGATCACGAGTATGCATCCCACGCCTACGCCCACCGATGTGGGATCGTGACGCGTATGACCACCGATGCCACCGCTTCGAGCGGCGCAACCACCGCGGCTATCACCCGCCGCACCGACAGTTACCTGGTGACCGTGGCCAACCAGAAGGGCGGCGTCGGCAAGACGATGCTCGTCCTCTCCCTGGCCGCGCACACAGCCAAATCCAACGGCAAGGCCTTTATCTGGGATATCGACCCCCAAGCCAACGCCTACGACCTGACCAGCGTCATGGAGTCTCCCGGCTACGACGTGGTACACGAGCTGGACCCGGGCCGGGTAGCCGACGTACGCAAGATGCGCCAGTACGACACCATCTTCGTTGACTGCCCCGGCAGCCTGGAGGGCCACGACATCCTCTCCCAGATCGTCAAGGCCTCCACCTTCGTCCTCATTCCCTACGACCACGAGCCAGAGTCGGTCCTCCCCACGCTCCGGACTGCCAAGCGGGTCGCGCAACTGGGCATCCCGCACGCAGTGGTCGTGACCAAAGCAAACCCTCAAGTCGGTGCCGACCATGTGATGGACGCCTGGAAGACCCTCGAAGATCAGGGCATCCCGCACTTCCACTCATTCGTCCGGCTCTACCGGGCCTGGCCCAACAGCCTCAAGGCTGGCGTACCCATCACCCGCTGGAACGAGCGGTACGCGCCGAAGATCCGCGAGGACATCGCGGCCGTGCACACCGAACTCCTGCTCAACATCGGCCGGGTCCACGGGGCCCGTGCGTGACGGCGACCAGGGATGAACCCATGAACAAGCAGAACAAGCGCAAGGGCTTCGAGGAACTTCTCGCCCGCCGCGAAGAACTGAACGACGTCTCACCACCGTGGGCCGACGCCGAGACCGCCTCCGATCCCGAGCCAATCGACGGGAAGATCGTCTCCCCTGCGGATCTCGACAACAAATTTGTTGTCGAGATCGACGGCAACTCCTCATTGGAGGAGATCGAGAACCGGATCGCCACGATCCACCGCCAGTTCTACGGCGAGCTGGGCATGCTGCTCGGGTACATCCGGGAGGGCAGGAAGTGGGAAACCGCCGGCTACAAGTCGTGGCCTGAGTATCTGCGCATCCGGTGGGACTGGACGGCGTCGTACGGGAACCGCCTCATACTGATCGCCCCAGTGATCCACGGGCTGGCCCCATACTCAGACAAAGAGATTAATCCTGGCCAGGGGCACGCCATCGCCCCGGTATGGCACGACGTAAGCCACGATGCCGCGATCGAGGTGTGGAAGGCCACGCCTGGCCGGAAGTCGGCTGCGGCACTGGAGAAGACGGCAATCGAGATGGGCTACCTCCAGTCGAATGCCAAGGAGGAGAACAGAGGCGCCTCCTCTTCGCTCTGGAAGCGGTACGACGATGTCCTCGCGGTGCTGGACGACGAAGATAGCCGCCGAAGTCTGGTCCAGCATGCCCCAGAAAAGGGCTTCTCGGTGGCCTACAAGCTCTTCAAAGCCGCTGCGGAGATCAAGAACCACCTCCCTGAGGAGCTGCGGGTGAAGCTGGAAGGCGAGCTGGAAGGCGAGCCGTCAGAAGACATGTGACATCAGTTGCAATAGAAGGGCGCGTGCAGCAATCGCCACGCGCCCTTCGCACCCGCCAACGAGGACAGCACCCGCACATGTCCGGTGCCGTGGGCCGACGTAGGAGGTCCCACGGCGGCGATCGCCCCCAGCCCGTGCGGCGGGTACCGAAGTGAGGCGATCGTGAGGCGCCAGCCGCTACGAGGCCTGTGCCGGTCCGGGAAGAGGTTCCTGGGACACACCTGGCCGGCTGTCGGGGAGCTGGGTTGGCAGCGTCTCCCGGAGTCGTTTCGCCAGCTTGTTTTCCGGCCCGCGCATTCGATCCCGTACGTTCTTGGCCGCCTCCTCATCGCGCTGTACCGCCGCGATGGCCTGGAGCGCGTACGCGGCTTCGGCCACGTGGCCATGGTCGATCAGCCACCTGATGAAGGTGTCGAAGCCGAACCAGCCACCGTTGCGCCAGTAGGCGATCAGCGCGTCGCCGAGCTCGGTGGCCACGCGCACGTCGGAACGGTCGGGTGGGGACGGATCGGGGGAGTGGCCGTTGACGCTGCCCTTGCGCGTCGTGAGCCATGCCGGAAGTCTCATGTATGCCCCTCGCCTGGTGCTGAGACTTGTGCCATTTGAGCGGAAGGTACGAACAAGTCGGACCGATCTGCCAGGCATGGCTGACTGGCGTCAAGGCGAGGTTGCAATCCCCGCTCGGGGAAGGGGCGCGGGCCCGGTGGGCGGCGGCCGGGACCGGCCCAAGAGCCGCACGCCTGGCCGTCGATCCGCCGGGCCCGCGCCCCTCGCGCTCCCTCGCGCCTTGGCGCGAGGGGCGAGGGCGCGGCCCTTGACCTTCATAAGAGCAATTCGGCAACCGTCAGCGCTTGCCCTTCCCCTTGCCCTTGGCGCTGCCCTGGCCGCTGCCTTGGGCGCGCTGTTCGTTCCTGTCACCGGCGGACTGGGCTCGGCGGTCGAAACCGGTCTGCTTGGAGGCGCTGGAGGGCTGCTTGGCAGCCTTGGACTGGACACGGCCAGCAGCCTGCTTGCTCATCGGAGTGCCTTTTTCTCCCATGCCCAGCCCGTACCCGACAGTCCGAAGACCGTCGGGCAGAGCGCTCAAAACTTTCGGCAACGCCTGCGGCCTTGGGACAGGCGTAACCATCCCGCCGGTTCAGCGCCGGCACTGGAGTCCATCGAGGCCGCCGCTGTGCTCGACGCGTGTGTGGAGTCCCAGAGCGCGAAGGTGTCCCGGCCGGAACCTGCGGCACGCTACTCATGACCATGACCGAAGGTGCGATGGCGAAGGGGGAGACGAGCATGCGACGTCCGGGACCGTTCGGGTTCCTGCTGGAGGGCTGGGACAACCGCAGCGTGTGGGGCTGGGATGAAGGCACCGGCAGTTGGTGGGCGAACCTGTGGCGCAACGATCTGCCCGACGACCCGGTCGCCGACGCGCCGCACGTGGGGATCGGCCCCCTGTACGGGCAGCACATCTCCGCCGTGAGCGGCCTGATCCCGCTGATCGCTGCCGCCACGGGAGCCGACCCGAACCACGTCGACCAGGTGCTCGCCGACAGCATGCGCTGACCGTCCCCCGGGGGGTCTGGGGACGGGTCAGCGGCTCAGGCCGGGCCCGCGGTCGACGCCGCGGTTGGGCGGGGGCCGGTAGGCCTGCGGGCGTTCGTGTTCACGTTGCCGCCCGCCTTCCGGCCGGATCGGGCCATCGCCTCGTGCGGCGGCCGCGCGCTGGCGTTGGGCGTGCTCGACGCGTGCGGCGCGTTCGAGTTCGCGCCGATCAGGTGGCAGGCTGGCGCGGCGCCGGCGCTCGCCGTCGACGGCGGCCAGCTCTTGCTGGGTGAGTTCGTGGTCGTGGCGGGCGCGGTCGGCACGGTAGGTGGCGTCGTCGACGTCGCGGGCCCGCGCCTCGCGCTGGAGTGTGACCAGGTCGCGTTCGAGGTCGTCGTGCTGGCGCCGCGCCAGCGGCCAGGCCGCTCGGGGCGGCGCCGCGGCGGCGGCCTGTTGAGCGGCCCTCTCCAGGGCGGGGCCTTCCTCCAAGACGGGCGCCAGACGCTCGCGCACGACGGCCAGGTCCTCGCGGAGGAGGGGCAGGGTCGCGTCCAGCTCGCGGCGGCGGGCCCGGTGCGAGGGGCGCAGCCGGCCCAGCCCGTCCAGCTCGCGCTGCAGATCAGCCTCGCTCTGGCGCAGCGCGCGGAGCTGCGCACGGTCGTCGACGACGGTCTGGCGGGCCTGCTGCAGGCGGTGGGCGGCGTGCTCGGCGGCGTCGATCTGGCGGACCTGTTCGGCGAGCCGGGCCCGCGTCTGCCGCAGCGCCCGTTCGGTGAGGCCGCCGCCGTCGCGGGCGTAGTGCTGGGCTTCCTGTTCAGCGGCCGCGAGTGTGAGGGCCGCCGCCGTGGCGTGCTGGGTGAGCGGCTTCATGCGGGCTGCCAACTGGGCGTCGGTGAGCAGGCCGACCCCGTTCGGCTGCTTGGTCAGGGTCAGCAGGGCGCTGGCGCGCTGTACGGCGGCCCTCGCCTCGCGCTCGGCGTCCTGCAGCTCCCGCTGGGCGCGCTCGACCTCCGCATCGACTCCGCGCTCGGTGGCGCGCTCGGTGGCGCGCTCGGTGGCGCGCTCGGTGGCGCGCTCGGTGGCGCGCTCGGTGGCGCGCTCGGTGGCGCGCTCGGTGGCG
>NZ_JBEXCR010000083.1:24982-32193 GCF_040605375.1 Nonomuraea sp. NPDC005650
GGCGCGCTCGGTGGCGCGCTCGGTGGCGCGCTCGGTGGCGCGCTCGGTGGCGCGCTCGGTGGCGCGCTCGGTGGCGCGCTCGGTGGCGCGCTCGGTGCCCTCGCGCTCCGGGTCGCCGGCACGCCCCCGCTCGTGGCCTGTGTCGCGAGCGCGGTCGACCAACTGCTCGATCGCTCGCGGGACGCTCGCTCCCTCGCCCCGCTCGCGCTCGGGCTCGGTGGCGCGCTGGCGAGCGATCGGCTCAGGCTCGGCGCTCACGAGACGGTCAGCGCGATCGCCGCGCAGAGTAGCGGCGAAGGCGGCCAGCGCGCGCTGCAACTCGATGGCGTGGTTGTCGGGCTCGCCGTACCGGGCCCGGTCGGCGTCGCTCTCCAACAGCTCGCGCGGCAGATACAGGCGGGCCGTCTCCCGATCCCGGGACATGGCCGCATACAGGCTGTGCGGGTCCAGGCCGTGGCCGTAGACGAGCGCCTGGTCCACGGTGACGCCCTGGGCGGAGGCGACCGTCATGGCGGTGCCATGGCCCAGCCCGCCGCCGGCGATGTAGCCGGGGGTGATCCACTCCTGCTCCACGCGCGGCCCGTCCGCATACGGGGCGCGCCATTCGACCAGCACCCGCCGCCGCTCGTCGATCGCCATCACGCGACCGCGGTAGCCGTTGAGCACGTTGGCGCCCTGCCCGCGCCGGGCCCGGTAGTCGTTGGTGTGCACGCGCACGTGGTCACCGACCGCCAGCGCAATACTGCGGCCGCCAGCCTGCCGGTAGACCACGTCGGGGCCGGCGATCTCACCGGCGGCGCGACGCACCGCCCGCGCCGCGGCATTCAGCCGGTCGACGTCGGCGTTGCGGCCAGCCAGCAGCGCCACGTTCGCCAGCTCGCCGTGCACATCCCCGGCATACGCGCTGCGCGCGTGCTGCCAGTCGGCCAGCATCGCCGCCATGGTGTCATCCGCGCCGCGCCCGGCATGCACCCGCCCCGCGACGCTCCAGGTGCGCAGCGCCTGCTCACGCTTGCCGCCCCGCCACAAGGCGAGGGCAGCCCGCTCGCCGGCGTCGCGCTGGCGCCGGTTCTCCCCCAGCCTCAGCCCGTCGACCTGGCGGTGGATCGCGGCGAACAACCCGCCGACGCCGATCGCCCGCAGCTGGACCGGGTCGCCGATCAGCACCACCTTCGTGGCCGTGCGCCGCGCCTCGCTCAGCAACACGCTCAGCTGCCGATCGTCGACGATCGCGGCCTCATCGACCACCAGGACGTCGACCCCGTCCAGGCCCGGCCCGTTGCGGATGCGCAGCAGCCAGGTGGCGATCGTGTCGGAGCCGATGCCGGACTCGGCAGCCAGCCCCATGGCCGCCACCGCGGCGGTGGCCGCGCCGGCCACGACCAGGCCGCGGCTCTCCCACGCCGACCGCGCCGCCGCCATGATCATGGTCTTGCCCGCACCGGGCACGCCGATGACCGCCTCCACGCCGTGGCCACCGCCCACCAGGCGTTCCAGCACCTGGCGCTGGGAGTCCGACAGGGCGATCCCGGCGCCAGCCTCGAACGCGCCCAGCGCGAGCTCGGCGGCCGCGCCGTCCACGAGGGCCAGGCCCGCGCCGTAACCGGCGCGCGTCAAGGCCAGCGCCTGCTGTTCGGCGTCGGTGATGTCGCTGGAGGTGTAGCACTGGCCGTTGGTCAACGTGGCAGCGCTGGCGGGCGTCGCCAGCTGTATCACGGGGCCGTGCTGGAGGACCTGGTCGGTGAGCGCGTCGGCGTCGGCCAGGCTCGCGACGCCGTCCGGCAGCGCATCGATCACTTCGGCGAGCACATCGGACCGGGAGACGATTTTGGTGTGGCCGGTCAGCCCATCCTCGGGCCGCCAGATCCACGCGGCGATCGCGGCCGGGCTGGGCCGCTCCGCCAAGCCCTGGGCGGCACCCAGACAAGCGGCGGTCACGGCAGCCGGGTCATAGCCGGCAGCGCGGGCCTGCGCGCGCCACGACGCCCGGGTGTCCACCGGCCCGGCCGGGGCGCTGTTCTTGGCCTCCCGAGTCCGGGCGCCGGCCATCTTGCGCTGGGCGGTGCTCGCCGTGGCGACGTCGTCCAGGCCCATCGCGCCGAGCAACTCGGCGGCGACCTGACCGCCGCGCTTGGAGTACAGCTCCCGCAGGCCGGCGCCGATGCCGACGATCTCCCACGCGCCGGTGCGCGGGTCCCGCGTCCAGGCCAGGCCGTACTCCTCGGTGAGCAGGCGCCGCAGCCGAGCCTGCACCAGCGTGCCGGCGGCCTTGTCATGCCGGTACAGATCACGGCTGCCGTCGCCGAACACCCCCCACGTGCCATCCACGCAACGCGTCATGTTCGCCAGCACGACGTGCGCATGCAGGTGGACATCGCCGACCTGCCCGCCGGTCGGCCGGGCCGATCGGTGCCACATCACCCAGCCGATCAGACCGGTGCCCTCCACCCGCCTGCCGAGCTTGCCGTCGCCCTTCTGCCCGCGGATGCCGTACCCGGCCCAGGCCTCGATGGCGGCCACGGTGTCGGCGACGGCCTGGGCGAACAGGTCCTCGATCCCTTGGGCTAACTCCGCATCTGCCAGCCCGTACAACACGCTCACACTTTTCGGCAGATCCAGGGTCACGTCGTAGCCGCGGTTGCCGACCTGCACCCGAGCATCGCGGTGCGCACGCGCGGCTTCCAGCCGGTCAGCGTCGTAGACGTCGGCCAGGTCGACGCCGGCCACCTTGGCCAGCCGCTCGGCGTCGCCGATCGGGATCTGGTGGGCCGCGCCCTCACGCTCGACCCCGCGCGCCAGCCTGCCCGCGCGTTTGACCGCCCACTTCACCCCGGACACCAGCGTCTCCACGGTGACCTCGCGCTCGCCGGCGGCCTGCTGCAGCGCCTGCAGCAACGGGATCGCGGCCAGACGCGACAGCGGATGGCTCGCCTTCTTCGGCTCCACCAGCCGCTCGCCGGTGCCCGGGTGGCAGCCGTCCATCAGCGCCCGGGCGGCCTTGTGGTGCTCAGCGGTCAACGGCAGGCCCGCCGCGATCCCGTCCTCCGCCAGCCCCAGCTCGGCGAGGCCGGACCCGATCCACGTCAGGCCGCGCCCCGCCTCCTGCCCGGCAATCGCCGGCGCGGCCTCACCGAGAGCCTGGCCGTCGGCCAGCCGGTAGCTCACCTGATCGCAGCCGGCGCCCTCGCTCAGCCGGTAGTCGATCTGCGCCCGGTCCGGACCGAGCACCGTCACCCATGCCACCCGGACCACCCCCGAACGCGTCCGTGACCTGTGGCTTTCTCGCTCCTCGTATGGCGTAGCCATACGTGGGTTCTTACGATCTTGAAGCTTGGTAGATAAATGGTGACATTTATGAGTCATGAGTGGCAATGCACTTTGTCGGATTCACTCGTGACCCATTGGCGCTAATGAGAGTTTTGGTGTGGTTCGTGATGGTGGGCTGATGGCTGTGTGGGCTTCGAGCTCGGCGACGGCCCGGGCCGTCGCCGAGGACCTTGAAAAAGTGGAACCCCCCGGCCCTCGCGCGCGCGGGCCGGGGGGTTCCGGTCGTCCAGGGAAGAGCTACATGCGCCGGGGGCGCTTCGGGCGAATGAGTAGCTGGTCCTTGGTGTGCCAGTGGCACTCAAGGGCGAAGATCGGGTCGCGCTCCATGCCGTACCCGTTCACCCCAGGCGACGTTGCCGTACCCGGCGCTCGTGATGATCTGATCGTCCACGGTCTGGAGGTCGCTCTCGCTGGCGACGTGGACGATGACCGGCGCGTCGTCGGGCAGGCCGGCCAGCGCCTCCCGGAGCTGACCGGCCGTCCAGGCCCGCTCGCCTTTAGGGCTGGTGACCGTCTCCCACGGCACGACGCCGGTCCGGGGGACCTGATCATCGTCCCGGTCGTCGTCCTGGGCGGCCGGGAGCACGGAGGGGCCGGGACCGGACGCCCAGCGCTCCTGTTCGGACGGCTCACGCCCCGACAGGGCCTTCCCCCGGCTCTGGGCGGTGGAGCGGGCTACATCCATCGCGGCCGCCAGGTCGCCGTGGCTGCCACGCTCGGCTTCGCCGACGATCTCGCCGATGGTGCTCATCGCGGTGCGCGGATAGTGGCGGATCAGCCAGTCCAGCAGGCGCGCCACGCCGGGCAGGATCCCGTAGAAGGACGGCTCCGGGGCGCCGAGCTCAGGCCGCTGGCCCCGGATGCCGAACTCGTACATGAAGGCGCAGAAGACGGTGTCGGCCATGGCAGACCCACAAAGTTAGGGGCGATGACACGTGGTCGGGCTGATATCAGCAGTAATCGCGGTGGCCGGAGCGGTCTTCACTGCAGGTTTCGGCTTCTGGTGGCAAGCTCGGCTCAGGAACGTCGAGCGACAGGACTACATGAGTCGCTATCGGGACTCGCTGCTGTGGGTAGCCTTCGACTTACAGAGCAGGATCTACAACCTCCTCTTCGGCCATCAGGTTGACCGCGAGACAACAGGATCCGGTTTCATGCAGGCATTCCTGCTCGAGGGAACCGACCGGCAAGCAAGGTACGTACGCTTCAGCACGGCCTACGTCTTCGCCGAATACCTGGGATGGGCCGAGATCTTCCGACGCGACATCCAGTTCTTAGACCTCGGCAAGAACAACCGCAACCGCAAAGTGCTGCTCTGCCTGTCGAACATCAGCCGCACGCTCAGCTCGGCGCGTATCTCAGGGACTGGATACAGATTGTTCCGAGCTGACCAGCGAGCCATCGGCGAACTGATGATCGTCGATGACAGCCAACCCGGGAACCGCTGGTGCCGCGGCTATGCCGAATTCACTCGCATGATCCTCGCCGACGGCGAACTCCGAGACTGGACCCAGGAACTGTTCGACCACATCGACAGAGCAGCGCGCCATCCTGATGAAGCCACCGAGCGTCTGCTGAGACTGCAACATCAACTGGTCGAACTCATCGATCTCCTGGACCCCCGTCAGGTCCGATTTCCCTCGACGGAGCGCACCCGCTTTCAGCCAGCCGAACCTCTCGCCGAACTTGAGCCTTACCAGGTTGGCCAGCTGGGCCCTCGCCCGCAACCCGAGATCCACCAGGGCGCATCTTCTGAAAGGGCGGGGAACCCGGTCCCAGAGCGGTTCGGCCGTAATCAGCCATGATGGAAGCGCGGGCACAGGTCTCCTCAGTGATCACAGAGCGTCGCAACTCCATGATCACCAAGACCTGTGCCAGCTCCGCTGCCGAAGTCCCCAGCTGCCCCTATCTGCGCGGCCTTTAAGCGAGAGCGGGGCTGAGTGACGGAGCTAGTGCCCATCCGTGGGAAGGACAGGGACATGAAGCATCGCCCTAAAGGTTGTTTGAGAATTGTTTTCACCTCAGAGGATCTCGTGCTCACCCGGATGGCCACCCGAACCGACCTCCTATGGGAGATGGTGGGCAGCCTGCATCGCATGCAGTCACCTGGTGGGGGCAAGGCAATGGCCGCGTGGCGCCGACATGCCCACGCCCGTCTGACCGAACATGGCTTGTTACCCTTCGTGCGCGCTTTCCTGTTTCCACTCACGCCCCGGGCACCGTACTTTCCTGATTTCCTCACCCCGATAGAAGCGCAACTGGGACTCGAACACGGAGTCCAGGCACTCGTCGACACCCCCAGAAAACGCGTCCGGGAAGAAATGGAGCTACTGCGTCGTAGTGCTGGCCTACCGTCCGCCAGCTTGGAGGATCTTGCACGCGGCAATCCACAATCCGTGCGACGGCTTGGCCGGATCGCGGCCGACTACTGCCAGACAGTCCTTTCTCCGCAATGGCCCGAGACTGAGCGTGCGCTGGCCGGCGAACGCGCCATCATGCTGCGTACCCTTGCCGCAGGCGGTGTCGACCAGATGCTCGCGCACCTGGCACCGGCAGCGCTCTGGCGCCCCCCCGTTCTCAACGTTGACTATCCGCCAGGGCTGAACCGGGTGGTTCATTTGCGCGGGCGAGGCTTGACGTTGATTCCTTCCTACTTCTGTCGGGGCAACCCGGTTGCTCTGGTAGACCCAGCGTTGCCTCCCGTGCTGGCCTATCCGATCCCACGGCGGGTTCACTCCAACGCCACTGTGGGGGATGCTCTGGCGGCCCTGTTAGGCCGGACACGAGCGGCAATCCTTAGCTGCATCACTCTGTCCCCTGGCTCCAGCACCAGCGAGCTGGCCCGCGACGCGCGGGTCTCATTGTCGACGGCGAGCGAGCACGCCTATGTGCTACGCCAAGCCAAGCTGATTGCCAGCGTCCGGCAGGCCACCCTGATGCTTCATTATCCGACCGACTTGGGCATCGAACTTGTCACCGAGGCTACTCAGCCTCCAGCAGAAAGTTGAAGCGAACTGAGGTGGTACTGACGTCGGCCTTTCGGGCACCGGCGAAACACTTTTACGCGATGATCGTCGATCGCCGAAGATGGGGCTGCACCTGAGGTTGATGCCCTGGACATGCGAATCGGGGTTGCGCAATGACACTGCGGCACTCCGGTGCTTCCCAATTAGGGAGCGCGCAAATTCAGACATCTAGCCACAAAGCACTATGACCATCTCTTGACAGGAGGACATCATGGCACTGGCAAGCAAGGTCTTCGCGACAGCAGCTCTGTGTACATCGGCGCTTCTGGTCCCGGCTTCCGTCGCAGCGGCGCCGGCATCTGCATCGACGTCCGGTCCCGTCACTATTGCCGCGAACGCATGCGGTCTACCCACACACGCCACGCCGCCCAGCAAGTTCATCCGGAGTTACGGCAACTGCAACACCTGCATCAGGGACGCCGCCAAAATGACGACGAGCGACCTCTTCGGGAGGCGGTACTACTGCACCTACAACCCGAGCAACGACCTGAACGACCTGCACCAGTACCTCGGCTAGTCGCTTTGCAGCAAGGCCGGGCACCCATCAAGGCATGAAGTGGCCAGACTGCTGATGGGCGCATCCTTGCTGGTGCGTCCGGGGCCGGTTGCAACGGTCCCGGACGCACTTACTCAGCACGCGCAGGCGTTTTCGGGGCGCAGGACCAAGTAACGCCGAAAGGAACAGTCTCCTGGTCGCGAGGGGTGTGCGCGCGAGGGCGACGGCTCGAACATGGTCGGCGTGCGGCACCGGAGGGGCCTACGTGCGCCGGGGGCGCTTCGGGCGAATGAGTAGCTGGTCCTTGGTGTGCCAGTGGCACTCAAGGGCGAAGATCGGGTCGCGCTCCATGCCGTACCCGT
>NZ_JBEXCR010000083.1:32290-32625 GCF_040605375.1 Nonomuraea sp. NPDC005650
GATGATCTGATCGTCCACGGTCTGGAGGTCGCTCTCGCTGGCGACGTGGACGATGACCGGCGCGTCGTCGGGCAGGCCGGCCAGCGCCTCCCGGAGCAGCCCGACCGTCCAGGCCCGCTCTCCCCCGGGACTGGTAACCGTCTCCCACGGCACGACGCCGGTCCGGGGGACCGGGTCGCCTTCCTGCGCCCGCGCTGCGCGTCTTCTTTCATGAAGAAGATTGTTCCCACCCATCGCCTATGGTGCTTTGCCCCATGGGCGTCCCATTCAGCCCCCTGGACGTGAAGATGCCGTTCGTTGAGGTCAAGGTCCCGCAGTTCCCCGAGAGCGTCCCG